>NZ_JBSYOO010000056.1:0-66414 GCF_058244675.1 Candidatus Thiodiazotropha sp. AKIB8 | reverse complement strand
ACCGGTGTAGGGATCATCTCCGCATAACCAGGCACGACGTACACAGCGGGAGATACAGTGGTAGAAAGGAGTGGCTTCCAAGCTCACTAAGGTTTGACGGGCTCTTGTCATAACAACCTCCATGTTGTTTCCTAAATTTCAAGTTAAAACTTATATCATTCCTGGGAGTGTTGTAATAATTTTACGGGTGTCCCGTATTTTCTCCATAAATGATACCCAACACAATCACTAAGCCAAAAAAGTACAGATTAAAGATTAGATTCGTAATTTCCATTTTTTATACGCTTAACGTTGCACTGACCTGACCGCCGCGTTGCTTGCGGCGGTTAGGTGGAGTGTCTGGTTATGTGCCCTATCTAAACTAAAATGAACTGAGTAGATCTTTTTCATTAAATGACTCTACTCCTTCCTCTTTGATTGCAAGCAGCGCTTGATCCAATGCTTTTTGTGGCGTTGGGAAGTACTCATGCCAATTGTTTGATACTCCATGTTCGTTAATTATTGATAGCGTCCATTCTCCTTCGCCAATTTTTTCTGAGGAAATTGTTAAGGTAAACCCGTCAATATTTACTTCTTTACATAATTTATCAGTGCTGAATTCCTTCTCATTATCCATGTTTAGTACTCTCCTTCATTTATATGAATAATACTTCCAGTTGTTTATCTTCTGCGCATAACGACCAAGCTGTGCGGCGCAGACGAAGCGCAGCGTAGTTTGCGTCCGAACTAGCGCCTTGTTAGCCATCCCGAATTCATATACTAAGTGCGACACTTTTAAAATTCAGAAAGGTGAGCTGTAATACAGGCTTTTCTTCTTCCGCCAAGTCGAGGATTAGCCATGTCATATAAACAGCTCACCTATAAGGAAAGAGTAACGCTTTCTGTGCTCAGTCATCAAGGGTTATCTATTCGTTCAATTGCTGGTCTTATGGGGAGACATTTCTCTACTCTATATCGCGAATTGGACAGAAATAGATGCCATGTCACAGATGGAGCATACAGGCCCAGTAAAGCTCAACGCAGAACCAGGGCTAGAAGAAGTAGATCCCGCCGCAATCTTCATTACAGTCATGCCGATTTCCTGTTGGTGCGTAAGCTACTAAAGCGAAAGTGGTCACCCGAACAAATCGTTGGTCATATGCGACGTTTCAAGTTGATGAATCGTCGCCTGAGCCATGAAACCATATACCAGTATATCTGGCGAGATAAGGCTAATGGCGGCAATCTCTGGAAATATCTTAGGCAGTCACCCAAGCAACGCCGCAAACGCTACAGAGCCTATGATAGCCGCGGTAGACTGGCCAATAAACGCCACATATCCGAGCGGCCTGCCAGCGTTGAAACCCGCAGATATAAGGGCCACTGGGAAATAGATACTGTTTTCGGCAAAGGCAGCAATCACTGCATAGTTACCTTATTGGAACGCAAAACTGGATATGTCATTATCGGCAAGTTGCCTAACAAATCAATGCATTCGCTCAATAAAAAATCACCAGGTTGATAGGGCGATACCCAGAAAACTTCAAAACCATCACGGCAGACAATGGTACGGAGTTCCATAAATACAAACAGATCGAAGCGCAATGTGGCGTCACCTTCTACTTTGCCAACCCATATCATTCCTGGGAGCGTGGCAGCAATGAAAATGTGAACGGTTTAATTCGTCAGTATCTACCCAAAAATAAAAGTATGGAATCTCTCAGTCAGCGACAATGCGACTACATTGCTTTGCAGTTAAACCAGAGACCCAGAAAACGCCACAATTATAAAACCCCAGAGGAACTGTTCTATGGATAATTTCTATCTTTGTCGCACTTCAAACTTGATACTAGGCATTATTGACACCAAATGGCGAAATGTTCAGAATTTGAAGGAGAGGATTTCCATTTCTGTACTACCCCAACTGCTCTAGGTAGATTCTCTGCTACATTCCTGACCGCTGCAGCCCAAGGCTGAAGCCCTTCTACCACAGCAAAGTCTCCTTGATTGAGTTTTGCATACCCAAGATTTCTGGATTGGTAAGACTTCCTAGTCGCTTCGAACTCTAAGCCAAAGATCATCTTTCGGATAATCTCGGCGTGCCCGTCTTCAAGTAATCCCGCCATTAACGCGTTTACTACCGGATAGTCCTTCTCTGCACCCAACTTGGCATTAACTAGGTCAGCAATTTCCCTTACCCCATGACCATTTTTTGTCAGCTTCCTGTCCCTAGCTTCTTGTTCTGTGAATAGTCCTGCCTCTATGCCAAGGTGCTTTAGAGAGATTTCGATTGACTGAAACAGTAAGAAGACAAACACAGGTATGAGCGCTTCATTCCTATTCAAGTAATCTGAGTCATCACCCAATACTCGACCTGCCGCTTTCGCGTAGGCAACCGCTGCTTCATTAAGATTGAACATTGTCATGACCCTGGTTTAATGGCTAACATATATTCTAAGGCACATTGCCTTATATCCTGACTATTCGCCCACTTCAGCGTGACATCTTCCCGCTATCATGCAATAAATGCAGGATAGTGGGCCATTTGCACCGTAATAGACGGGAATGTTGCCTTATATCTGAAATCTACTGGAGGGGGAGCTAGTGTGCGCCAACTTCCGTGTCTACCATATTTTTATACTAAAAATCATCATATTACCAGTGTATGTACCCTCTGAGGTATGAGATTGATTTTTATGGCTTGTTTAATTCGGGAAAGCTGCCTTCTATCTCCCTTACTTTATGTTTGACATCACCAGGGAACTAAAAAACCATTTCTGCACGGGAACAAAAAGAGAACTAAATCATGGAAGATGGCAATCAAATATCACTCTTTTTACAACAAGTTATCAATAAAATTAGAGTGCGATACTACAGCAGGAGAGCGGAAGATGCTTATCTTCATTGGATCAAGCGTTATTGTAATTCATGGACACCCAATATACAGACTTCACTCAAGTCATCGATTTACTTCCTCTCTGTATCACACACCCTTATGACGCGACAGAGCTGCGCCCTACTCGCTGAAGGGGGGTGTTAGGTTTAACCCTGCTGTGCGTTATAGCTTTTCAGGATCAAGGGTAAATCTAGCTACCTTGCCTCGGGTAAAAGGTTTTAAATCGAAGGGTTCACCATCAATACTCAGGCTTACGGATGAGGCATTACCCAAAACCACAGTGAAAGGCCCATATTGACTGCTCAAACGTCTTTGAGCGCCACTTTTCATCTCACCAATAATTCTCGCTTTGCCATTCTGATCTCTGACTTCTGTCCAGCAGGAGCCACTGAATGCGAAAAGCAGGCTCTTTGTGTCAGTTTGAGTAGCTGGTTCGGCTGAGGCCACCGGGAGACTCTCCACCTGTGGTGCTGCGATCTCTTGCTGCAACTCCGTCTCAACTTGAGTCTCTACCTCTTCAACTAGCTGAGTATCTGATTGCGTACTCTCATCTGTGTTGTTGGTTTGATCTATTAGTGCCGACTCTTCGAAGTTTGAAGTGACTGGAATCTCTTCAACAGGTTCTATCTCTGTCGTCGCCGGTGCGATCTCCTGCGCTTCGAAGACTGGACTGCTATCAGATGGAGGGATCAGGAACTCTGCCTCTCCCTCTTGCTGCATCATTTCAGTTGTCGGAAATGGCTCAGGCTCTTCCAGTTCCACCCGGTTCAACCACCAGAAAAAGAGCAGTGCTGACAACAGCAGCACAATACTCCAAGTCATCAGCTTCATTACGCCGTGACTGCTATGCATGGGTTTTGTCTGCTTCTCGTCCTGTCTTGGGAGTGTTGTTTGCTCCTCAGTTTTCGGCAGCAGACGTTGATAGGAGGCGACGATGGCATCCTCACTCAACCCCAGAAGTCGGGCGTAGTTTCGCAGGTATCCCTGAATAAAGACGGGGCTGGGCAGCTTTTCGTAGTCGTCCGCTTCCAGTGATTCAACTATCGAGGCTTGCAGGTGCAGCTGGGCAGCAACAGCTGATGCATCCAGCCCCTGACGCTCGCGTGCGCTTCTTAGTTGTAAACCCGGGCCCAGTGAGGCAGACGCCCGGTTTTCCTCATCAGCATTTGTTGGTACTTTCATTGCGCTTTTTCGACTTCGTAGAGCATCTGTATTTCGGGTGCATCCGGGAACTCTTTAAACAATCTGCTTCTATACTCGTCCGCTTTTGCCAAATCCTTGAGCTTCTTCTCGATCTTGATGCCAAGTAGTAGCGATGCAGCTGATGGACGGGACTGAGCGTGATAGCGTTCCAGATAGGCGCGCGCTGAAAAATCCTTTTTCTGATCAAGTGAGACTTTTGCCATCTGGTAGAGGGCAGTAGCGTATTTCGGGTTTGCTGTTAAAGCGCGTCGGTAGTAGGTTTCAGCGGTGGATATTTCATCTGCACGCTCACGACACATGCCAGCATTGGTCAGTGCCACCCAGGGAGTGGGATAGAGCGGATTGGCCAAGGCTTTTTGAAAATCAACTTGGGCTTCATCCAGCCTCTCTTGCTTGCAGTAGTAACTGCCCCGGGCATTGCGTATGTAAGGGTCTTGATTATCCAGCTTAACTGCCTCTTCATAATGCTTGCCTGCGAGTTCGTTGTTTCCCAACCGCTCGTAGAGAATTGCGATCACATTATGAGCTTGCGCATAGTCGTCATCAACTTCAATCGCTTTTTTGAGTTTTTTCAGGGCTATGGCAGATCGGCCCTCACGCAAATAGGCCATACCCATCTCAACATAGATCTTGGCCGGGCTGTTCTTTTTCTCTTGCCCTAAGTTACCAGTGGTATCACTATTTTTTCCCTGCGTTGCGCAACCAGCTGAAATGAGTAGTAGCAACGGTAATGCTATTTGTCGCCATCTGAAAATTGATTTCATGAAACACCTTGTTTGAGACTATCCAACCGCTCAAGCCGCAACTGCCGACTGCTGCGATCCCTGACTTTTCCAACCAACTGCCCACAGGCCGCATCGATATCATCACCACGGGTCTTTCGAGTCGTTGCAATAATGCCTGAGCGCTTCAAACGCATGCGGAATGCTTCAACCTGCTCCGGTGAAGAGGCCTGGTAGTCGGTACCGGGAAAAGGGTTGAAAGGGATCAGGTTGACTTTGGAGGGGGTTCCCTCCAGCAGTCGAATCAGTGCCTTTGCATGGGCCAGGGAGTCATTAATGCCATCCAGCATCACATATTCCCAGGTCACCTTGCGCCGTTTATCTCCGTGCACGAACTCCCGGCAAGCGGGTATCAGCTCTTCCAGAGGGTATTTTTGATTGATCGGTACCAACTGGTCGCGTAGTGCATTATCCGGAGCATGCAGTGAAACCGCCAGACTGACATCACAGACCTCACTCAAACGCTTGAGTGCGGGAACAATGCCTGAAGTGCTGATGGTTACACGATATTTTGAGACCATATAGGCCAGATCGTCCTGCATGATACTCATTGCTGTAATCACCGCTTCGAGATTGGCCAGGGGTTCTCCCATGCCCATCATCACGATATTACTCGGGGGCTCTCCAAGTTGACGACTTGCCACCCAGACCTGCCCGATAATCTCCGCGACTGTGAGATTACGATTGAAACCCTGCTTGGCTGTAGAGCAGAAGGAGCAATCCAAGGCACAGCCAACCTGAGAAGAGACACAGATGGTACTGCGCCCGTTGTCGGGTATATAGACCGTCTCGATGCGCTGACCATCTTCGAGTTCCAGCAACCATTTTCGAGTGCCGTCCAGTGCCGGCTGCTCCATCGCTAAATTTGGAATTTTGACCTCGGCCAACTGATGCAACTGCTCTCGCAGTCGTTTCGAGATGTCTGTCATGGCATCGAAGTCGGTGATGCCATGCTTGTGAATCCATTTGAATACATTGCGCCCATGAAAGGCCTTGGAGCCGAACTCCAAAAAGAGGGCCTCCATCTCTTTCAAGTCAAGATTCAGGAGGTTGATTTTAGTCGATTCTTTTGTCAAAACGGGTGATTCGCGATGGTGGTTGACAGAGCTGATTGTGCAGAAAACACAAAAAATTACAATGTGTTAGTTTAGACCTGCTGGAGCTGACTGGCAATTGCGCTGCATAAGCCTGTGAAACTGGTTCGCTCATAGGAGCCGCCTCACAAGATTAATCTCCTGTAACTGCTCAATCTTCGACAATACCCGACTCAACTGATTCATATCTTTGACTTCAATGGTGAAGCGCATGGTTGCTGTATCGGTTTTTCGATCACTGTTGGTATTGACCCCGATCACATCGATATTCTCATTGGTGAGAATGGCTGAGATATCTCTTAGCAATCCTTTGCGATCGGCTGCCACGACCATAAAATCTACTGCGTATTGAGTCTCCTGCTGCTCATCACTCCAGTGTACCGGAATCAGTCGATCCTGCTCCTCATCCGACATCGCCCGGAGATTGGGGCAATCACGACGATGTACGGTAACCCCGCGCCCTCGGGTTACGTAGCCAATGATGGAGTCATAGGGAACCGGTTTACAACAGCGGGCTATGCTGGTCATCAGATCATCGACGCCGGCAACCACCACCTCCCCTTTTACCTGACCCTGGTGGATATGCTTTGATTCTGAAATCGGCTTGGAGCGTGGCGCCGGTTTCTCCCGACCACCAAAACCGGCAACCTGGATGGGAGAGAGATCCCCTCGGCCGATGGCTGCGTAGACATCTTCGCCATGCTGCAGATTGTGTTTGTCTGCAACCTTCTCCAGATCTGGTTTTTCACTGATCGAAAGCCGGGTCATCTCCCGTTCCAGTGCTGAACGCCCCAGCTCTACATGGTGTTCATAGTCGAGCTGCTTAAACCACTGTTTGACCCTGTTTCTTGCCTTGGTGCTATGCAGGTAACCCAGATGGGGGTTGATCCAATCACGACTGGGGGTGCCGTTTTTGGCAGTCAAAACCTCTATGGTTTCGCCACTACGCAGGGGCCTGTTCAACTGCACGATGTGCCCGTCAACTCTTGCACCCCGGCACTGATGCCCAATATCGGTATGGATCGTATAGGCAAAATCGAGGGGGGTCGAGCCTTTTGGCAGTTCGACCACTTTTCCCATCGGGGTCAGCACATAGATCCGGGTAGACTCCATCTCCTGATCGAATGCATCCTGCAGTTCGCCGATCTCTCCACCAACATCCTTTCTCTCCAGCCACTGCCGCATCCATACGATACGTCGCTCAAAATCGGTATCCTCTTTTGCGTCTTCTTTATATCGCCAATGAGCAGCCACACCCAGTTCCGCATGGTGGTGCATACCCCGGGTACGGATCTGCACCTCGAGGGTCTTCTCTTCCGGCCCGATGACTGCAGTATGAATAGATTGGTAGAGGTTGGCCTTGGGGGTGGCGATATAGTCATCAAATTCACCCGGAATATGTTTCCAAAGACCGTGTACGACACCCAGGGCTGCGTAGCACTGGGCAATATCATCCACCAGCACCCTCACCGCACGTAGATCGAAAATCTGCTCGATGTCCACCGCCTTACGCTGCATTTTGCGATAGATACTGTAGATATGTTTGGGTCGCCCGGTGATTTCAGCATCGACCCCGACTGCAAGAAATTTTTCTCGCAGAAGATCCATCACCTCTTGGATAAACTGCTCCCGATCGGCCCGGCGACCATCAAGCAGACTGGCAATTCGCTTGTACTCTTGAGGGTGCAGAAAGCGTAGAGAGAGATCCTCAAGCTCCCACTTGATCTGCCAGATGCCCAAACGGTTGGCCAAGGGTGCATAGATATCCTGTGTCTCTTTTGCCAACCGGCGGCTCATCTCCGGTTCGAGACTGCGAGCAGTTCGCATCAGATGGAGCTGTTCTGCAACTACCACCAGCACCACACGAACATCCTCCGCGATGCCCAGCAACAGACGACGAAGATTTTCAGCATGCTGCTCTTCATCTTCTACAGCTACCTCAGTGGAGAGGTCGGTCAAGGCACCAATCCGCCCCAGGTCATCAACCATGCGCGCGGCATTCACACCGAGTTCTCTCTGCAGCTTCTCCTCAGTGATATCTGGATCCTTCAGAGCGCCCAGCAGCATTGCTGAAGCGACTGTCTCCCGATCCATATGCAGATGCCCGAGTATCTCTGCCACACTCAGGGCATGGCGAAGCTGGCTCTCCCCGTTCAGGACATGTCGTTGCGGGTGGGCACTCAGCGCTATCTCTGCGGCAATACGCAGGTAACCCCTGTCATCATCACTGAACTCATCCGGCAACATCTCCAGCCAATGTTCGATAGCTGGCTTTTCGATGAGATCGCCTTCAGGGAGACTGCTATTGGTAGTAACCATCTAGAACCTAGAATCCGTAGCTGATCATGGATTTGCGGGAAATCATCGTCGACCCGGTTAGCATCTGCATGGTTCTCCATTAGTGATCAGTGCCATACCGGCTGCGCCAATGCTGCTGGGTATGCAGGTTTTTTTCACATATCCCTGTTGCGCTTCAGACCTCAGCCAACAGCTGAGGAGAAGCGTCTCTAATTGATTCTGCATACCATTCCTTGCTTCAAATTGTTGCGATCTTATGTGGAACCCAGGTTTTGGCGTTGCACAAAAAATCAGTCGAGTACGTGACTGACCAGACCATCCGCCAGCTTCGGCTCAAACCAGGTCGATTTGGGTGGCATCACCTCATCAGCGTCAGCCACTGCCATTAAATCTTCCATCCCGGTCGGATATAGGGAGAAGGCAACTGCCATCTCACCGGAGTCGACTCGTTTCTCAAGGCCGGATAAGCCCCGAATACCTCCGACAAAATCGATCCGGGAATCCCGTCGTGGATCACTGATCCCCAATATGGGTTCAATCAGATGGTCTGCCAGTAGACTGACATCCAACCGAGCCACAGGATCATCTGCAGGTATCTTTGCAGGGTCGAGGCGCAGTCTGTACCACTGTTGATCCAGATACATACCGAATTCAGCCGGTTCTGCAGGCTTCACTGACTCCTGCCTCTGTTCCACTTCAAATGACGCCTCTATCCTGGCGAGAAAATCTTCCTTACTGAGACCATTCAGATCCTTGACTACCCGGTTATAGTCGAGAATCTGCATCTGATTGTGAGGAAAGATGACGGTCAGAAAATAGTTGTATGACTCTTCACCTGTATGATCTGGATTAGCCGATTTACGTGAAGCCCCTACCCGAGAGCCTGCCGCAGAACGGTGGTGACCATCGGCAACGTAGAGCGCCCCCATGGCATCGAACAAGTCGGTCAGTCGGGTAACCGTCTCTTCATCATCCATAACCCAAACTTCATGCCGTACCCCGTCAGCCGCTGTGACATCCATATCGGCAGCTCCTTCTGAAACCTGA
Organism: Candidatus Thiodiazotropha sp. AKIB8; assembly: GCF_058244675.1. NCBI lineage: Bacteria > Pseudomonadati > Pseudomonadota > Gammaproteobacteria > Chromatiales > Sedimenticolaceae > Candidatus Thiodiazotropha > Candidatus Thiodiazotropha sp. AKIB8. The sequence continues at coordinate 57,115 of NZ_JBSYOO010000056.1, read as the reverse complement.
CTTAAGATCTGATCGACTTCCGGTGCACTTGGGTAGACCAGGAATACCGGGCCGGTCTGGGCATTCAGCGCATCAACCTGACGTACCCGGTCATCTTCCTTGGCTGGACGAGTAAACTCATGTTTCTTAATACGATTTGAATCATATGCTTCAACCGATGCCGCTGCAGCGAGTCCGGTCTGTACATGGCTGCCCATGGTCAGACGGTAGACGTAGTAGCAGGGCTTGGTATCACGAATCAAGACGCCCTGCTGCTGCATCCTAGCCAGATTCTCAGCCGCTTTTTTATAGACCTCAGGCGCATAGGGATTGGTTCCCTGGGGTAGATCTATTTCCGGCCTGGAGATGTGGAGAAAACTCCACTCCCGTCCTTTAGACATCTCCCGCGCTTCGGCCTCATTCATGACATCATATGGCGGTGCAGCAACATCGGCAGCACGGCCCTCGGCAGGACGGAGTCCAAGAAAAGCTCTGATCAGCGACATGGGGTTTTCCTCATGGTCAGGGTGTAGCCAAAATGGCCGGAATGATTTGCGAGGTGGGATTGTTTCAAAAGAGTCACAGGTGAATCAAGGGAGTCATTCAATCGATGTCAGAAAAATCCTACTTTAAAATGAGAACAAACCTGCATCTTAAATAAGGTTATTCACTTAGACTTTACACCGTCGCAGAGACGGAAGCCAAGGAAGACCCCCAGGTACATGGAGGTATAGGACTGATACCAATTGCCAACCAATCAGTGCGACACAAGATCCTGGTGCCCAAGGAGCGGGTGCCGGGGTTTTTTTATTCCGGGGTCTGAAAAGGCCTACAGCACCCCTTCCAGTAGCTATCCCATCACCAAATCAGAATAGAGCTAAAGCGCTACAGACTGCTTTGCAGCGGCATATCCACTTGCCAGAGTGGCTGCGCTGACTGATCGAAGGCCTGCCACAACTGCCGATAAGTTTTTCCTACCCGAGGGTGAAACTCTTCTCCTGCCACCTCAGACAGGGGGAGCAATACGAAGGCATAGCGCAAAATTTCATCTCTTGGAAGCTGCATTTCACCCTTATCGACAACCTCTGCTCCATAGGTCAGCAGATCGATATCAATGGTTCTGGCATCAAATTTATCCCCGCCTCGTTGTCTGCCATGTCTCTCTTCTATCCCTTTCAGCCGTTCGTTCAGAGTGACAGGCGACAACCGGGTATGAATACCCACTACCAGATTTATAAAATTATCACCCTTGAATCCCACTGCTTCACTCTCATATACCGGAGATATGCAGAGATCCCCGAACATCGCCCGCAAATCATCAATCGCCTTCGGAAGATGGCGCATGGGTGCCTGGTTACTTCCCAGGCTCAACCAGGCACGGACCAACTGACTGGATTGAGTCAATGCCTGGTTCTCTCAATAATCACCCCCACATCACGGGCAGCACTGACAGCCCCAATCTTGTTTAAGGTCAATCTTACCCAGGGAACCTGAAACTCATTTAGCACTATCTCAGCACATCGTTCAGCCAGCGTCTCTACCAGTTGGAATTTGCTCCCGCGCACAAAGGAGACCAGACGTTTGCTTACAGCCTTGTAATCCAGTGCATCCTCAATTGCGTCCGACTTCGCCCCCTTGGCAATATCGGCTCCCATCTCCAAATCGATTACCACCGTCTGTGTAATCTCTCTTTCCCAGTCGTAAATACCGATCACAGTTTCGATGCGCAGATCACGAATGAAGACGATATCCATAATTTCAGAACCATAGCTTGTAAAAAATGCCAATGGTAGTTGAGTATTGATGAAGAACAAACCCCTAATCAGATGGGGAGTTGATGAGTTGCCGTCCCTTTGCTTCTATCCGCTCAACTCAAATGGAGGTCGAGCGCCTATAAAACCCAGCTTGACCTGAAGCGGTGACAAAGGTTCAAATTAGGCCATGATCATCAATTCAATATTAATTTTCAGTGCCTATCTACTCGGTTCAATCTCCAGTGCGATCATCGTCTGTCGTCTGATGGGCCTACCCGACCCACGAAGCCAAGGCTCAAATAACCCAGGCGCAACCAATGTGCTTCGAATCGGCGGTAAGAAAGCCGCTGCGATCACCCTTTTCGGGGATATGGTTAAAGGGTTGATCCCGATGTTGATTGCCCATCTGCTGGAGGCACCACCTCTAATACTCGCACTCACAGGTTTCGCTGCTTTTCTCGGCCACCTCTACCCACTGTTTTTTAACTTTGCAGGGGGCAAAGGGGTCGCGACTGCGTTGGGTGTACAATTTGGCCTGCACTGGGGAGTGGGTCTCTCAGTAGCCCTGGTCTGGCTATTTACAGCCAAAGTCATCAATATCTCTTCTCTCTCAGCCCTGATCTCCATGGCGCTGGCCCCACTCTTTGTTTGGCTGATATGGCCTGAACCTGAACTGATTATTATGCAAATCCTGGTAAGCTGCCTACTCTTCTGGCGCCACCGATCCAACATAACCAATCTTATCTCCGGCGCCGAAAATAAGATCAGCTAGCGAGTCTACGATGAGCAACACCCGAACCCTGGAATACTCACACCAAATCACCTGTATCGACACGTTTTATCAGCGTCCAGGCCTGGCGGCCTGCTACCTGTTGGAAGCGGAAGGTGAAGCGGTCTTTATCGATACCGGAACCAGCAACAGCGTGCCCCATTTGATGGCGGTCTTGGAAGCAAAAGGGCTCTCACCTTCACAAGTCCGCTATGTGATACCCACCCATGTACACCTTGATCATGCCGGTGGTTCGGGCAAGTTAATGAGTCTACTGCCGCAAGCCTCATTGGTGATCCACCCTTACGGGGCAAAGCACCTTATCGATCCATCAAAACTGATTGCAGGGGCAACAGCAGTCTATGGAGAAGCGGCATTCGAGGAGCAATTCGGCCAGCTTGTGCCCATTCCGCAAGAGCGGGTGATCGAAGCACCAGACGGTTTTCGTTTGACCTTTGGCAATCGGGAACTGCTCTGTCTAGACACGCCCGGTCATGCCCGTCACCATATCTGTATCTTTGATGAGCAGAGCCGTGGCCTCTTTACGGGGGACACCTTTGGCCTCTCCTATGCAGAACTTAATGGCTCTCAGGGTTCGTTTATGATTCCCGCCACCACACCCATCCAGCTCGACCCGGATGCCTGGTACGAAACCCTTGATCGACTGATGGACTTAAAGCCGGAAAAAATATACCTGACCCATTTCGGCGAAGTCACTCAACCCGATCTCCTGGTCAAGCAATTACGCAAACATTTAGAGGAGTTCACCCAAATTGCACTTGCCTGCGAGGCAGAGCCAGGTAAAGCAAGAAAAGCCCAGATCCAGGCTCAACTACAATCCTGGTTACTGCAGAAACTTCAGCAAAATGGCTCTACCCTGCCCCCAGAAAAGATCGTCGAGTTGATGGAGATGGATCTTGACCTGGATGCCCAGGGCATGGAAGTCTGGTTGGCCCGTCGAGAAGAGGCCGCAGCAAGCTGACGGTCAGTAACAGAGGCATCTATTCGTGTTTAACGAATAGATGCCAGTTATCCGAAAACCCTTCAGATAGGTGTGGATCCGCTCTGCTCCCAGGCAAACGTGCAATCGAGGCGAGAGAGTACGTAGACCATACCCTGCTCTCCATCACCCATCATCATCGACAAAGGGCTTCGCTTATTGAAGAGGTGGTTGCGTTGCCGAAGCCAGCGTTTACCCATGCTTGAATTGGTAGGGTAAGTTGTACGCAGGGCATCGTTGATACGTACCAGATACTCGATACGCCTCATCACTTCAGGACTATCAGGGAGCGCCTTGTTATGGCGATATCGGGTTATGTGGCGTGGCTTGCCATTAATCTGGAGCAGCGACATCATCTCCTCGCTGTGTAACCCCCAACTGTCTAATAGATCCATTACTCCCCGGGTGATTGCCATTTGCTCACCCGCAGAACGAACTGTAGTTTCTGGTATGGTTTCGGTCATATCTGCAAATCCCTAGTGTTTAACTTGGTTTTTTCAGAGTCTAGCACGATTCGCGGCACCAAAACCCAATATAAATCGTGGTAATTAGCCCGGTACCTCAACAGCTATATTCAGCCTCCAAAGTCACCCCTGCCCCTTCCACAGGGAGTGCCACCAACGCTTACGGTTATTAGGCATCGCAATGGCTGGCAGATCAACGGGCTTTAGCTTACTCAGTATCCATCCCGGCAGTGGCGGATTATCGCTATAGCCACAAGAGACCCCGAGATTGTTAGGATCGTAAATCTTGATAAATGCGGGTTGTTTCAGATCATCCGCATAGACGATACCGCAATACTCTTCGTCATGCTCACTCCGCAATAACTCATCAATCCGATCAACAAAGATCAGCAACTCTGCATCGTCAGTTGATGTTTCTGGCGGAGATTCTCCAACAGCATAGATATACCATCCCCCTGTGGCATCCTCTTTCAATGCCTGCCAAAGATCATCCAGCTGAGGCCATCTAAGTGCTGAAGTGAAGCTGCCTTTGAAGGCCAGCATAAATTCGCTTTCTCTATTCATCACCACACCTGAAACGGAGTTAACCGTATAGGGAACCTCACAACGGGTCATGCTACAACATTTCAGAGGTTCATAAATCTATTCGATTGAGGATCGACATGAGTTTCATACCCGATCATGGGTATAATGACCCTTTACCTCAGCTGGTTACAACCCATGACGAACGACAGCCAAACTCTTTTCGAATCGAATCTGGACCTAAAGCTCCTCAATCGGGGAAAAGTACGTGACATCTATGAGATAGATGAGCAACACCTGTTGATCGTCACCAGTGACCGTCTTTCAGCCTTTGATGTGGTTATGCCACAACCAATCCCAGGTAAAGGTGAGGTACTGACCAGAGTGGCTAACTTCTGGTTTGATCGCACACAAGCCCTGATACCAAATCACCTTGCCACGCTCTCCCTTGATAATATTGTGCCTGATTCCGAGCAACGCCGAAGCCTCGGTGAACGCGCTATGATTGTTCGCAAACTCAAGCCGCTCCCGGTTGAAGCGATCGTACGGGGCTATCTGATCGGTTCGGGATGGAAGGACTATCAGGCAAATGGTTCAGTTTGCGGTATCCAGCTGCCTGAGCATCTCAAACAAGCCGATCGTTTACCGAATGCCATCTTCACGCCATCCACCAAAGCCGAGGTTGGTGACCATGATGTGAATATCGATTTTTCTCAGGCCAGGGATCTGCTTGGCAGCGAAATGGCAGAACAGGTCAAACAGGTCAGCCTGCGTATCTATACCGAGGCAGCAGACTATGCCTTATCACGAGGTATTATCATTGCCGATACCAAATTTGAATTCGGTGTGGATGATGAGGGTCAACTACATTTGATTGATGAAGTTCTGACACCGGATTCATCGAGATTTTGGCCAGCAGATTCATATCGACCTGGCACTAGCCCTGTCAGTTTTGACAAACAGTTTGTCAGAGATTATCTGGAAACCCTTGATTGGGATAAAACCCCACCTGGTCCAGAGCTACCACAAGAGGTGATCGATAAAACTGCAGAAAAATACAGAGAGGCTGAAAAGCGTCTCACTAGTGGGTGATGATTTAATTTAAAGAACAACCAACTGAAGCACTGTATAAAACAAACTAATGTTGGGAGCCCATTCGCAAAGAGTTCAGTTCATGAATCCTGTTCGCTTTGTAAGACTATTATTGAGCTATGATACTCAGCTTTAGTGGATTTATATTACACTTAGGGCCTGTTAACACTAATCGAATCGGCCCTGTTGTCCCTGAAAAAGCACCAATCAAGGCGCGAGGAGAGAAGTTTGGTCATTCCAAATGAACGACGAGCAACGCCGAGTGGCGTTTTTTCAGGGGTAACCCGAAGGGCTGAGGCTATTATTAGTGTTAACAGGCCCTTGTATAATGGTTCTGATTACTCTAGCTAATATGACCCGACTCAAGGTTGATTTAATAGGCCACATGAAACTGATTTATTGTCAGCATCTCATCAGTCCCACAATAAAACTATGCTGGCCCTATCACTAGCATTGGCATTAATATGAGTTTAAGGTCACAAGCTGAAGTAGAAATGACTAACCTGAAAAATAAAGCTGCCAGAGTAGTTATCTACACTACGTTGCGATGCCCCCATTGTGTTCACTTAAAACGTTGGCTGAAAAGAAACGATGTGCCCTTTCTCGATTTTAATGTGGCAAAACCGGGAAAGATCCAGAAAAAGTTCTTTGAGATTGGCGGTCAGAGCGTGCCGCTGATTCTTGTTGGTGAGCAAAAATTCGAGGGATTCAATCCCAATCAACTGAAAAAGGCTTTAGAGTTGGAAGGATTACTGTAAAAAAGAGCATCCTCTTCATCCTGCAAACTTCGAATACCCAAAAATAACAAGGGGGCCAGAAGCCCCCTTGATCAAACCGAACTGAAGATTAACTTATCAGTTGACCTTCGGATCCAGCTCTCCACTATCATAACGTCCCTGCATGTCTTCAAGCGAGATCGGTGCAATCTTATCCGCCATACCTGCAGAACCGAAGGCCTCATAGCGTGCCTTACAGATATCAGACATTGCTTTGGTCGCCTCTTTCAGGAACTTACGAGGATCGAAGTTGGACTTGTTGTCGTGAAGGTGTTTACGAACGGAACCAGTAGATGCCATACGCAGATCGGTATCGATATTGACTTTACGAACACCGTGTTTGATACCTTCAACGATCTCTTCCACTGGAACACCGTAGGTCTCACCCATATCGCCGCCATACTCATTGATGATTGCCAGCCAATCCTGTGGCACAGAGGATGAACCATGCATTACCAAATGGGTATCAGGGATACGTGCATGAATCTCTTTTACACGATCGATAGCCAGGATATCTCCTGTTGGTGGACGGGTGAACTTATAAGCACCATGTGAGGTACCGATAGCAATAGCCAAGGCGTCCACAGCAGTCTTTTTCACGAAATCTGCTGCTTCATCTGGATCAGTCAGCAGCTGACTGTGATCCAGAGTACCTTCAGCACCGATGCCATCTTCTTCACCAGCCTGACCGGTTTCCAACGAACCCAGGCAACCAAGCTCGCCTTCAACAGAGACACCACCAGCATGAGCCATCTCGACAACCTTGGCAGTAGTATCTACGTTGTACTCATAAGAAGAAGGTGTTTTACCGTCACTCATCAGCGAGCCATCCATCATTACAGATGAAAAACCTGATTGGATGGAACGCAGACATACTGAAGGTGAGGTACCGTGATCCTGATGCATACAGACCGGAATATGTGGATACATCTCGGTTGCAGCAATAATCAGGTGACGCAGGAAGGGTTCACCTGCATATGAGCGTGCGCCGGCAGATCCTTGCAGGATAACCGGACTTTTTGCAGCATCCGCTGCCAGCATGATTGCATGCACTTGTTCCATGTTGTTGACATTGAACGCCGGCAGGCCATAGCCGTGTTCCGCGGCATGGTCGAGAAGTTGGCGCAGGGAAATCAGAGCCATGATAGCCTCCTTAGTTTTCTGTTTATATACTCGTTACAACTAATGACACTACTCACCAGCAGTGTCTTCAATCTGACTTTCAGTGAGTACATGTTCGCCGACACGCATCACTTTCATAATATTTGTTTGACCCTCTACACCGGAGCGATCACCTTTGGTGATGATCACCAAGTCATTTTCTCTAACCTCTCCACGGCGCAGCAGCTCATCGATGACCTCTTCATTGACCTGAGCAATGTTGGTACTGGAGACATCGAAACTGACAGGATAGACACCACGGTAGAGTGTCACTTTTCGGCGGGTGTGTACATGCCGGGTCAAGGCATAAATTGGGATATCCGAACTGATTCGAGACATCCATTTAACTGTGGAACCTGATTCAGTCAACGCTGCAATCGCTTTTACCCCGAGATGGTTAGCGGTATACATGGTGGACATGGCTATTGCTTCATCCACACGACCGAAGACACTATCGAGGCGATGATCAGAGCGTCTTGCGGTTTGATGTTTTTCAGCTTCGACACAGACACGGTCCATTGCCTTAACGACTTTGTGCGGATACTTTCCCACTGAGGTTTCAGCAGAAAGCATCACTGCATCGGTACCATCGAGTACTGCATTCGCAACGTCAAAGACCTCAGCACGGGTTGGAATCGGACTCTCGATCATCGACTGCATCATCTGCGTTGCAGTGATCACCACCGAGTTCAACTGGCGAGCCTTCTTGATCATCATTTTCTGCACTGCTGGAAGCTCAGCATCGCCGATCTCGACCCCCAGATCACCACGGGCGACCATGATGGCATCGGATTCCTGAATAATCTCCTCTATGTAGTCGAGCGCTTCCGCACGTTCAACCTTGGCAATGATGCCACCTTGTCCACCCGCCTCTCTCAGCAGGCGTCGTGCTTCTCTGCAATCTTCACCATTGCGAACAAACGAAACAGCCAGATAATCGACATCGATTTCCGCAGCAAACAGGATATCTTCACGATCCTTATCGGTCAGTGCAGGTGCAGATAAGCCCCCCCCTTTTTTATTAATCCCTTTGTTGTTGGAGAGCTTGCCACCGACAACCACTTTGCATCGGACTTCACTCCCTTCAACCTCAGAGATCCAGAGTTCAATGGCGCCATCATCGAGAATCAGAGTATCGCCCCGGGAGACATCTTTAATCAGCTCCGGGTAGGTCAGGCCAACCCGCTCGTCATCGCCCGCACTCAGTGCTAACGCAGCATCAAGAGTAAACAGGCCATTCTCTTCTAGAATGGTATAACCTGATTTGAATTTACCTATGCGAATTTTCGGCCCCTGAAGATCAGCCAGCACACCAATCTGGCGGCCACAGGCACGGGCACGGTTACGTATCCGATCCGCACGTTGTCTTTGTGCGTCATGGACGTCATGTGAAAGGTTGAGGCGAACGATATCAACCCCGGCGTGAATGAGCTTATCGAGAACCTTAGGGTCATCCGTTGCCGGACCCAGGGTTGCTACTATTTTGGTTCTTCTTGGCATATCTATCCGCTTACATGCTTGCTGCACGTCTGATTGGGCCGGACCCCTGTCCGGCCTCTGGGTTGTGAACAGCCCCACTATTTGGCCGCACAAGCCTCCAACATCGCAACCGCAGGTAGTGTCTTGCCTTCCAGGTATTCCAGGAAGGCACCACCAGCAGTAGAGATGTAGGTGACTTTGTCATAGATGTCATACTTCTGAATCGCAGCAATGGTGTCACCACCACCCGCCAGGGAAAATCCTGCAGAATCGGCAATCGCCATAGAGACAGTTTTAGTACCCTCTCCAAACTGATCGAATTCGAAGACACCAACTGGACCATTCCATACAATGGTGCCTGCCTTTTTGATGATTTCAGCCAACTCATTGGCACTGTCAGGACCAATGTCGAAAATCATTTCATCATCAGCTACCTCGCCAGCAGGTTTCAATACAGCGGGCTCTTCTTCTGCGAAATTCTTGCCTACCACAACATCAGTAGCGATAGGGATATTCGCACCACGGGCCTTCATCTTTTCAACCAAAGCCTGAGCCGTGGGTACCAGATCATCTTCACAAAGGGATTTACCTACATTGTGTCCGGTCGCCTTTAGAAAAGTGTTTGCGATACCGCCACCGACAACCAGTTGATCAACCTTTTCTGAGAGGGATTCCAGTACAGTGAGCTTGGTCGAAACTTTGGAACCACCCACGATCGCCACCATTGGGCGAGCAGGTTTGGCGAGCGCCTTGGCCAGATTATCCAACTCATCAGCAAGTAAAAGTCCGGCACAGGCGACTGGAGCAAACTTACCAGCACCATGGGTAGAGGCTTGAGCACGATGTGCAGTACCAAAAGCATCCATCACATAGACATCACAAAGTGCGGCATATTTTTTTGCCAGCGCTTCGTTGTCTTTTTTCTCACCTGCATTGAAGCGAACATTCTCAAGCAGAACGACCTCGCCCTCTGCCAGGTCAAAGCCACCATCAAGGTAGTCTTTAATCAGGCGTACCGTAGTACCAAGCTTGGCAGACATGTCATCTGCGATCGGCGCCATGGAGTTCTCATCCGAATAGACGCCCTCTTCAGGCCGTCCACGGTGGGACATTACCATCACCTTAGCACCGGCCTTGACACAATGTTCGACTGTCGGCATGGAAGCCGAAATACGTGCATCCGAAGTTACCTTGCCATCTTTAACTGGCACATTGAGGTCAGCGCGGATTAGTACGCGCTTGCCAGCAAGGTCAAGATCGGTCAACTTGATAAAAGACATAACAGACTCCTGCGTCGATTTTAATTTTGATTTATGAATTCTGAGTTATGGATTTTGTTGTTTCCGGTTACAACAACCTAAAAAATACATAACTCAAGATTCACTATTGCGAAATCACGGGACAGCGATACCTGTCCCGTGAATATCAGAGCTTACTTGGAGACGTGCTCAACCACACGCAGCATGTTGCAGGTGTAGCCGTACTCATTGTCATACCAAGAGACAACCTTGACGAAGGTGTCATCCAGAGCGATACCAGCGCCAGCATCGAAAATCGATGGGTTAGAACAACCACGGAAATCAGTGGAGACCACTTTTTCCTCGGTGTAAGCCAACACACCAGCCAGATCGCCTGACTCAGAAGCCGCTTTCATAGCCGCACAGATTTCGTCGTAGCTGGCACCACTGTTCAGTTCAACAGTCAGGTCGACCACTGATACGTCAGAGGTTGGCACACGGAAAGCCATACCGGTCAGCTTGCCATTCAGTTCTGGCAATACCTTACCTACAGCTTTTGCAGCACCAGTTGATGAAGGGATGATGTTCTCCAGAATACCACGGCCACCACGCCAATCTTTCATGGAAGGTCCATCAACAGTCTTCTGGGTAGCAGTCGCAGCATGAACAGTAGACATCAGGCCACGCTTGATGCCCCACTTGTCATTCAGTACTTTGGCTACAGGCGCCAGACAGTTGGTGGTACAGGAAGCTGCTGAAACGATGGCCTGACCACTGTATTCATTGTGGTTTACGCCATACACGAACATTGGGGTAGCATCCTTGGAAGGCGCACTCTGTACGACTTTTTTGGCACCAGCGTCGATGTGCTTCTGACAAGTCTCTTCGGTGAGGAAGAAGCCAGTACACTCAATCACCAGATCAGCACCAATCTCGTCCCATTTCAGGTCAGCAGGATCGCGCTCTGCAGTCAGGCGGATCTTTTTGCCGTTGACCACCATGTTGCTGCCATCTACTGACACATCACCATTGAAATTGCCATGAACCGAATCGTACTTCAGCATGTAGGCGAGATAGTCAGGTTCCAGCAGATCGTTGATGCCAACGACTTCAATACCAGGGAAGTCTTTTGCGATAGCACGGAATGCCATACGGCCGATGCGGCCAAAACCGTTGATACCTACTTTGATAGTCATAGCGATTCTCCGTTAAACAGTTATAGAGTTTTCATTTATTAGGGTCGGATGGAGGCGCGTATAACGCGCCTCTCAATCATCTCAAGCGGTCACTTCATTGATCGCAGCAATCACATTTTCAGCAGTAAAACCGAACTCTTTGAAGAGTTCGCCAGCTGGAGCAGATTCACCAAAATGATCAATACCAATGACCTTGCCGTTGATACCAACATATTTGTACCAGCCGTCGGTGACTGCAGCTTCAACTGCCACACGGGCGGTTACAGCTGCTGGGAGTACAGACTCTTTGTAAGCCGCATCCTGTGCATCAAACAGTTTGGTGTTTGGCATCGAAACTACCCGCACCTTCTTGCCGGAATCTGCAGCCGCTTTGACTGCCAGATCAACTTCAGAGCCGGTAGCGATAACAATTGCCTCAGCAGTGCCGTCACAGTCTGCAACAACATAACCACCTTTGGCGATGTCTGCGATCTGGGCATCAGTACGATCCTGATGAGCCAGACCTTGACGAGAGAAGATCAGGCATGATGGGCCGTCACTCTTTTCGACAGCTGCCTTCCATGCGACTGCAGTCTCAACTGCATCACAAGGACGCCAGACATCCATATTCGGTACCATACGCAGGGTAGGAATCTGCTCGACAGGCTGATGGGTAGGTCCGTCCTCACCCAAGCCGACAGAGTCATGGGTATAGACAAAGATCGATTGAATCTTCATCAATGCCGCCATACGCAGCGCATTACGGGCATACTCGGAAAACATCAGAAAGGTGCCGCCGTAGGGGATGAATCCGCCATGCAGCGCCACGCCATTCATAATCGCGGACATACCGAACTCTCTAACACCGTAAGAGATGTAGTTACCATCGGTATTGCCATCAGTGATCGACTTGGAACCAGACCATGCTGTGAGATTTGAAGGGGTCAGGTCAGCAGAACCACCCAGGAATTCCGGCAGTAGTGGCCCATAACCATTCAATGCATTCTGTGATGCCTTACGTGTCGCAGGTGATTCTGCTTTTGCATTGACCTCTGCGATAAACTTGCTTGCTTCGCTTTCCCAGTTATCCGGCAGATCACCGCTCATACGACGACTGAACTCTGCAGCCAACTCGGGAAATGCAGCCTGATAGGCAGCAAACTTCTCATTCCAGGCAGTTTCAGATTCGCTTCCGGAAGCTTTTGCATCCCAACCCTGGTAGATCTCATCGGGTATAACGAATGCATCGTGTTTCCATCCCAGCTGCTCACGGGTAGCAACGATCTCTTCAGCACCCAGAGGTGCGCCGTGACAGTCGTGACTGCCAGCCAGGTTGGGAGATCCAAAACCGATCGTGGTTTTGCAGCAGACCAGGCAAGGCTTGTCACTATCGGCCTTAGCTGCCTCGATTGCCTGATTGATGGCGTCGGCGTCGTGTCCGTCAACACCACGAATCACCTGCCAGCCATAGGACTCGAAACGTGCTGGGGTATCATCGGTAAACCATCCCTCGGTTTCACCATCGATACTGATACCGTTGTCATCCCAGAATGCTATCAGCTTACCCAGACCTAGGGTCCCGGCCAGAGAGCAGGATTCATGGGAGATACCTTCCATCATGCAGCCGTCACCCATGAAGACATAGGTATAGTGATCAACGACATCATGTCCGGGCTGGTTGAATTGAGCCGCCAGGGTCTTCTCTGCCAGGGCCATACCCACCGCATTGGTGATGCCCTGTCCAAGTGGACCAGTGGTAGTCTCAACACCAGGCGCATAACCATATTCCGGATGACCCGGTGTTTTGGAATGAAGCTGACGGAAATTCTTCAGATCATCGATGCTCAGCTCATAGCCAGTGAGGTGAAGCAAGGAATAGATCAACATTGAACCATGACCGTTAGAAAGCACGAAGCGATCGCGATCGGCCCAATCCGGGTTAGCTGGATTGTGTTTGAGGTGGCTGTTCCATAATACTTCAGCGATATCGGCCATGCCCATGGGCGCACCCGGATGACCTGAATTGGCTTTTTGCACAGCATCCATACTTAGGGCACGAATGGCGTTGGCAAGTTCTCTGCGTGAGGACATTGACCCCTCCTGATTTATTAATGATTTGGTTATTTGTTTCGAAACTCAGCGGTGTATTAACACTGCGGATTTCAGCTAAATTTCTAAATTCTTTGTTCTGTAACCCTTTGGCTGCCCCTCTGTCTGTCACTCCCCTTTACTGAATAGGACAAATTCAAACCGGCTCGGGCAAAGGATCGCTATTCTGACTCAAGCAATGAGCTTAGGGCAAAGCAGCTGGCTTTAATGGCCGATAAGCTGGCTTGATGCATAATAAAATACCTGCAATTAGTTAACAATTTCAATGGGTTGAATATTACCGCCACTTAATGGAACAGCCCATACTGGGTATCTGATCCTGTGGCCCCCTACCCGTCTCAGCCACCTGTTTCATCGCTTCGAAGAGGTCACGACGCACCTTGGGATCAGCTGCTTCCTTCTTACTTTCATCCAATCTGCCCCGGTATTGCAGCTTCAATTCAGCGTTGTACCCAAAGAAATCAGGAGTGCAAACCGCACCATAGGCCTTTGCCACATGCTGTGTTTCGTCAATCAAGTAAGGAAAAGGAAAGTTCAGATTCTCAGCGATGAGGCGCATATTTTCAAAGGAGTCTTCGGTGTAATCTGTAGGATCATTCGACATAATCGCAACACAGTTGACACCCAATTCTGCCAGATCCTTCGCATCCCGTATAATTCGGTCTATAACTGCCTTGACATAGGGGCAATGGTTGCAGATAAACATCACCATCAACCCTTTTTCTCCGGCGCATTGCTGCAGCGACCACTGCTTGCCATCGACGCCGGGAAGAACAAAATCCGGAGCCTCGGCATCAAAGTCACAAATCGGTGTCTGTAGGGAGACCATTATTAGTACGCTCAATACATTGAATTGAATCAGGGTGGGGCATTATGCAAAAAGCAGGCTGGTGTGTAAAATCCGGTTTCGCCTTGTGTTGGCCCGTTCATACATAGCTGTATCATATAGTCAGTGATACCAATGACATACAAAATATCAGGTAAACCATGAGTAAAGACTTCATTTTCACCTCAGAGTCGGTCTCTGAAGGACATCCAGACAAAGTTGCAGACCAGATCTCCGATGCCATGCTGGATGCAATTCTGCAACAGGACCCCCATCCGGACAGGGCTCGCGTAGCCTGCGAAACCCTGATTAAAACTGGCGCTGTCATGGTGGCCGGGGAAATTACTACAGAAGCGTGGATCGACCTGGACGAACTGGTTCGTGGTGTGGTTTGCGATATTGGCTACACCAGTTCCGATGTCGGCTTTGATGGTTCAACCTGTGCCGTGATGTCCCTGATTGGTAAACAGTCTGCCAATATTGCCCAGGGTGTCGACCGCTCAGCCCCTGAAGAACAGGGTGCAGGTGACCAGGGCATGATGTTTGGCTATGCAACCAACGAGACGGATGTGTTGATGCCAGCGCCGATCACCTACGCCCATCGGCTGGTGCATCGTCAATCAGAAATTCGTAAATCAGGCATTCTGCCCTGGTTGCGCCCCGACGCCAAAAGCCAGGTAACACTTGAATATGAAGATGGCCAGGTGACCGGCATCGGCGCTGTGGTGCTCTCCACCCAGCACGATCCTGACATAGATCACAAGCAGCTTCAGGAAGCGGTGATGGAGAACATCATCCAGCCCGTATTACCAAAAGCGTGGCTGGACAAATGCCCCGCTGACAAGATCCACATCAATCCCACAGGCAGCTTCGTGATTGGTGGCCCGGTAGGTGATTGCGGCCTCACCGGTCGAAAGATCATCGTTGATACCTATGGCGGTGCGGCAAGACATGGTGGTGGCGCTTTTTCTGGCAAGGACCCCTCCAAGGTTGACCGTTCTGCGGCTTACGCTGGTCGTTATGTCGCAAAAAACATCGTTGCTGCGGGATTGGCTGATCGTTGTGAAATCCAGGTCTCCTACGCAATAGGCGTGGCTGAACCCACTTCAATCATGGTCGAGACTTTTGGCACAGGCAAAATTCCCGATGAGGCCATTGTCGCACTGGTTCGCCAACATTTTGATCTACGGCCTTATGGCATCCTAAAGATGCTCGATCTATTGAACACAGATACAATTAAATACCGCAAGACTGCTGCCTATGGCCATTTTGGTCGTGAGGACGAAGGTTTCACCTGGGAGAACACAGACAAAGCGGATATCCTCAGAGAGGATGCAAAACTCTAACCGAGATTATTAACAAACTTCCATTCCGAGGAGCGCTGCAACGGATCCAGATCCGCCAGGCTCGGAGTTGAAGTGTGATGAAATTAAAACCGCGCTCACTCACGATATTCAGGAGATGACTACCATGAGTGAGTTCACCGATTATAAAGTTGCTGATATTTCCCTGGCCGATTTCGGCCGCCGCGAAATTGCCATTGCCGAGACAGAAATGCCCGGTCTGATGGCAATTCGTGAAAAGTACGCCCCCCAACAACCCCTCAAGGGAGCCCGTATCACCGGCTCTCTGCATATGACCATCCAGACGGCTGTGCTGATTGAAACCCTGGTTGCCCTGGGGGCTGAGGTTCGTTGGTGTTCCTGTAATATCTTCTCAACCCAGGACCATGCAGCTGCTGCCATCGCCGCTGAGGGCATTCCGGTCTATGCCTGGAAAGGGGAGTCACTGGAGGAGTATTGGTGGTGTACAGAGCAGGTTCTCAACTGGCCTAATGGCGAATCCCCCAATATG
Source organism: Candidatus Thiodiazotropha sp. AKIB8 (assembly GCF_058244675.1). Lineage (NCBI taxonomy): Bacteria > Pseudomonadati > Pseudomonadota > Gammaproteobacteria > Chromatiales > Sedimenticolaceae > Candidatus Thiodiazotropha > Candidatus Thiodiazotropha sp. AKIB8. The sequence continues at coordinate 40,917 of NZ_JBSYOO010000056.1, read as the reverse complement.
ATTCTCGACGATGGTGGAGATGCCACCCTGCTGGTGCATAAAGGTGTGGAGTTTGCTGACGCCGGTGCCGTGCCTGAGCCAAAAGCCGATGATGCAGAAGAGTGGCAGGTAATCCTCGGTGTTCTCAAGCGCAGTCTTGAAGAGGATCCAAAGCGCTATCACCGTATGGCCGAGTCGATCAAAGGGGTAACTGAAGAGACAACCACGGGTGTACATCGCCTCTACCAGATGATGGAGCAGGGCACCCTGCTGTTCCCGGCAATGAACGTCAACGACTCGGTCACCAAATCCAAGTTCGACAACCTCTACGGCTGCCGCGAATCTCTGGTTGATGGTATCAAACGGGCGACTGATGTGATGATTGCCGGAAAAATCGCACTGGTAGCCGGTTATGGCGACGTAGGCAAGGGCTGTGCCCAATCCCTGCGTGGTCTGGGTGCAACGGTATGGGTGACAGAGATCGACCCCATATGCGCCTTACAGGCGGCGATGGAGGGTTACCGGGTGGTTACCATGGAGGAGGCTGCACCTCTGGCCGATATCTTCGTCACCACCACCGGCAACTTCAAGATTATCACCCACGATCACATGGCTGCGATGAAAAACCAGTCTATCGTCTGCAATATCGGCCACTTCGACAATGAAATCGATATTGCCGGCATCAAACAGTACCAGTGGGAAGAGATCAAACCACAGGTTCATCACGTCATCTTTCCAGACGGTAAACGGATCATCATGTTGGCAGAAGGCCGCTTGGTCAATCTAGGCTGCGCAACTGGTCATCCCAGCTTTGTAATGTCCAACTCATTCTCCAATCAGGTGTTGGCACAGATCGAGTTCTTCACCCGTACTGGTGATTACGAAAACAAGGTCTATGTATTACCCAAGAAGCTCGATGAAGAGGTTGCCAGACTGCATCTCGCCAAGATCGGTGCGAACCTGACCACCCTGTCGGATGAGCAGGCAGACTATATTGGCGTACCTGTGGAAGGCCCCTATAAGCCTGCGCACTATCGCTATTAAACAACCTGCCTCTGTCTGTTACAGCGAGATGGTTGACCGGCTTGAATCGGTCAACCATCTTCCAAACTACTCTTGTTGCGGTAGCCGCTTGTCATGAATGATCAATTAAAACAGCAAATCTTCAGCTTCGAACTCTTCCCTGCAAAAACGGAAAAGGGGTTTGAAAACCTAAAAACAAATGTAGAAAAGTTACAAACACTCAATCCAGCTTTCTTTTCTGTCACCTATGGCGCTGGCGGTTCCACCCAACAGCGTACCTTCGATACCGTAGACTGGTTGGTAGAGAAAAAGATCGACACTGCTCCCCATCTCTCCTGTATCGGTGCCGACAAGAGTGAAATCATCGAACTCTTGGAACGCTACCGGGATCAAGGCATTCGTCGATTGGTGGCACTGCGTGGCGATCTGCCTTCCGGGATAGGTCTTGGCGGCCTGGGTGAACTCAATCATGCCAATCAATTGGTGGAACTGATCCGTGAGACCTTTGGTGACTATTTTCATATTGAAGTGGCAGCCTATCCTGAATTCCACCCTCAGGCAGCCACTCCGGAACAGGATCTACAACACTTCAAAGGAAAGGTCGAAGCCGGTGCAAACAGCGCGATCACCCAATATTTTTACAATGCAGATGCCTATTTTCGCTTCCTCGATGAATGTCACAGACTACAGATAGAGATTCCCATCGTACCGGGCATCATGCCAATCACTAACTTCACCCAGCTGGCCAGATTCTCCGATGCATGTGGCACAGAGATTCCCCGTTGGCTTAGAAAGCGACTGGAAGGCTATGGCGATGATCTGGAATCGATCCGCAGTTATGGGGCTGAAGTGGTGACCGCGATGTGCGAACGCCTGCTTGCCGGGGGAGCGCCTGGATTACATTTTTACACCATGAACCAATCAGCACACTGTCTAAAGATCTGGCAAGCACTGCAGCTCTAGTTTGGAGCTTCATACTAGTGAGCCGCGTAGCCCACTAGAGCTGAGAGTGAATTTGGTAACACTCTGAGCCATACTACAGGCCGAATGCGGGTTAACCGCGTTCAGCCTGGGGCTGGCAACCAGTGCTTGGCATCGGTTCGGCCATTGAGGTGGCGCTCTATGATGCTGTCCAACACCTCAGGCTCGACCGGTTTTGTGAGAAAACCATCCATACCAACCCGAATACATAGCTCCATCATATCCTCGACACTATTCGCAGTCAGGGCATAGATAGTCATATATCGGCTTTGGGATTCCCGCTCCCTGTAGAGACGAGTGAACTCTATGCCATCCACATCAGGCATACACAAGTCGATAAACGCCAGCTCATACTCTTTCTCATTAAGTGCCTGTAAAGCCTCCTTGCCGTTTCTGGTCACTTTGACCTGATGCCCACGCTGCTTCAGTAGAGTTGCCAACACCTTTGAAGCAATAACATTGTCGTCTGCAAGTAATATGTTAATGGCGCGATCATTAATACCTTGATCACGATTCTCACTGATATCAGAACTCTGTTCATAATAAGGGACTAAAAGATCCATCACTGTCTGAGCCAGATCCATACTGAGAAAAGGCTTAATCAAGACTGGCGTACTGATCGAGGCATAACTGAGATTTTCAGTACGATAGCCCACCAAAATCATTGGAATCGAAGGTTCTTTTGTGTTGACGCAGCGGGTAACCTGCTTGATGGCGTTGTCATTGAACGAATCACAAACCAATAGAAAATCTGGATTCTTATCAAGCTGTCGGCAAAAGCGGTTCAACTCATTTGCTGATAGTGCCTTCATACCAAGCTCATCAACAATCTGCAGGTGTATCTGCATGGCATTGGGATCCTGATCATAAATCAGTACTTTTTTATCTTTCAGCAGTGGGTATTTTTGTGCCATCGGCACTACTTCCTGATAGGCCTCGTTAGTAGTTTCATCTCCCAGCAAGGGCAAACGAACACTGAATTTAGTTCCTTCTCCCGGGCTACTGATGACATTAACCTGCCCCTTCATCAAACGTGTCAGATCCCGAATCACCGAGGTACCAAGACCCGCACCTTCAAAACGTTTCTGCTGATTGCTCTCATCCGCCTGCCAGTAGGCATTGAAAATCTCAGCTAATTTCTCCTCTGGGATACCTATCCCGCTGTCTTCAACCTCAAACAGGATATGGCGGGCTGGAACTTCAGCACTCCCTTCTGACAAATTGACCCGCAAACAGACATATCCTTGGTCAGTAAACTTTATTGCATTACCCACCATATTGAACAGAATCTGAGTGACTCTGAGTCGATCACCATACAATTGTTGAGGTAGTTCAGGATCGATCCAACAGTACATCTCCAGCTTCTTCCCTTGGGCTTCTGAGGCCAGACTTGAGGAGATATTCTTTACCAATTCGTAGATATCGAACCATTCGTTAGTCAACTCCAACTTGTTGGCATCTATTTTCGACAGATCAAGTACGTCGCTGATCATTGACCTGAGCAGTCTCACTGAGCCATTAATGGATTGCACATACTCCTTTTGTTCCGCATCCAGTGGTGTATTTTGCAGTAATCTGGCCATACCCATTACACCAACCAGTGGGGTACGCAGTTCATGTGTCATGGTCGCAAGGAAATTACCTCTCGCCTTCTTGGCCAACATAGCCTCGTGCTTAGCCTGGTGCAGTTGGCGCAACAGGGCGTACTGATAGGCTGGAATGACAAGTAGCAATAGTACAAAAACAAAGGCTTCCAGAATGTGTTGTTGCCACTGTTGCAGATAGATAAGAAGCATACTGTAGGAGATGAAACTCAGTACCGAAGCGATCAACAGCTGCCTGGCGCCATATCTGATGCCATATGAGATATAGATCCAGTGATAAATCAGATAGAAAGGGCTGAATGCATCTGATGTCAGGAATATCGCCAGACTGGTTGCACTGATATCAACTATAAGATCGACATCTACCCGGTAGGGCATTTTTGGCCAGATCACAATACTGATCAAGAGCAAAATAAAGTAGGTAAAATAGGTGGAATAGAGGGCAATAAGCAGTGGCAAATCAACTGAATAGTGATTCGTTTTAATTGCAAACCACATTGAGAAACAGCAAAAAAACCAGATACCCAGACGAACTAACGCCTGTTGATACTCCGAATTGGCTAGTAAGCTCTGTTCGAAGAATTTTTTAAACATGGCATGTCTTCCTTAAATGCAAGACAGAGCAGCTCCCTGACACTAACACCCTCTCTATAAACTCCGCTCTACATGCTTTGCAATATTTATTAACCCGGCACAATCTGTCTACAAACAGCAGAACATCATATCCAGACACTTCTTATGCTGCACTAAATTTAATATCTCGTTTAAGATTTAATTTCCACTTTTGGACTTAATGGAATCTTATTTGAGCTTATTAAACAGACGACCAAATAGTTAACTCTCAGCCGCAGTGAGCCGCGTCATGATCAAGAACATGCTTGAAGCTCTGAAAGTAATCTATTTGCTCACCGGGTTAATAGTAGGATATTCCGATTGTTTGATGAAGATCAATTATCCTTGATTGCAGAATCTCTATCAGCCACTATCATACAGTGAGAGTCGATCCAATCTGGTTGTCCTGTTCAATCAATTTCCGTCGACGATCCAGCCAAACCATATCACTGATCAGGTTTAAAAGATGTATATAAAAACGCCCACAGAGCACATCCATGCGAACGAGCTGAAGCCCGAAGACCGACGCACAGTTAAACGTCGCCACCTGATCTACTACCTGAGAGTTTGGAATTCAGAAAACAATACACCTTTGGGCCAAGTGGTTGATATCAACGCCCAAGGCATGATGTTGATTGGTGAAAAACCGATACCGACTGGCGAAAAACTTAGCCTCAAGATCAACCTCCCAGAGAGCGAAGATGAACTTAAATTTTTGAATTTCAAAGCAATATGCCGTTGGAGCTCAAAAGATATAAACACAGCATTTTATGACTCCGGACTCGAATTTATTGATCATTCAGAGGAGAAGATCGAGGCCTTAAAGCGTTTGATTGAAGACTATGGATTTAACGACTGAGACCAAAAAGTAGTGATACCGGCAATACCCTGAGCACCATTTGATAGCGCTTGAGGCAGGTCATCTGCTCTCATACCACCCAAAGCATAAACCGGCAGGTTAACCTGATCCACCCAGGCAGAAAAACTTGACCAGCCAAGGCTTGGAGCTGCCGGGTGTGAAGCGGTGACCTGAACAGGTGAAAGCAGTACATAGTCGAGCCCAAGGCTTTCTGCCTTTTTCAACTCATCCATCTGATGACAGGATGCACCAATCACCCCAGATCCTGATGGTCGCCGGGAAAGTGACATTAAATTCCTAGAGGTTAGATGGATACCATCCGCTTCCCCATGCCAATCCAAAACCCTTTCAGCGCGATTCAGTAGTAGCTTAACCTCTCTCGACCGACACATAGCAAGCGCTTCACTCATCAATTGCCGATAAGCCGCATCCGATAATTGATGGGCGCGCAGTTGTACAAGCTGAATACCTTGTGTTATCGCATCAGACAGACTTTGCAGAAAAGCCGTGGAATCACTTGGATCTGATCCAGTAATCAGATAGCGTTTTGGCAGTTGCAGTGCGGTGATGACTGGACGGTCTGCGGCAGGGAACTCTTCAGGCACCATCTCGTCAGGTAGCAGCCAACGCAGAGGCTGACCTTCCAACCCTGCTGCCTCACCCCGATAGGTCGCGACACGAAAAAAATCGAGTACTACCTCCCGCTCATCATAAGCATGTCTTATTCTGATCAGCGGCTCATATTCAGTGGGAATAATTCCGAGCTCTTCTTTGAGTTCTCTGGAAAGTGCAGCTTCAGCGCTCTCCCCTGGCTCTAATTTTCCGCCGGGAAACTCCCATAAACCACCCTGATGCGTATGCTCAGCCCGCTTACTGACCAATACCCTGCCACAGGTATCGAAAATTGCAGCAGCAGCGACTTGAATGACCATCGATGTTAACTCAGAGTGGAACCAGGTTGATAATTGTTAACGAAGCACAATACAGGCTAACGGAGATTTCCTGCTTCGGTATGCGTGCCATGCTGGTTACTTCCAAAAAACCTGTCAAGTCCTAATAAGAAAAAACTACGATGGTAATTTGGCGCTCCACATAAAACTTCTCATATTCTTGGAATATGGTGGAATATTTTTACGAGTGTCCCACATCTTTGCTTTATAAGGTAGCCTGGATGAGCTTTAAAAATGGGGCTTTTGGACCAGCTGAGGGTTACCGAACTTTCCACACTAGGTACGATATTCTGCATTAATTTTCACATAATCGTAGGATAGGTCGCAGGTCAGTACCTTTGTTGAGGCATCACCCCGAGCCAGCTCGACACGAATGGTAATGTTAGAACGCTGCATCACAGCTTGACCCGCCTCTTCCGTATAATCGGATGCCCGTCCACCCTGACGAACGATACAGAGATCATCCAGCCAGATCCTCACGTCATCAATCACCAGATTCTCGACACCGGCACGGCCTACCGCCGCCAGAATTCTTCCCCAATTCGGATCAGAGGCGAACAGCGCAGTCTTTACCAGAGGAGAGTGGGCTATGGTATAGGCCACATCCTCGGCCTCTTTCACGCTGCTTGCGCCAACAACCTCCACTTCAACAAGTTTGGTAGCACCCTCACCATCAGCAACGATCTCCCTGGCGAGTTCCATGCAGATTTCAAGCACCATCTGCGCCAGTTGTTGATAGACAGGTGACTGCTCATCTGTCACTGGAGGCAAAGAACTTGCGCCACTGGCAATCAGCACACAGGCATCATTGGTTGAAGTATCGCCATCGACAGTAATGCTGTTGAATGAGGGGGCTACTGCAAGATTGAGACAGTTTTGCAACAGATCCGGGGAGACCTTCAGATCGGTGGCCACATAGGCCAACATGGTGGCCATATCCGGACGAATCATGCCAGACCCTTTAGCCATACCGGTTACCTGGACCTTGACACCATCCACGTCAAAACTACGGCAGGCCAGCTTTGGCCGGGTATCCGTAGTCATAATGGTTCGAGATGCCGACTCCCAACCCTCTTTGGTCAATCCCTCTAGAGCATTTGGAAAAGCTTGCAGCATCCGCTCAACAGGTAGAAGTTCGCCAATTACTCCGGTTGAAAATGGCACTACTTGGTAAGTTTCACAACCAGCTAGATCAGCCAGCTCCTGGCAGCAGCGTACAGCGTCATCAACGCCCTGTTGGCCAGTTCCTGCATTGGCGTTTCCAGAGTTGATCAATAGCAGCCTGGGGGCGCCCCGCTGTAGATGATCCTTTGCCAGCTGCACAGGTGCAGCACAAAATGCATTACGCGTGAATACTGCCGCACACTCCGCGCCATCTACCAACTCGATGACTAACAGGTCATTTCGGCCTTGATAGCGAATTTCTGCAGCAGTTACTCCAAGCCTTACACCTGGAACTGAAAACCCTGAATCAACCATCTCAACTCAATCTGCCATGACACTGCTTATATTTTTTGCCTGAACCGCAGGGACAGGGCTCATTACGGCCAATCTTACGCCCATCACGAACAAAGGGCTGCTGAGATGGGTCGTGCTCCTGCTCCGCCTCTCCAGACTCAGATCCACCAGAGAGCCCTTCAAAAGTCTCATGTTTGAACTCAAACTCATCCGCTCTGGATTGCTGCTCCTGCAAGGCCAACTCTTCAGGCATCTGTACCTGAACCTTGGAGAGCAAGGTTGTCACCTCCAGCTTGATGCTATCCAGCATGCTGGAAAACATGGCAAAGGCTTCACGTTTGTACTCTTGTTTAGGATTTTTCTGAGCATAGCCCCGCAGGTGAATGCCCTGACGCAGATAGTCCATCGCCGCAAGATGCTCTTTCCAGTGGCCGTCCACGGTTTGCAGCATCATCGCCTTTTCAAACTGGCGCATATTTTCTTCGCCAACCAGTGCCTGCTTCTCCTCATACCCTGAGATCAGAGTCTGCATGATCTTCTGCTTGAGGGTCTCTTCATGCAGATCACTATCTTCATCAAGCCAACTCTGTATCGGCCATTCGCCACTGAATGCCTCAGCCAGAGCCTCACTCAACCCAGGTACATCCCACTGCTCTTCAATACTGTCACGGGGAATATGGGCATGGAACACTTGATCCAGCACATCTTCACGCAGAGCTGTAACGGAATCGGAGATATCCGAGGTATCCATCAACTCATTGCGCTGCTCATAGACCACTTTGCGCTGGTCATTGGCGACATCGTCATACTCAAGCAACTGCTTTCGAATATCGAAGTTGCGTCCTTCCACTTTGCGTTGAGCATTCTCAATTGCTCGGGAGACCCACGGGTGTTCGATCGCCTCGCCTTTTTCCATCCCCAGCTTCTGCATCAGACCACCCACTTTATCGGATGCAAAGATCCGCATCAGGTTATCCTGCAAAGAGAGATAGAAGCGGCTTGATCCGGGATCTCCCTGACGTCCGGAACGGCCACGAAGCTGGTTATCGATACGTCGGGACTCATGACGCTCAGTACCAATAACGTGCAGCCCACCCGATTCCAACACTTGTTTGTGAATCTTACCCCACGACTCGGTATGCGCTTTCACTGCATCACTGCCTGGCTCTTCACCCAAGTCTTCGAGTTCGGTCTCCAGGTTACCGCCGAGCACGATATCGGTACCACGGCCCGCCATGTTGGTGGCGATGGTCACAGCACCTGGACGCCCGGCCTGGGCGACAATTGCAGCTTCCTGCTCATGATGTTTGGCGTTCAGTACCTTATGCGGTACTTTCGCTTTCTCAAGCAGCTCTGAAACCAGCTCAGAAGACTCAATCGATGCCGTACCAACCAGAACCGGCTGCCCCCGCTTCACACAATCCTGAACATCCTCCAGAATCGCCTGATACTTCTCCTCGGGGGTGAGATAGACCAGGTCGCCCATATCCTTACGGATCATCGGTTGGTTGGTTGGAATAACCACCACTTCCAGACCGTAGATCTGCTGAAATTCAAAGGCTTCAGTATCTGCAGTACCGGTCATGCCGGAGAGTTTTTTATAGAGACGGAAGTAGTTCTGAAAAGTAATCGATGCCAGGGTCTGATTTTCATTCTGAATCTCAACCCCTTCCTTTGCCTCAACAGCCTGATGCTGACCATCCGACCAACGGCGACCGGGCATGGTACGGCCGGTAAACTCGTCGACGATGATTATCTGACCATCTTTGACGATATAGTCCACATTGCGCTGAAACAAGGCGTGTGCGCGCAGCGCCGCGTTGGCGTGGTGCATGAGAATGATGTTGCCACTATCGTAGAGACTCGCGCCCTCTTCCAGAAGACCCGCTTCGGTGAGCATCTCTTCTACATGCTGGTGGCCCTCTTCACTGAAATAGACCTGACGGGCCTTCTCATCCACTGAAAAATCACCAGGGCCAAAATCGGGTTTACCCTCTTCATTGGTGATCGGGTCCTGACGAGTCAGGCGAGGAATTATATGGTTGACTGCCTTGTAGAGCTCTGAGGAATCATCTGTAGGCCCAGAGATAATCAGTGGCGTACGCGCCTCATCGATGAGTATCGAATCAACCTCGTCGACAATCGCGAAAAAAGGTGGGCGCTGCACCCGCTGATCGGCACTGAAGGCCATATTATCTCGTAGATAATCAAAGCCATACTCATTATTCGTACCGTAGGTGATATCTGCTCCGTATGCCTCACGGCGGGTCGCTGGACGCAGATGCAGGTAACCACCATTTGAACCATCGTATTCAGGGTCGTAGATAAAGGATGAGCTATCCGGCCCCATGCCACCGGACGAGTTGATTACCCCAGTGCTCAATCCCAAATGGTGGTAGATTCTGCCCATCCAGGCTGCGTCTCTACGCGCCAGGTAGTCGTTCACCGTCACCACATGGACACCCTTGCCGGGCAAGGCATTAAGGTAAGCTGCCAGGGTTGCCACCAGGGTTTTACCCTCACCGGTACGCATCTCTGCGATCTTGCCCTGATGCAGCACCATGCCACCGATCATCTGTACATCGAAGTGACGCATCTGCATCACTCGCCGCCCAACTTCTCGGACGACGGCAAACGCCTCCTGCATCAGGCTGTCCAGTGAATCCCCCGCTTCCAGCCTGGCACGGAAATCCGATGTTTTCTGTTGCAGCGCCTCTTCCGAGAGCTTTTCAATTTCGGACTCCAGAGAATTGATCTGGGAGACCGTTTTAGTCATTCGTTTTACCAGTCGATCATTACGACTGCCGAAGATCTTTGTAAAGATTTTACTAACCATTAATCGGGGCTTCCGTCAGAATGCGAAATGTTTGCGATCATACAGCATGCAGTGGTGATGAAGAAGGACACGCTTTGTATTATTAGATCCATAAGTGGGGGTCAACGGCTGGCAATTCAACCGCTGGTCTGGGTTAACCTGTCAAAGAGTGCCAAATGAGTGGCCTATTACAGCCATCACAGCTTCAGGGAGTCGTAAAACCAGAGAGAAACCCTGAGAATCAACTTTTATTTCGTTTCGATAGAATATATTTTGTGGGATCGACAATTTTGCCGTTACGCACCACTTCAAAATGGACATGAGGCCCTGTTGAACGACCGGTGGAGCCCATTCTGGCAATCACCTGCCCCTGCTTGACCCGATCACCAATCTCTACCACCACCTCAGAATTGTGTCCATACCTGGTGATATAACCCTTACCGTGATTGACTTCGACCAATTTGCCGTAGCCATAGCGATCATCGGCCCAGGTGACAACACCCGCAGCCACAGCGACCACATCTGATCCATCCTTGCCAGCGAAGTCCATGCCTTTGTGCATTGCCCGCTTACCGGTAAAAGGATCATTACGCATGCCAAAGTAGGATGAGATCCAGCCTTTTTTCACTGGACGACCTGCAGGATGAAGCGAATCCTCAAGATTCGAATTCATAATCAGATCCTCGACCAGATTAAGCTGTTGATATCGATGGTCGATCATCTCTTCCAGCTGTGCCATCTCCAGCAAAAGATCCGGGAGTGCCGAAGCCTGACTGAGTGAGGATTTTGCGTCAGGTCCACCAAGTGCGGGCGCAATTTCAAAACTGAACTCACCCTTATCCAACCCACCAATAGTCACTAAACGTTCGCCGAGCGCATCTAGACGCAGCAACTGGGATTGAATCTGGCCAACCCGGATCGCCAATGCATCTATCCCACTCTGGGTATCCCGTTTAGCATCCTCCAGAAGCAGACGCTCCCGGTCGAAACTGTTCTTCAGACTGGTAACAAGCTGATGTTCAGGGAATTCAGTATCACTGACCCCCATTTGATAACCAGCCCACAACATTGCCATGCCAAACAGGAGAGCAAGTCCCAGAAAAACAGCAGGCAGGAGCCACCTGGAGGCCACCCCATAATCTTGTCCAGCACCACGTAAATATATGATTTTCATTACTAAATAATCATCAAAGTCAGACTGTTCTACTACACTTCTTCGGTCAAAAACCTTCGAACTTTACCACTTTCCAAAGAAAATGTGATGTTTTTTCTTTAAATCTGCTCTAAGCTCGCGCTATGAAATCGCTGAGAAACATCGTTGATCGCAGCTCGACCCCTGCGAAGTTAGGTCGGAAACTGGCTGATTACGACGCACTCTGCAAGCGAGTCAGGTCGAACCTGCCTGCACCTTTGGATCAACAGTTAAAGGCTACCGTGCTACAGGCAGGCACCCTCAGTCTATTCGTATCTTCCCCTGTCTGGGCGAGCCGGTTACGCTATGCCACACCACAACTGATTGCTCAGCTGAAAAGAGAGGGCTTGACGATTGAAAGGGTACGCACACGCATACTACCCAACCAATCTGCCGCTCCGTCGAGGCCAAAACAGAGGATGCGCTGCTTGAGTAGTGAAAACAGTGAAATGCTGCGCCATACAGCGGCTTCGATCAGTGACCCCAAATTGAGCGAGGCTCTGCTGAAGCTGAGCAGACATGGGGAGTAGCGTGACGGGAGGTTGATGCTATCAAGCCACCCAGGTTAAACACCGGAGAGGCTTGATAGCCTGGTTATTTAAGTCGCGGTCAAATGTGCAGGCTGCATGTAAGAGATCGGTGCATTTTCAGGCTCATCAAAGGTGATCTCCTCCCAGGCATCTTCCTGCAGAATCAACTCACGCAGCAGGCGGTTGTTCAAGGCATGTCCGGATTTGTGCCCGCTAAAGGCGCCAACCAGGCTGTGTCCCAGCAGATAGAGGTCACCAATTGCATCCAGGATCTTATGCTTTACGAATTCATCTTCGTAACGCAGACCATCTGTGTTCATTACCCGGTAGTCATCAACCACTACCGCATTGTCCAGGCTGCCGCCCAAGGCCAACTCCTTCTGCCGCAACATCTCGATATCACGTAAAAAGCCGAAGGTTCTCGCCCGACTGACCTCTCTGACAAAAGAGGTAGATGAGAAATCAATCGTGGCAAATTGAGAACGTTCCTTGAATGCAGGATGGTCAAAGTCGATGGAAAAAGAGACTTTGAAGCCATCAAAAGGTTCGAAACAGGCGCGCTTGTCGCCTTCCTGCACTTCCACTTTACGTTTAATACGGATGAACCGCTTGGCCTTGTTTTGCTCTTCGACGCCCGCAGACTGCAGCAGAAAAACAAAAGGTCCGGCACTTCCGTCCATGATCGGCACTTCTGCAGCGCTGACATCCACATAGGCATTATCGATACCCAGTCCAGCCAAGGCTGAGAGCAGATGTTCTACAGTGGAGACTCTCACCCCATTCTGAACCAGGGTACTGGAGAGACGCGTATCTCCGACATTTTCAGCACATGCACGAATCTCAACCGGCGGATCGAGATCTACCCTCCTGAAAATAATCCCTGTATCAGGAGCAGCAGGTCGCAGGGTAAGGTATACCTTCTCCCCGGTATGCAGCCCTACACCTGTAGCGCGTATCACATTCTTCAACGTACGTTGCCAAATCATCGACTCGCAGCTCCCATTAACGAAACCGGGTATTTGCCCCAGAAAAAAGCGCGAATGCTACCACAGGTGGGAGAACTGTAAAAACAGTTATATTCCCAACCTATTGAAACACGCGACCAAAACCTGTCATCTCACTGTAACCAGGAAGATTCTACACTAATCTGCCTGGCGACGTAAAAAGGCAGGAATATCCAGGTAGTCCAGGTTGCCATCTGCAGTTGCCACCGCAGCACTGCGACCGCTGTTGCCATTTCGCAACACTGTGGGTCGATCAAGCTCCCGATAGTCATCCGGAACCTGCTGTGGATCTTCGCTATCGATTAATTTGACTGGTGCCAGATCCTCTACCTTTGCAGGTTTTGGTAACTCCGTTGTGGCTCGTTCACCCATGCCCAGCCCGGTTGCCACAACGGTCACGCGCATATCATTCTGCATATCCGGATCGATTACCGTTCCGACCACCACAGTGGCATCGTCATCTGCAAATTCACGTACAGTTGTGCCGACTTCATCAAATTCGCCAATTGCCAGATTGAGTCCTGCAGTGATGTTGACCAGTATGCCTTTCGCACCGGCCAGATTGACATCTTCCAGCAGCGGACTTCGGATGGCTCGTTCTGCGGCTTCCCGTGCCCGATTGTCACCATTGGCTTCACCGGAGCCCATCATGGCAGCCCCCATTTCGGACATAACCGTTTTCACGTCGGCAAAATCCACATTGATCAGGCCAGGGCGGGTAATCAGCTCCGCGATACCCTGAACAGCGTGCAGGAGCACATCGTTGGCAGATTTGAAGGCATTCAGCAGACTCATCTCCTTGCCCAGAACCGCTAGAAGCTTCTCGTTGGGAATGGTGATCAGAGAGTCGACATGTTTTCCCAGGTCTTCCATACCCTGTTCTGCAATCCTCATCCGTTTCCCCCCTTCAAAGCCGAAGGGCTTGGTCACCACGGCCACTGTCAGGATGCCCAGATCCTTTGCCACCTGAGCTACCACAGGTGCAGCACCAGTACCTGTTCCACCCCCCATGCCGGCAGTGATAAAGACCATATCGGCACCATCAAGTGCCTCCTCGATCCGGTCTCTATCCTCCAGAGCAGCCTGTCGTCCAATCTCCGGGTTAGCTCCAGCACCCAATCCCTTGGTGATATCTGAACCCAACTGCAGCAAGGTACGTACTTCACTATTGCGAAGTGCCTGGGCATCTGTGTTAGCACAGATGAAATCGACACCCTCAATCTCTCCCGTTAGCATATGGTTTATAGCGTTTCCGCCACCGCCGCCAACACCAATTACTTTAATCACAGCATTTTGACTGTGTGTATCCATCAATTCGAACATGGTCTACCTCCGCGTCTGTCGCGCCTAACAGATGTCAATAAAAAATCTTAAAAATTGCCTTGAAACCAATGTTTCATTCTTTCCCAAATTGCTTTCAGGCTTCCCTCATTTGCCAACTCCCGTCCCCCTTGGGCCCGGTTTCGTTGACCGAACAATAACAATCCCACACCAGTCGAATAGATAGGATTCCGCACTACATCAGCCAATCCACTGACATATTGCGGCACACCCAATCGCACCGGCATGTGAAAGACCTCTTCCGCAAGATCAATCACCCCCTCCATTTTTGAACTGCCGCCAGTCAGCACTACACCGCCAGCAATAACATCTTCAAAGCCACTACGTCGCAGTTCGGCCTGGATCAGGGTCATCAATTCTTCGTATCTTGGTTCAACCACCTCCGCCAGAGTCTGACGGGATAACCTGCGCGGTGGTCTCTCTCCAATACTGGGCACCTCGATGGTCTCATCGCTGGTTGCCAGCTGGGTTAAAGCGCAGGCGTATTTAATCTTGATATCTTCTGCATGCTGTGTCGGTGTACGCAGGGCCACAGCAATGTCATTTGTCACTTGGTCTCCCGCGATGGGGATCACTGCGGTGTGACGTATGGAGCCGCCAGTGAAAACAGCAATATCGGTTGTTCCACCACCAATATCGACCAGGCAGACACCCAGCTCTTTCTCATCATCACTCAGTACCGAGTAGCTGGAGGCCAGCTGCTCTAAAATCAGATCATCAACTTCAAGTCCACATCGCCGTACACATTTAACGATATTCTGTGCCGCACTCACTGCACCGGTAACCATATGAACCCTGGCCTCCAGGCGTACCCCGGACATACCGACAGGATCCCGGATACCCTCTTGCTCATCGATGATGAACTCCTGGGGAAGGATGTGCAGAATCTTTTGGTCCGCCGGGATCGCAACTGCGCGAGCTGCGTCAATCACCCGCTCCACATCGCTCTGACTCACCTCTTTGTCTTTGATGGCGACAATCCCGTGAGAATTGAGACTGCGGATATGACTACCGGCAATGCCTGCATAGACCGAGTGAATCTCACAACCCGCCATCAACTCTGCCTCTTCTACGGCACGCTGAATTGATTGCACTGTGGATTCGATATTCACCACCACACCTTTTTTCAAGCCACGGGAGGGGTGGGAGCCGATTCCAATGATTTCGATTCCATTGTCCGCTTTAATCTCGCCAACAATTGCCACCACCTTTGAGGTGCCGATGTCGAGCCCGATAATCAGGTTTTTCTCACTTCGTTTTGTCATTACATCTACCCGTGACTTTCGCCCGTTGTCCTCAATTTGTAGTGGGAATCTGTACTGCTCGATATCGCACCATTCCCAATAGATCCCATGCTCTGCGCGGTCTGCTCTTCATCTGGCACCCAATGCACAGAAAAGCCGTTCGTATACCTCAAATCGACTTCACCTGGCTGACGACCCCGCTGGGCTATAAGATCCGGATAGAGACGCACAAAACGCGTCAGTCTCGGTATTACATCCCGCCGCCCCAATTGCAGAGTTACTTCATTGTCTGTTTTGATACGCCATGCCTGTCGTGCATCCACCCAGACATGGGTCAATTTCAATCCGATGGTTTCAAGCAGGGTGTGCATGCGTTGAAACTCCCGGGTTATGGTTTTGGCATGCTGGGCTTCACCCACCAGCTTCACCAAACCTTTCAATTCAGGCAGTAGTTCTGGTGTGAAGACCACTCCCAACTGGCTGACCATCGCCTCTTTTCCCCAATAGGCCAGTGGCGTATGCTCGGTGACCTGAACTCTCAGGGTATCGGGCCAGACCCGACGTACACTGGCACGTTTGACCCAAGGCATACGTTCGATATGTTCCTGCATGCGTTTTAAATCGACACTGAAAAAACTGCCATTCACTGCCTGCGCCACGACCTGCTCCAAACGCTCTCTTTTGATAAAGCGCATCTCTCCGTCTACACCCACTGTCCGCACAGGCATCACGCCAGGATCATTGAGTTGTTTGCCTCCCCACACAAGTAGCGAGAACACGATCAAAGTCATCAATGCAGGTTTCAGCCAAACCATGCTCTTCTCAGTGAGAGTGACCGTTTTTTGCTCTTTTGCTCTATGGCGCTTTGTATTCATCTCTATCGCTTCGCCTCAAGCGTGGTTTCAAGAATATGCAGCACCAACTCATTGAATGAGTATCCAGCTACTTTTGCAGACATCGGCACCAGACTATGGTCGGTCATACCGGGTATGGTGTTGACTTCAATCAGCCAGGGTTGCTGATCTTGATCAAGCATCAGATCCACCCTGCCCCAACCGCTGGCATCCACAGCATCAAAGGCCTGTCTGCAAAGTGCCTGAAGCTTTTTCTCCTCTGCTTCAGGCAGACCACAAGGACAGTGATAACTGGTGGTATCCGCAGCATATTTGGCTTGATAGTCATAAAACTGATGTGGCGTTTCCAAACGGATCAAAGGCAACATCTCATCTTTCAAAACCGCGGCAGTATATTCAGCACCTTCCACCCAGCGCTCAGCCAGCACCCGTGTGTCGTACTCCCGTGCTCTCTCCCAGGCCTGCTGAAGTTGATTCCGGTCTTCCACCTTGCTCATACCAATACTCGAGCCCTCAGCGCTGGGCTTTACCATCAACGGGTATCCCAGTGCATCGGCTCGTTCCAGGTCTTCACTCTGTTGCATCAACACTGCATCCGGGGTTGGCAGGGCCATACCCCGCCATAGTGCTTTGGTGCGATGTTTCTCCATTGCAAGGGCTGACCCAAGCACCCCTGTTCCTGTATAGGGCAGTCCAAGGATCTCCAGAGCACCTTGCATCAAACCATCCTCTCCACCCCGTCCGTGAAGCATGATGAAGACCCGCTCATATCCCTCATTTTCGAGTCTCTTAAGAATGTCTTTGTCTACATCAATGCCGTGGGCATCCACTCCACTGGATTGCAAGGCTGACAAAACGGCATTACCACTTTTCAGGGAGATCTCCCGCTCAGCGGAACCTCCTCCCATAAGCACTGCCACTTTGCCGAACTTTTCAATCATGCTGACCATCTATTCTGGCACCCCAATCCTGTGGACTTCAGTCACCAAATCAACACCAGCATGGACTGCGACTTCGCGCTGAACCAGTGCTATCAAGTTCTCAATATCGGCGGCTGTAGCCTGGCCGGTATTGATAATAAAGTTGGCGTGTTTCTCTGAAACCTGGGCACCCCCAAGTGTTCTCCCTTTCAGACCTGCTGTTTCGATCAGACGTGCTGCATGATCGCCAGGCGGATTACGAAAAACCGAACCGCAGCTGGGCAGGCTTGTTGGCTGAGTTGCAGAGCGTCGCTCCAGCAGGCCTTTGATCTTCTGCTGGGCAGCCTCCACATTCCCCTCTTGCAGAGAGAGTTCTGCGGCAAGAAACCATTCACCAGCTGGCCCCTTGACCTGGCGATAGCCAACCTCGAAGTCAGAGATTTGCCGTTGATGCACTTCACCGAAACGATCCACTGTCTCGACTTTAAACACACGCTGCCATGTCTCACCCCCAAAAGCGCCGGCATTCATTGCCAGCGCACCACCCAGGGTTCCGGGTATACCCGCTAGAAATTCGACACCACAGCGACCCGCTCGCGCTGCCATCCGGGCGATCTTCGCGCAGGAAACACCGGCCTCGCTATAGATCCGCTTATCATCCAACAGTTCGCACACCCCCAACGATCCCTGAGTGGCGATTACAGTGCCATTAAAGCCACCATCCCTGACCAGTAAATTGCTGCCCAATCCCAACCAGAAGAGCGGCTCATCACGATCCAGCTGACTCAGAAAAGAGATCAGGTCTTCTCTATCCGCTGGCCGGTAGAAGCGTTTTGCGGGACCACCAACACGCCAAGTGGTATGCCGCGAAAGGGGTTCATCCTTTCGCAGTTCACCACGCAGCTGTTGTGGCTCCATAATTGGCATCATCCCCAGAACCTCATGGGCTTTTGATCCACTCTGTTCAGTTTCTGCTTCTGGCTGCCGTTTCGTTGCTCTTGCAGACTTTCCTGGCTGCCGGTTTTGTTCATAATCAGCAGATCAAGCAGGTTGCACTGCAAAGACTCACCGCACCCATGGTGCAATCGTTTCATGTCAAAGATCTGTGCCATCAGTTGGCCTCCTCACAAAGTTGCGTGGGCAATTCGGCTGCTACTGCACCGATACTGCCTGCCCCTATGGTCAGAACGATATCCCCATCCTTGATTAATCCCTGCAACAGTTCCGGCAACTCTGTCACCGGTTCCATAAAGATTGGATCAACCTGGCCTCGCACTCTCACTGCACGACTCAAGTCACGCCCGGTTGCACCTTGAATGGGCTCTTCACCCGCCGCATATACCTCGGTCAAAACCAGAAGATCAGCTTTCGAAAGAACCTGCACAAAATCCTCGAACTGCTCCTGAGTTCTGGTGTAACGATGGGGTTGAAAAACTAACACCAGACGCCTCTCAGGCCAGCCTTCACGCACTGCTTCCAGGGTTGCCTGAATCTCTCTGGGATGGTGCGCGTAATCGTCCACAAGCATTACATTCTTGCCATTCACCCGGCAGTCGCCGCGTGTCTGAAAACGACGGCCAATACCTGCGAATTTATCCAGGGCAACCTGAATATCCTCTCCCTCAATGTTGAGTTCCAGCGCCACACTGGCTGCTGCCAGGGCATTCAAAACATTATGTCGACCGGGAAGATTGAGGGTCATCTCTAAAGGCTTTTCTAAACCATTTGCGTGCAGATTAAAGTGGGTTTTCAGACCTTCACTGCGAACATCGCTTGCCATTACATCAGCATCATCACTGAAGCCGTAGGTGGTGATTGGACGGGTCACCTCGGGCAACAACTCTCTGACCACAGGATCATCAACACACATCACCGCCTGGCCATAGAAAGGCAGGTGGTGAAGAAACTCCAGGAAAGTACCCCGCAGGCGGTTGAAATCGCCACCATAGGTCGACATATGGTCGGCATCGATATTTGTCACCACCGCCAGCATCGGTTGCAGATAGAGAAAAGAGGCATCACTCTCATCAGCTTCTGCCACCAGGTATTCACCCTCACCCAGCCGGGCATTGGCTCCGGCACTGTTGAGTCGCCCACCGATAACAAAGGTTGGATCGAGACCGGCTTGTGCCAATACACTGGTCACCAGACTGGTGGTGGTTGTCTTTCCATGAGTACCCGCCACAGCGATACCAAATTGAAAGCGCATGATCTCTGCAAGCATCTCAGCTCTTGGAACCACAGGAATTCGACCTTTCCTGGCCTCCACCACCTCGGGGTTATCCTCTTTCACTGCGCTGGAAGTCACGACAGCATCAACGCCTTGAATATTCGCTGCCTGATGCCCCAGATAGACATGAGCCCCGAGGGATGAGAGCCGACGGGTTACACCACTCTCTTTCTGGTCTGAACCTGATACCTGATACCCCAGGTTGATCATCACCTCAGCAATACCGCTCATTCCTGCGCCACCGATACCCACAAAGTGGATATGGCGCATGCGCCCCATGCTGTTCGGGTTGTGGCGACGTCGCAGCTGTTCACTCATGACTCAATGGTCTCCAGGCAAAAACGTCCCAGATTGGCAGCAGCATCCGGACGGGATTGTTGTCGCGCAGCCTGAGCCATCTGTAGCAGTGTGTTTCGGTCAGCGCCCAGATCAGCAATCTGTGCAGCAAGATCACGTGGATTCAGACTCGGTTGCGGCAGCAGTTGCGCCGCCCCAGCCTGAACCAGAAACTGTGCATTGTGGGTCTGGTGGTCATCCACTGCATGAGGGTAAGGCACAAGAATCGCCCCCAATCCGGCTGTCGCCAACTCGGTAACCGTCAGCGCCCCTGCTCGACATAGCACTAGATCAGCCCAGGCGTAAGCCTCGGCCATATCCTTTTCGAAGGCCTTGATCTCCGCTTCGACACCCTGGTCTCGATAGCATTCGATCGTCTCCTGCAACAGCTTCTCACCAGCCTGATGACGAACCACTGGACGACTCTCTTGTGGCATCAGCGCCAAAGCCTTGGGGAGTGTTTGATTCAGTGCGCGGGCACCCAGTGAGCCGCCCAGCACAAACAGCCTGATCGGGCCACTTCGCCCTTTGAAACGAACTTCTGGCGGCTCAAGATCAACAATCTCCTGACGTACGGGATTCCCCACAGTCTCAGCCTGGGCCTCAGCGCCAAAGCTGCCAGGAAAGGCCTCGAAAACCTTGTTGGCAAAGCGGGCCAGAATACGATTCGTCAATCCCGGAATAGCATTCTGTTCCTGAATCACCAAAGGAATCTTCATCACCCGTGCTGCAACACCCCCTGGACCGGTGACAAATCCCCCCATCCCCAACACCAGCTGCGGCTCAACCTGTCGCAACAGGCGATAAGCCTGGATGAACGACCGACCAACCACCCATGGCGCCATGAGCCGACGTTTGAAGCCACTACCACGAATACCTTTCACTTCCAGAGTCTGGAGGGGATAGCCATATTCAGGAATCAGCCTGTTCTCCATGCCGCCACTGCTTCCCAGCCAGGTAATCCTGCAACCGTGATCCTGCAACCATTTGGCAACAGCCAATGCCGGAAAAAGATGCCCTCCGGTACCACCTGCCATGACCATCACATGAGGCTCCATGATCGCCTCCCATTGGTGTTGCGTCCCACTGTGCGTCGGGACTCATAATCGATGCGTAACAATAGAGCGATCATCAAGCAGACAACAATAATGCTGTTACCGCCATAACTCATGAACGGGAGCGTCAAGCCCTTGGTTGGCAACATGCCGACATTCACGCCGATATTGATGAATGCCTGCATACCCAGCCACAAACCCAGGCCATAGGCTGTATAGGTTGAAAATCTTTGACCTGCAGCTTCCGCTCTGACACCAATCTGAAAGGCTCTCCAGGTAATGAAAGCGAACAGAGCAATAATCCCCAATGTGCCGAGCAGGCCGAACTCCTCACCCACCACTGCCATGATAAAGTCGGTATGAGCCTCTGGCAGGTAGAACTGTTTTTGGATACCGTTGCCAAGACCCACGCCGGACAACTCCCCTCGACCAAAGGCAATCAACGCCTGGGAGAGTTGAAAGTCGGTATTGAAAGGATCATCCCAGGGATTCAGGAAGGTGGTCATTCGCTGCCAGCGATAGGGTGAAAAAAAGATCAGTGCAAACCCGGATGCCAATGAGAACAGGATCAGAGTAACAAACTGATAGAGCACCACTCCGCCCAGAAAAAGCATACCCAGCGCTGTCGCGAACAGCACCACTGTGGTACCGAAATCAGGCTGCAGAAGAATCATCGCGCTGGTTACAATCAACAGCAGCATAGGCTTGGCAAAACCCCAGAAGGAACGAGCCACCTCATCCTGCCGACGCACAAGATAACCTGCGATATAGAGCACCATAAAGAGCTTCATAAATTCGGAGCTTTGTAGATTGAAGACACCCAAAGGCACCCACCGGGTGGCGCCATTGACTGTCTTACCCACCCCGGGGATAAGCACAATGATGAGTAGAATAATTCCGAGAAAAACCAACATCGGACCCGCTTTTCGCCACTGCTCCATGGGAACCCCAAAAAACAGTCCCGCACCGATCAGACCAAGCAGCATCGCAAACAGGTGACGGTAGACATAAAAGAACGGGGAGCCAGCCAGACGCTCTCCCACCGTCATCGAAGACGAGGCTACCATCACCAAACCAAATCCCAACAATAGTGCGGAGGCACCAAGCAGCCACCAGTCGAGGCTTGGTTCCGGGGATCTGCTGGCACGGGCATCCTGGGCCTGGGGACGCTTATCTGTCATTGGACAAACGCCTCCACCGCTTCTATGAACGCCTCACCCCGAGCTTCAAAACCGGTGAACATATCGAAACTGGCACAAGCCGGAGAGAGCAGCACCCGGTCACCAGGAAGAGCCAGTTTAGAGGCCTCAGCCACAGCCTCCGACATACTGCCTGCATTCACCAACTCAACCTGCCCTTGCAACACAGCCGCAAGCTCAGGCGCATCCCGGCCAATCAGCACTACACCCCTCGCAGTCTGCTTCACAACCGGAATCAGATCTGCAAACTCGGCGCCTTTGCAGTCACCGCCGGCAATCAACACAGTGCGACTATCTCCCTGCTCAGGATGAAGCCCGAGCAGAGCTGAGATGGTCGCACCTACATTCGTGCCTTTAGAGTCGTTGAACCAACGAAGTCCCTGTTTATCTGCAACCCACTGGGTCCGATGGGGTAAGCCTTTAAAAATACGCAGTGCTGCCAGCATATCGTTTTGTGGAAATCCTGCAGCACTGCCCAGGGCCAAAGCCGCGAGGGCATTGGCAGTGTTATGACGACCAGGAATCCGTAACTCACTGACAGGCATCAACGGACTATGTCCTTCACACAACCAGTTCACACCATCCAACTCATGCAGACCAAAGTCACTACCAGTCGGTGTGTTCAGCGTAAAACCGAGCAGCAAACTGTACTCTTCGGCCATGGCCATAACTCTTGGATCATCTCGATTGACGACCCGTATCTCGGCCTGTTGGTAGATCTTTGCTTTGGTTTCAGCGTAGTCATCCAGATCCCGATAGCGATCCATATGATCAGCTGAAACATTCAACACAACCGCAGCTCTGGGTTTCAGAGAAAAGGTACTCTCCAGTTGAAAACTTGAGAGTTCAAGAATGTAGAGCGCCACATCATCATCCAGCAGATCTAGCACTGGCTCTCCCAGATTACCGCCCACGGCAACTTTGATACCGGCAGTGCGGGCCATTTCACCTAGCAGGGAGGTGACTGTACTCTTACCATTTGAACCCGTGATCGCCACAACTGGTGCCTTCACAGCCCGGGCAAATAACTCCACATCACCGATCACTTCCACACCACGCTGCTTGGCAGCCTGAATAAGTGGATGATCCAGTGCCAACCCCGGACTCACTACCAGACGACTTGCAGCCTCAAAAACTTCTGCCTGGAAGCCGCCAAGAAACAGGGCCATGTCGGGTAGCTCCTGACGCAATGCCTCCAAACCGGGAGGCGACTCACGACTATCTGTCATCGCCAGTGAGACCCCCTGCGCAGCAAGATAGCGGGCACAGGAGAGCCCGGTCTTGCCCAGACCGACAATCAAAGTCTTTCCCTGCACTGTCGTTTGCTCTGACATCAACGTATCTTCAGACTCGCTAATCCGACCAACACCAGAATCACAGTGATGATCCAGAAACGAACAATGACCCGAGGTTCGGGCCAACCCTTAAGTTCAAAATGGTGATGCAGTGGCGCCATACGAAAAATCCGCTTACCGGTTAATCGAAAAGAGGCCACCTGTAACATCACAGAAACTGTCTCAATAACGAATACTCCACCCATGATGAACAGCACGATCTCTTGCCGTACTGCAACGGCCACCACACCCAATGCCGCACCCAGCGCCAATGCACCCACATCACCCATAAACACCTGAGCGGGATAGGTGTTGAACCAGAGAAAGCCCAAGCCTGCCCCGACCAACGCAGCACAAAACACCATCAGTTCACCAACACCCGGCAGGTGAGGAATCTTCAGATAGGTGGCAAAATCTGCATGGCCGGTGACATAAGCGATCACCCCTAGCGCACCACCCACCATCACAGTTGGAAGAATCGCCAGACCATCAAGTCCATCAGTCAGATTGACTGCATTTGATGAACCGACAATGACCAGATAACTGAAGAGAATGAACAACGGCCCCATGTCCAGGGAGACATCTTTCACATAGGGGATCAGCAGCGCTGTCTCTGTTGGTGAAGTCGCTGTGGTGAAGAAGACAATTGAAGCCCCCAGACCAGCCACCGACTGCCAGAAATATTTCCATCGGGCAGCCAACCCTTTCGGGTCGTTTAAAACCAATTTTTTATAGTCATCCACCAGACCGATCAGACCAAAGATCAGGGTCACTATCAGCACAATCCAGACATAACGGTTATCCAGGTCTGCCCAAAGCAGAGTCGCAATTGCGATCGCCACAAGGATCAGTGCGCCCCCCATGGTCGGTGTGCCTGCTTTGGAGAAATGGGTTTCGGGGCCATCATTCCTGACCGTCTGCCCAATCTGATGAAAACTCAATCTGCGAATCATTACCGGTCCCAGAGCCAGTGAGATCAGCAGTGCTGTCAGTACACCGAGAATGGTTCTCAGAGTGAGATACTGGAAGACACGAAAACCACCATCGAACTGAACCAGCCACTCGGTCAGATATAACAACACAATCAACCCCTCCCCATGTGCATTAAACGCTCTACCACCCGGTCCATACCCGCGCTACGCGATCCTTTGACCAGCACGGCATCACCACTACGGGTTTCAGCATCCAGTGCATCCACTAACTCACCCAAACTGGAGAAGGCAACACCCCCGTCACCGAAGCGCGCCACAGCGCTACGACTCAATTCACCAAGGGTGTAAAGGTGCTCCAGGCCAGCCTCTCTTGCCCGTTCACCAATCTCTGCATGAAGTACCACGGCATCGGCACCCAGTTCAGCCAGATCACCCAGTACCAGATAGCGCTCACCTGGTGCACTGCGAAGCACCTCAATCGCTGCGTCAACTGAGTCTGGATTGGCGTTGTAACTATCATCGATAAGGCGGTAGCCCGCTGAAGTGTCCAACAGACGCAAACGCCCTTCAACAGCTTGAACCGATGCGAGTCCCAGCTGAATATCCTCCACGCTACACCCCATCCCCAATGCCGCAGCAATTGCCGCAAGGGCATTCATCAGGTTGTGTCGACCAGCCAGTGAAATCTGCACCTCGAACTGCTGATCCAGATAGCGAACCTGCATATGATTCTGAAAGCCCTGATCTGTCCAGCGCATTTCAGCCTGGTTGAGATCACTCTGAACATCGGCTTTGGATGAGGTGCCAAATGAGATTATCCGACGTTCACCGGTATAGCCTCGCCATAGCGCGAAAAATTCGTCATCAGCATTTAAAACTGCAACCCCTGATGGTTTCAGTCCACTGAGGATTTCACCTTTCGCCTGAGCTACGCCAGAAAGATCACCGAACCCCTCAAGGTGTGCTGCCCCGGCGTTATTGATTAATGCAACATCAGGATGGGCAATCTGACTCAGGTAACCGATCTCTCCCGGATGGTTTGCACCCATCTCGACAACGGCGCACTGTTCATCCTGAAGCCGAAGAAGCGTCAGTGGCAGACCAATGTCATTGTTCAGGTTGCCTTTGGTGGCAAGAACCGTTCCTCTGATATTTAAAATTGCAGCCAGAAACTCTTTAACTGTAGTTTTGCCATTGCTGCCGGTAATAGCCACTAAAGGCACTTCAAAGCGGTCACGCCAATATCCGGCCAGACGCCCCAGACCAAGACGAGTATCTGCCACCTGCAGCTGAGCAATTTCAGAGTTCTGTGGAGTAGAGACCATTATCGCCACTGCACCTTTCTGAATCGCCGTTTCAACGAAACGGTGACCATCGAAATTCGGACCTGTCAGAGCCACGAAGAGATCACCCGGCTGGATGGTGCGGCTATCGGTACTGACCGATTGAAAGCTGACATCCTTCCCCTGATGCACAGCATTCAACTCATTCGCCACTTCTGAGAGGGAGAGTCTATTCATTAATCCCCCCAGGCCAGGAATCGAGGGCTGCAACAACCGCCTCCCGATCATCGAAATGTAAAACCTGATCCCCTATGAGTTGATAATCCTCATGACCTTTACCAGCAACCAGAACCAGATCATCAGCACTCGCGGATAAGACAGAGGTACGAATGGCACTTCCCCTGTCAGGGATCACCTTCGCCAAATCAGGTTTTGTCATGCCCGCTAGAATTTGTTCAAGAATCTGTTCACTTGACTCACTGCGTGGATTGTCATCGGTGAGATAACAGAGATCTGCCAATCGCTCTGCCACCTCAGCCATCATTGGCCGCTTACCGTGATCACGATCCCCACCACAGCCGAATACCACGAACAAGCGACCAGGGCAGTGCAATCTGAGGGCTTGAAGCGCCTTCTCCAACGCATCCGGGGTATGGGCGTAGTCAACCACAACCGAAGGTTTGCCTGCACCACCGAAGAGTTCCATTCTACCCGGCACTGTCGAAAGCCTTGATAGCACATCAATCGCTTTGGATAAGGGCCAGTTTTTATGCTGCAACACACTCAAAACCGCTAACAGATTGGCCGCATTGAAACGTCCCAACAAAGCACTCACTAACAACCCTGCGCCTTCATCTGTCTCAATTGAAATAGACAAACCCCGTTGTGAAGGCTCAACCTGCTTTGCAACAACCCAACCCTGCAATCCATCAGGAACTACGGTCTCTGATTCGACGGCATAGCCGAACACTGCCAACTTGTCGGATAGAGTTTCAGCCAGCTCCCTACCAAACGGATCATCCAGATTGATGACAGCAGCGCTCACTCCAGCCATTTCGAACAGCCGGCGCTTTGCCTCGGCATAATTTTCCAAACTACCATGGTAGTCAAAATGATCACGACTGAGATTTGTAAAAATGGCACAATCAAAGGCCAGCGCCTCTACCCGATACTGATCCAGGGCATGGGATGAGACCTCCATGGCCACCGAGCTGGCACCCTGTTCAAGCAAGTCAGCCAATAATTTCTGAACAGTTATCGCATCCGGTGTTGTCATCCCGGTAGTGGTCAATTGCCCTGGCAGACCAGCGCCGAGGGTTCCCACGATACCGCAGCATTCAACCGTTCCCAGCGCTTGAGCCAAAAGCTGACATATACTGGTCTTGCCATTGGTACCGGTAATGCCATACAGGGTCATTTGATGACTGGGATCAGCATACAGACGCCCGGCAATCTGACTCAAACATTTGGACAATTCGGCTACAGCGATCATTGGCACTGAAGCTTCAGCCAATTCAGCAGCAAGCTGAGCGGCATTATCACTACCCGACTCCCAGGCGATGGCAGCAGCACCTCCAGCAATCGCCTGCTCAGCGAAAACCAGACCATGCTGCTGAGTACCGGCACAGGCCAGAAACAGATCACCAACAACCAGCTTGCGGCTATCCAGGCAGAGTCCGTTGATATCCCGATCGAGATGCGGTGCAACATCTGCCATACCTGACAGCAATGTCGATAGACGATGTGTCTCTGGAATCTCTGTGGCCGTCATCATTCCTTCTCTCCAAGACGGGCCATCAACTTGTCATCATGCCAGGGCTTGTCAGGTGCAATATTCAGCAACCGCAAAGCACCACTCATCACTTTTGAAAATACGGGCCCGGCAACCTGACCACCGTAGTACTCTTCACCTTTAGGTTCATCAACGAAAACAGCCATTACCAGACGCGGGTGGCTGGCAGGTGCCACGCCGACAAACAGGGACAAATATTTATCCTCTGCATAACCACCGGCAACCGATTTTTTAGCTGTACCTGTTTTACCTGCAACCCGGTATCCAGGAACCGCAGCCATTGGGGCGGAGCCTTCGCGACTGACCACAGCCTCCAGCATGGTTACTACATTTCTTGCCGTGCTCTGGCGCAAAACACGTTCACCAGGAGGAGGAGACGCTTCCAATTTCAGAAGAGAAACCGGTAAGCGCTTGCCATCATTAGCCAATACCGCATAGGCCTGAGCCAGCTGCAGCGGGGTGACTGAAAGTCCATATCCAAAAGAGAGCGTTGCCTGCTCAAACGAGGACCAATCGGAAAAATGGGGCAGTCGTCCACTGGACTCTCCGGGAAACAGGCTCTCCGGGCTGGTACCAAAGCCTAATTTCGAATAGACACCCCACAAGGTCTCAGGAGACATTGAAAGTGCAATTTTACTGGCGCCGACATTACTCGATTTACGTAGCACTGTTGCCACGTCGATCATGCCGTAGTTGCGATGGTCACGTACAAGATAGCGACCGACCTTCATATAACCGGGAGAGACATCTATGGGTGTTGTCGGGTTGAAACCACCCTGCTCCATGGCCGCCGCCACAGCAAAGGGTTTAATGGTAGAACCGGGCTCAAAAACATCGGTCACTGAACGATTGCGCAACCGGCTTGAGCGGCGATCCTGCAAGTCGTTTGGATTGTAGGAGGGGCTGTTCACCATCGCCAGAATTTCGCCATTGCGGGCATCCAGAATCACCACCGAGCCGGAGCGGGCTCGATGTTTGGTCACAGCAGCTTTAAGTTCACGATAAGCCAGAAACTGCAGCCTGCGATCTATACTCAGAACCAGATCCTTGCCTGGAGCTGGACTCTGGATATTCTCGACCTGGTTAACCACACGGCCACTGCCATCCTTGATAACCCGCTTTGCACCAGCTGTACCACTGAGCCACTGATCATAGGCCAGCTCCATCCCCTCCTGCCCCTGATCGTCGATATTGGTAAAACCGACAATCTGCGACATCACTTCACTGCTGGGGTAGAAACGACGGTACTCGGAAAGCAGATCAATACCTTTCATCTGCAGCGCACTGACCTGTTCAGCCTGATCGGGATTAATACGACGTTTCAGATAGACAAAACTGCGATCACTCGAGAGCTGACGGCGCAGGCGATCAGGATCCAAATCGAGAATTGAAGCCAATGCACCAATGGTCTGACTGTCACTCTTCAGCACCCGCGGATTAGCCACCACACTTTTAACCGGTGTACTAATCGCGAGGGGTTCACCATTACGGTCGGTAATCATGCCTCGGCTGGCACTGACTTTCATAGTACGCAGATAACGGCGCTCACCCTGTTCCTGAAGAAAAGCAGTTTCAAACACCTGCCGATCCACTGATTGCCAAATCAGTGTGGTGTAGGCAAAAGCCAACATACCAAGCACAAAATATCGCCGTGCGCGATAGCTCGGTTGCCGGATAACCTCCGCTTGCTGTGCTTTTCTCTTTTTCCTGACAGCCATGTTCAGTGCTTAATGACTACGATTTCAGTAAAATCGGGTAGATGCATCTTCAATCTATCCCGCGCCTCTTGCTCAACCACGGAGTAGGTAGCCAAGGTGCTCTCTTCCAACTGCAACCTGCCCCACTCAACGCCAATGCGTTCCTCCTCCGCCTGTAACTCCTGCAACTCAACAAAATATTTGCGACTTAAATATTTGCTATAGACAACCGCTACCGCAGAGGTGATAACCGCCAGTATCAACATCGCAAACATAACCTTTCCAGTGCGGCTCATGAACATCTCTCCGCAACACGTAAAACCGCACTACGAGCCCTTGGATTAGCACCGGTCTCAGTCTCATCCGGGGTGATTGCCTTGCCCACCAAGCGCAACCTGGGCCGCAACTGGTCTTCAGTTACAGGCAATCCAGGCGGAAAATTGTCGCCCTTCGCCTGATCACGCATAAAGCGCTTCACAATACGATCTTCCAATGAATGAAAACTAATAACGGCTAACCTGCCCCCCAGGGCCAAAACATCAATCACACCACCCAATGTCTCTTTCAACGCATCCAGCTCGCCATTCACAAATATGCGAATCGCTTGAAAACTCCTGGTTGCCGGATGCTTGCCCTTCTCCCATGACGGGTTTGCTCGACTCACCAGCTCTGCCAACTGTCCTGTGGTATCGATACGCTGCTCAGCCCTCGCTTCAACAATTGCCCGCGCAATCCGTTTGGCGTGCCGCTCTTCACCATAGGTCTTCAACACCTGGGCAATCTCTCTGGCTTCTGCCTGAGCCAACCACTCTGCTGCCGAAATGCCATGGGTTGGATCCATGCGCATATCCAGAGGGCCGTTCTGGCTAAAGCTGAAGCCCCGCTGCGCTTGGTCCAACTGAGGCGAGGAGACACCAAGATCCAACAAGATCCCATTCACCTGCCCCATCACACCCTGCTGTACCGCGACCTGCGCAAGCATGGCAAAGTTCTCCTGTACCATTCGAAAGCGGCCATCTTCGCCAAACAACTGCTCACCATGAGCTACAGCCTGAGGATCCCTGTCGATAGCAATCAGCCGTCCCGCTACACCCAATCTTTCAAGGATCATGCGGCTGTGGCCACCCCGACCGAATGTGGCATCTATATAGATCCCCAGCGGATCAATCTTCAGCGCCTCAACAGAGGGCTGCAACAGTACAGAAAGATGTCTCTGTTCCATCAGATCGAAAGGGATTTAAACTCTGACGGTAAATCGAGATCTGTCAGATCCACCTTTTGCAGCCAGGTCTCCTGCTTAGACTTGTATGTCTCTTCATCCCATAACTCGAACTTATTGATCTGACCAACCAGGGCGACTTTTTTGTCGAGCCCGGCAAACCCGCGTAACTCCTGGGGCAACAAAATCCTGCCCTGACCATCCATGTCTATTTCAGTAGCGCTACCTATATAGAGACGTTGCAGATTCCGCGCCGCATCATCGAATGTGGGCATAGTCATCAGCTTCTTCTCTATTTCCAGCCAAGTGGGCTTGGGATAGATCAACAGGCAGTGATCCTTATCCGCGGTTATCACTAATTCGGAGGCGCAGACATCCACGAGCTGCTCGCGATACCGGGTCGGTATTGCAAGACGCCCTTTCGCATCCAAATTCAGTGATGAAATCCCTCGAAACAAATCAGTGCCCCTCTTTCGGCGATATTTTCCCTATTTCCCCACTTTATTCCACCTCTCCCCATATTAGGACTCACCTCAGCCTTCTGTCAAGGTAGATAATGTAAAAACTCGTTTTGGCTCAGTAGCTTACACACACCAAGCAAAGTGGTTTGAAGGGCACAAATATCCACTGGAAATACAAAAGCATGACCAGCAAACCTAAAGTAGATTATGAAGATTAAAGGGGCCCAGAAAGGGCATTGTGGGGCAAAGTGGAGGGAGTCGGCCTGTAAGCCGGGTTCTGTCAAGGACAGTCATTCATCTGGGATGTGTGTCACCACACACCTCAAGCAACCTACCCAGGAACAGTGGGGGCGCACTTGGCACAGTTAAAAAACCGGCCTGTTCCTCTATTTGGTCTTGCTCCGGGTGGGGTTTACCCTGCCATCACTGTTGCCAGAGACGCGGTGCGCTCTTACCGCACCATTTCACCCTTACCAATGACAAAGCCACTGGCGGTATATTTTCTGTGGCACTTTCCGTAGGCTTTCGCCTCCCAGGCGTTACCTGGCACCCTGCCCGCCGGAGCCCGGACTTTCCTCTGCATATCCTGAATCATCAAGCTACAGCGACTGTCTGGCCAACTCCCAGCGCTCACTTTAAAAGGTTATCAGCAGTGTGACAAGCCCCACAGTAAACAACTTTGAGCAATAGTCAAAGAGGATTATCCCACTCGAACAATTGATATTTTTCAATGCAGGAGATCAACTTATTCTATAACTTGCCGAAATAGTGGGCAGGGCCATTCATAATCACTAACCCGATAATGAACCCCAGGCTCCCATGGAGGGCATGATAAGAGTTATTGATTCAAGGAACATATAGAGTTGATTTCACCCTAGACTTTCTCAGGGTTCTGGCACATAGAAGTACCGGTATACCGATAGCAGTAATTAAGAGGTAACACCATGAAGACGCCATTTCGCGAATTCCTTTCAATCGATACACTGATTCTTGCCCTTGCAGGCATTTGGATGGTTTCTGTTCTGATCAATCTTGTCACCTGAGCAGGATCAATTATTGAGCACCCTATCGGACCTGGGAACAGCGTCTGGTAAGTAAAAAAAAACTTTTTTATGGCACCCAAGAGCAGGGATGCAGCAGATCTCACTCCGCCTCACGAATTTGATTGATGAAAGTATCAGCTTCGCAACGAGTGGATCTCAGCATAGTCTGAAGCGACACCCCCAACTTTTTTACGCCTAACCACTCTATTCAGCCTGTCACTGACATCAGCGGCTACGGTTATCTATCATCTCATTAATAGTGGCGCTGCCCCCCCTTCGACATCACCCTGACTCATCTGAGCCAGGGTGAAAGGCGCTGAGTACAGCATCAGTAATTTCATTGGCCAGGTCTTGATCCTGAACCGCTCGTGCCAATGTCACACCACCAATCAATAATGCAATATCGGCCCAGGCTTCACTCGATCGATTCCGCTCACTCTCTATAGAAAGACCTGAAGTAAAAGCCTGCTTCACCTTGAGTAGCCCCTGCTGATATGCCTCACGAGTCGACTCATCTGCACGGGCAACTTCAGGTGTCAGGCTCTGTAATGCACAACTGTTACCAAGTTCATCACAGCGCTTTTCACCAAGATAGAATCGTGCGAAGCGTTCTAGCCAGTCGTCACCATACTTTTCCTGGTACAACTCGACAGCCGATTGAAACTCACCAACACCCAGCACCACCGCTTCACGAAATGCATCAGCCTTCGAACCGAAGTGTTTATAGAATGCTCCCGAGGTGACTCCAGCCTCCTTCGCAAGACCATCAACGCCAGCACCATCGTACCCCTGACGTCGAAATTCACGGTGGGCAGCCTCTAACATCTTAGTTTTTGTGGCTTGTTTCTGTTCAGGATCGTGTCGCATCTGCACCTCGTATTCTCAATTCTACAACTATTATAGTTGACAAGATAACGATCGTAATCTAACTTATGGATAACGATCGTTATCTGCACAGACGGACTGGCCGTCTTTTTTTTGGCCCTTAAAG
Organism: Candidatus Thiodiazotropha sp. AKIB8; assembly: GCF_058244675.1. Taxonomy (NCBI): domain Bacteria; kingdom Pseudomonadati; phylum Pseudomonadota; class Gammaproteobacteria; order Chromatiales; family Sedimenticolaceae; genus Candidatus Thiodiazotropha; species Candidatus Thiodiazotropha sp. AKIB8. Next base: position 7,979 of record NZ_JBSYOO010000056.1, on the reverse strand, counting down.
ATAACGGTCGTTATCGATAGATTAAACACCCAAAACAGGAGAGTTCAAATGCCACTATCCCTGACCCTGACCGAAGGCGTACTAGCAGATGGCACTGAGACAATTGCTATACAGCGCATTACTGACGCAATGCTGAAATGGCACAGTCTGACCGGTAACAGCGTTATGACCCCAAATATCACTGCGATCCTTAATATCCAACCAAAGGGCACAACCTACTCTGGTGGAAATAAGTTTGATGGCGCCTGGGTGGAGTGGAAAGTACCTTCATTTGCCTTTATTGACCGCGAGGCACAGAAGGGCTTTTTCCAGGAAGCCACCGACATCATCCACGAGCTTTCCGGTGGAAAACAACCCAGAGATCACATCTATGTCAACGTGGTTCACACCGTCGATGGTGCCTGGAATCTTGATGGTAAGGCCATGACAAACGAGGAGCTTGGACAAGCCATTGCCCAGGGTTAACCAAGAATCCAGTCAATTCAGATTCGAAACTTGAGGAGAAACTTCCATGAATACAACAGCACTGATTGATCCAACCCCACCCAATGAAGAGCAAGAGTCTGTAAATGCTATTTTCAAAGCCATTGAAAACACCTTGGGCCTGATTCCGGACGGCCTGGCTCTATACGGTATAAGCCCGCCGCTGCTGGAGGCATTCGTTGATAGCTTCAGCTACTTTGTCCAGCATCAACAACTCAGTCCGGAGTTACTAGGACTGATCCGCTATCTGAATTCTAGTTCAGTAGATTGTCCCTACTGCATCGATTTCAACGCTGGCTTTCTAATAAACCTGGGTATGACACCGGAGCAACTTCAGGCCACAGTTAATAACATCAGCAATGCCCCCTTGAGCGATCAGGAGAAGGCACTGCTAAGCCTCACGATGAGGTCTCTTGAAGATCCAGAGGGCATCACTCAAGCAGACATCGAGGAAATTCGTAAACTGGGCTTTACCGACAGGGATATTTTCGACGCTATCGTTGCAGCAACGAGTAATCGCGCTTTTACAACTGTGCTCAAGACCTTTGACATCATCAAGCAGGGCGAGTCTTTTCCTAAAAAACAAGCCAATGCAGCTTGATCCAACTCGGTGTTAGTCAGTAGTGAGACTGGTACTCACAAACAACCCAAGCAGCTCAGGCGAAGTGTCTGATTCCACTTCGCCTGAGGTTAATCTTGAGAGTGTAATAGGGAAAGTACGATGATAGAAACCAGAATATTAATTTCACCACTCGGCATCAGTTTCCGCTACACTTCAGCCAACCCTGGTAAAATGGCATATTATGTACATCGCCATTTCACGAAATTGAAGGGGCGGTTATCACCACTAATTCTGCTGTAAAGCGAAAGCCATGTCAGACACTAATAGCGATAAAACCAGATCAGCATCCTCTATTCCGAAGAAGCCCCCGAAGAGACCAAAGCGTGATTACTCGGCTATGCCGCAGAAGCCGATCACACTCAAGCACCTGGAGAAAAAGCCAGTGCGTAATCAACAAAAAGCAGTCTCACAGCAACAGCAACCTAAAAGCAGACCTGCAACTAAGAAAAAAGCAGCCAATCCGTGGCACCTCGAAGGGATGTCAGCGGAAACCAAGGCCACTATAGCTGCCGCAGCGGAGAGTGAAGGTCTGACAATTGCCCAATACCTGGAGCAGCTGGTGTTGCAACATGAGAAAGAAGCAGCCCCCGTTCTGACTCCAGAGCCTGACAGAGAGACACTCAACAGAATCAGTGCACTTGAACAACGCTTGAACCAGATCGAAGAACAGCGGGGTTTTTGGGGCAGTTTTTGGGATAAGGTGATGAACTCTAAAGAGTAGTCTCTATCTAGTGTCCTATATTGTTTAAATGTTGTCTGGATGGAGGATCTCTCTCCAGGCCTCTCCATCGAACACCAGAATATCTTTCTCCCCGACAGACCAGAGCAATCCCTCCTTGGTAAACAATCGATTGGTTGTGATTGCTTTTTTCAGCCCTACATCAAGCGGGACTATCTCCTCTCCATCGACAACCGCGAGTGATTGATTGGCAGCCAGATAGATCTTCCCCTGGAAAGCTGCCATGCCATACCAATGGTCAGAAAAATCATCACTACGAATCTCTGCCCACTGATTGAAACTGCCACGAAGCACGACACCTTTGTTGCCCGCAATCCAGACGGTGCCATCCTCCAGGCAACAGACCGTGGAGAGATGGCTATTGGTCGGACTATCGTCCTTTAACCACCCCGATCCATTGTAAAAGTAGATCTCACCTTGCCAACCCACAGCATAGATATGGTTCCCATCCAGGCCATCCATATCAAAAAAACCGGTAGCTTTATCATGGGTCAGGATCTGATCACTGATCGAGATCCAGTCGTCGTCTACACGCTTGTAGACCTGTTTGCCATAGCCGCAGACATAGAGTTCATCAGCGATATTCTTGATGGTTTCAACATAGCCATAGGCATCTTCCCAGTTGAGGCCCGCACCGGGGATCTGCTCCAATTCAGTGCCACTCGAATTAACCTTGGCAACCTCACCATTTTTACCCAGTACCCACCATGCCCGAGTCTGTGCGGCCTGATTGATCAGATAGGAGACCGACTTCGCATCAAAATCCAAATCTGCGTGGCCCCACTGTCCATCCAGATGCATAAAGAAACGAGTGAAAACATTGTCACCGGGGAGCATGTCGGGGAATGCGGCAATCCCCAATAGCCCCTTTCTACCAGAGTAAGCATTTAAAAAGGTAACTGGAACCTTACCTGAACTCATACTGTTTCTCCCTTGATTGCGAGTCCGTTACTAATCTATTCCGACGGCAGGTGTCGCACCTTGAGGCACAAACCCTTCCGGTGTTCGATTACCACTTGAATCGGCTCTCAGCATTACCTTATCAGACTTGCCCTCACCCACATCCATTCCCATCTCTTTATGGGCTGCTTCGCACTGTTTCTTCATGCAGGCCTTGTCACAGGATTGCTTGACCAGTGTGACTGCATCGGACCCCTTCTCATTGGCCTGTTCAAAGCTCCAGGTGCCCGCGGTCTTCTTTACTGCTCTCTCCCCACCACGCATTTTCGGTTTACCCGTTTTTGTGCTGAGCTCTTCAACATTCATGAATTTATCTTCTTCGGCATCAACTATTGCATGCACCCGGCCATGCTCTTTTACCTTGCCACTGCTGTCTTTCTCACTTTTTGTACCACCCTCCAAACAGATGCATGGGGCTGTGGTGTCATCATAAGACTCAGCGCCTGGGTAGCGATCACCACTCCCCGCCTTTCTCTCTCCAGAGGGCATAAAACAGTGCGCCGGAATGACATGATGCGGGGTCTTGCCATCACAACAACCAAAGTCGAAGGGCACCAGATTGCAATCGAGCTGCCCTTTGCAATCATCATCAGCACACATATCCCGAGTTGCGCCCGCCTTATTGTAGAACGCCTTCTTACCTGCATCCTCTTTAACCAGGGCTTTCCAATCGACTTTTGAATCATCCTCCAACGCATCTTTTTGAGTGACATCCGCCACCTTGTGATCTTTGCGTTTTTGCTGCGTGGTGTTTTTCTTGATGTGCTTTTCCATGCAATCCTGGGTCTTATTTGACTCGGCTTTGCAATCTTCCGATGCAGAGGCAAGTGCCATCGAGTCCATATAGATCCAGGGGGGTGTCTGACCCGGCATGCTGGCATGGTTATGGGTGGTCAGATCGAGATGTCTGACCACATTCTTACCTTCAACTTTCACATCCATTGACCAGGCATTGAAGTAGACTTTGCCTTTGATTTTGCTGGTGATGATCCCTTTTTTAGGTGCACAGCCCGCTTCATCACCCATTGAGGTTTTAAAATGGGACTTATTCTTGAGCATGATCTCTTTGTCTGAGATCTTTACCTTTTTGCTCCCTTTGGTGGTGTCCTTGGCCATTCCAGTGTTCGGGTATGGGATAGGCACACCTGGCGGGGTTGCCGGGGTTTGTGGTGGCGTAAAGCAGACATCGGGAAAGGCACAGATCGCTTTACCATCTGCCTTTTTACAGGAGATCTCCCGCCCGTTGGCAAATACATTATTGGCCATTCTTACTCATCTCCCGCTGTCCAGATACATACCAATGACGACCGTTTACCATCGTCATTCCCCATATGCGCCAAGATCCTCTGCCCTTTGCTGTATCCCTTCTCACAGGCCGTCTTCAACACCGCCAGCATCACTGCCCCTTGAGCCGCTCCCACTTCACCGATGCAGTCGGCAGGATGCCAGATATCGAACTCCGGTTTTGGCGTTTTCAGAGTTCGACTGAGCGCCAGACTCGCCTCTTTAAAGTAGTACTGCTCACCGGAAAGATCAGTGATGCGAAAATCGAGATCACTCACCTGACAGCCCGCATCCCCCACTGCGTCTTTGATAGCAGCAGTCAACCCATCAGCCTTCAAAGGCTCGCCTGATTCAACGGCTGCGGCTTCGATGCCGAACCCCAACCCCTGACAACAGAGATAAGGTCCTTTTACCTGCCGGGGGGATTCGATGATCAATGCCACCGCTGCCTCACCCGGAATAAAACCATTTGAGTTTTGACTGGTCAGTAATCGCTCCTGCCGCTCCCAATGGCTCAACGACGAAGCAACCAGCAGGGTATCTGTGGCAACGATCAAAACACGCTCCAGCCCCCCCTGGTTGATCAGGTTATGGGCATGGCGCAGGGCAATCGCAACCGACACATGCCCGGAGGCGATAATCCGTGACTGCTCATGAAATTCCATCTCCAGCTCGGTTTGCAGATCGAGGAACAGCTGGTTGTCATCATCGATTATCCGTCCCGGCCGATCCTGTTCAGGCAGACAGAGCAGAAGGGGGGTCTGCGGGGCATCCAATGGAGTACCACACTGTAGTGATTCACGAATTGCGGAAGCTGCCATTTTGATCAGCTTGGTTCTACCCCGCCAGGGTTGATCCAGTATGACTTCACAACCCAGTATCCACTCCCCGGCACGATCGATGAACTGGGTCTCCTGAAAGTTATCTATCGCAGAGCGAATTGCAGCACAGCTGGCTGCCGTATCCAGCCCTACACCGGAGACCATACCGGTAGCTGTGATTGCAAGGGAGGTAGCCATTACCCCTCCTCCGATTCAGTTGCAGCGTTGCGCGATAGATGAGCCAGTGAGGGGTAGTAGATCTTTCCCAGCTCCCGCGCCCGCCACCAGGCGCGGGTTTTTCTTCCCACCAGAACCTGGGTCAGTTCAAAGATATTTTTCCTTAATGGCACCATTGCCCGCCAGGTCAAAGTGAACACGCCCTCATCCGGCTCCAGAACCAGGGTGTCGATGACAGCCTGCTGTCTGCTCTGTTCACCATTTTTATAGAAAAAGACCACTGGCATCTCAATCTGTGGCAGATCGAAAGAGGTCTGCCCCTCTGGGGTGAGATTTTCAAGAAACACCCGCTCTCCCCCTTGCAGATAGGGGATTTGTTGATCCTCCGGCGCCGCCTGATAGTAGGCCTCATTAAAGTCGCTGGGCAGAAATGGAAAACCATTCTCCTGCCACTCATCATCATAGGTACCGGCATACCGCTGGCGAGGCATCCAACCCCGACCAACCGGCCCAAAGGACATCGGCGCATAGTTACCGTTTGGCATCGTTACCGGGCGTTTCAACTCCTCTGTGTTGGGCATAGGTGAGCCATCAACCAATTCACGGGCAAGCTGCTGGTGGAATCCTCTGCCGACGGGATTTGACGCCAAGGCGGAGTGCTTGCGTTCATTCTCGTGAAAGTTATCCAAGCCACCAAAGGCGCAATCGTAACTGATCGGCATCTGTGTAAAGACGCCAGGATAGCCCGGACTGACCGCCAGATTTCCCGCTTCCCAAACACGCTCACCAGTAACTGCGAAAGACTTGTATAAGGAGCTTACTCTGAGGGTGACTTCCACCCTGGATACTGGCTGCCCAGCTGGGGCGTAAGCACTGCCATTCAACAACACATCACATCGAGGTTTGATGGGTGCATAATCGGTTTCATACACAGGCGCTGAGTGACCGGGTTCTCCACTGAAGCTATCCGCCTCAACCAGCGGCTTTTGTGCCTCGGCCAGTGAAACAGTCTGACGGGGTGGCGGTATCGTGAAGGTACCTTTGATCGCCACCACAAGCAGCTCCCGACCATCGGGTCGCATACCCATGGTAAAGCCAGCCTGCATTGCGGATGCATTGAGCAGTTCCATCGTTATTTTTTCTCATGTTGACAGCCTGATGATCCATCCCGGATGCTTCCAATAAAGAGGCCGGGTGCTATGCCCGGCTTTTCAAGGGTGTTTTTTCCTACCTCTGAAGCATAACCCCTTTTCGCACAGTTTCCAGCGAAATAGTACCGACTGTAATCTTAAACCTAAAAAGGTGGTTGGCGCACACCCTCTCCTCCAACCCATCTCCCGTCTGAGGGTGTCGCAAAATTCGTAGGGTGGGGCCATGCCCCACCATTAGGGGGTGAAACGTGCATTAACTTGCGTTCTTTTATGATCAAAATCTATTTACGAATATTCATAGCTTGCCTTTACAACACCCTCCGTCTAGGGCGGGGGTATAGTTATTCCCACAGGAAATAACATACCTGCACTGATGAGACACTACCAGTGAGTGGTCTTTGCTGACGTTGCGGATGCTTGAGCGTAGAGATACATGATTAAAGAAAGCGGTCACCTGGAGTCAGTTTCAACAATGCCCCCAACCGGCCAATGGCGAAAGATTGAACTATATCATGGTATGAGAAACCTAGAACTCAAAAGCAGATCTGCGATTTATGCGGCGCAATAGACTGCGAACGCAGACCATAGCGAACCTTCCTGCGAGCAAAATGTATATGATAGTCGCCCTCAAGAGCGGACATTAACCTTCAAGCTCATTGGCTGCCAAAACGGAGTGTCTTTTGTGCAATAGTAGAGCGACGCGGAATGCACAAAAGCCGCGTAGTTTTGGCTGTCCAATGGAGCTACTTGTTAGCGCTTTTCTGATGCGCAACATATTCATCAAGCAATTCGCGGATAATTTTTTGATACTGCATATGATGCTTTTTCGCCACATCTTTGAAGTACGTTACACTCTCTGTACTCAAAGAAATGGTTACCTTCGTATTTTTCTTTTTGAGTGCAAGTTCTTCTGGAGACGGCAGGAAGTCTGGAATTAGCCTGATTTCGTCAATTGATTCTTCGCTATATTGAATTTGTTTGCTCATATATCTTTTTACCCTTTCGCCAATAACCGGCACCAATAATTCGGATGCGACCAGAACGATATGTGAACCGGACTGTAAGTATTCCATTCTTTCCTTCGTTTAGCCCGAAACAGTAATATCGCTTTTCGTCCTGACTATGGGCTAGATCTTCAGCAATAACGCGGTTTTCGTCTAAAAAGGCATGCTGCGCTTCATAGAAGGTAACACCATGTTTTTGCTCATTTTCGAGGTTTTTTGCCTCGTTCCATTCGAAACCTGATTGACTCATTGACTAAGGATAGCTCAAATATGGCTATTTAGCCATATGCTTGATTTTTTGCGCTAACGCTTGGACTGGTTTATGCGCTGCCTTAATGAGCCGGTTGCCCGTATTGCCAATAAAGATGATGGTTTTACAGGTCGCTCTACAAATGACAGGCGCTGTTAGATGAGAAGGCCCTCGCAGCCTGTATGGCCTATGTGGATCTCAACCCGATTCGTGCAGGGCTGGCTGAGACGCCTGAGCAGTCCGAATACACCTCCATCAAAGAGCGCACCCATCTGTTCAAAGAGAATTCTGGTAGTGATAAAGAAACCAATACTCCCAGAGGTTTGCTACCTTTTGTTGGTTACCCGAGAAAAGATATGCTTAAGGGCGTACCTTTTCGTCTTGTAGACTATCTTGAGCTTGTTGATTGGACGGGGCGCGCCATCCTAGATAATAAGCGGGGTTACATACCTGACCATAAACCGCCTGTTCTCGATAGGCTACAGATC
>NZ_JBSYOO010000052.1:0-68618 GCF_058244675.1 Candidatus Thiodiazotropha sp. AKIB8 | reverse complement strand
CAAATTCCTGGGTAAAAAGTATAAAGCACTATAGTAGGGACTATTTTACAGCAGTTGGAGCAATTGATCGGATAAAGGCTTATGCACAATCCCTGGAGAAGTGTTGGTTTCAGGGCCAAAGTGCAGCTAAAAATAATTATCGTTTCGTAGTTGGGTAGGGGGGATGCAATCATAATATCTGTTTCAAGTGATTTCAGTATTTTAAAATTGGGGTGTCCTCGATTCTCTCTCGATTCTGCTTATCGATTCTGTTCAGCGACTGATACCTCCGTTCGCAGTTGTAGAAGAGGTGGAATCGGTAAAGCAACGAGAGCCTATTTACTATATATATTTTCTCTTTCTCTGACCTGAATATGTCCACGCAACAGCCGTGGCTTTTAATTAATCATTGTAATAATTGTAGTATTTTCTTCTTGCCATTAGGCATCTACATTAGTTAAATGAAGGTGTGCGCACTATTGTGTCAATTTTCCATTTTAGATAGTTCGAGATAAACTCGAACCTGTACTAGAAGGATTAGATTAAGCAATGGAGAGACTTAAAGAGTTTGATTGTTCTAATGGGCCATACGAGTATTGAAATTGAGTGTTAGGAGAATGAAATGAAAATAATTGGATTATTATTATTTATTGGATATTTATATACGACACCATCATTAGCGGCTGAATTACATATCGATCCATTAACAAATAATCTAACGGGCATTTCGGGGATTACCGTTGATGAAAATATATATAATGTTTCATTTGTCGAAGGTACTTGTGTCGAACTGTTTGGTGGTTGTGATGAAAGAACAGATTTCTTTTTTCAGGATACAGCAACTGCATTTGCAGCTTTTTCTGGATTGATGGAACAAGGGTTGTTAGATGGGCCGTCAGGTCAATTTGATAGCAACCCTCAATTAACTTACGGATGTAATAATGATCAATTTTTTAGTAGGCAATGTATTATTCAAGCCCCAATTCTTGCTAATGAACCAGGTTTAATTGGATTGGTTTTTGCGTCCGCAACTAATCATATATCGAATAATAATGATATTACGACTGGGTTATTATTATCTGCTTCGTTAAGTATTAATGCAGATACTGCTCTAAATGATTCTGCTGTATGGGGGGTGTGGAGCGCAACAACTGTGCCAGTGCCGGCAGCAGTATGGTTGTTTGGTTCTGGTTTGATTGGGCTTCTCAGTATAAGAAAATCTTCGAAAGCATTTTCAGTCTTAGCCAAACGATAAGACGGGCTAACAGCTTCGCTATTTCATCATTCCGGCTTGCGCCGGAATGAGAGGTTAGTCTCTTCTCTTGCGATGCATTTTGCTTATGTCGGTAATGCTAGCGACTTATTATAGAGTGCACGTCGACTGGGCTGATTAGAGCCTGAACCAAATCCGCGCAATACAGCAGATATACTTGCAGGAATTCCGCAGGAATTCCGGGACACCCATCATTTGTAGATTCAAAATATCTATTTTGTACTAATGGGATGCAATCATGATATCTGTTTCAAGAGATCTCAGTGCTTTTAAAATTGGGGTGTTCTCAATTCTTTTTCAAAAATACCCCGATTGATGCTTATTTAGAGGAGAGAGATGATTTAATTCGATTCCTTTGTTCGAAAGGAACGCAGTGACACAAACGTGTGGGGGATATTTATCCCGCAGTGAACTTTTTACTGAGTTTTGAAAATCGAATCAGTACCAATCGGCTGTGATCGCCAGTATTGCGGTGGAGCAGTGATTTTGTCACCAAGAGTGGCGGCTGCATGCCAGGGCCAGTGTGGGTTGTAGAGTATGCCACGGGCCAATGCAACCAGATCAGCCTGTCCTGCTGCGACGATCTCGTCAGCCTGTTTGGGTTCTGTGATCAGACCGACGGCGATAGTCGGCATGCCTGTCTCTCGACGGATACGTTCTGCAAAGGGCACTTGAAAGCCAGGTGCTGCCGGGATCTGTTGTGACGGGGAGAGTCCACCGCTGGAGACGTGAATGAAAGAACAGTTACGCTGTTTCAATGCTTGGGTCAGTGCCACACTCTGTTCGATATCCCATCCTCCCTCGACCCAGTCCGTGGCCGAGATACGGATGCCAACTGGCACCTCCTGCGGAATTGCTTTGCGCACCGCCTCGAAGACCTCGAGTGGAAAGCGTAGGCGGTTGTCCAGTGATCCCCCATATGCGTCATCGCGGAGATTAGAGAGGGGTGATAGAAACTGATGCAGTAGATAACCATGGGCGGCATGAATCTCGATTACCTCGATTCCCAATCGGTGGGCCCGGGTGGCGGCAGCCACGAAGGCCTGTCGGATCTCTGTCATATCTTGCTGATCCAGCATTGCTGGAGAGCGCTCGCTCTCGCTGTAAGGCAAGGGGGAGGGGGCGCATGTCTGCCATCCTCCACTCGCCATTGGCAGTTGGCCACTCTCTTTCCAGGGGGCAGCCGTGGAGCCCTTGCGTCCAGCATGGGCCAACTGAATGGCGATGGGCATATCAGAATAGCTTCGCAGACCTTGGATCACCCGGCCAAGGGCCTTTTCAGTGGCATCCGACCATAGCCCGAGATCATTCAGTGAGATGCGCCCTTGCGGTGTCACCGCCGTCGCCTCAATGAATAGCAGGGCTGCCCCTGAGAGTGACAGTTGGCCCAGGTGGATCAGGTGCCAATCTGTAGCCTCTCCCTCGATTGCTGAATATTGGCACATGGGGGCGATGACGATGCGGTTTTCGAGATTCAGCCGACCGAGGGCATAAGGGGAGAAGAGCTGGCTCATTCAATTTACTCCTGAAGTGGCACCTGTTCTGGGAACACTCTACCCAGGAAAAAGAGAAGTGCCAAGGTGGCCGTGCTATTCCTGGCTCAGTAATACTAAGCCATTATTTCAATATTCTCTCTCCATTCAGACCAGCTTCTTGTGTTGTGAATTTTGAATAGCATTGAGGCCCAATAAATCTTGTCTGGCAATGAATGAGTTTTTCCACTGCTAGTGTCAAATTAACTCTCAATCACCCAGAGGTAAGCACGCAAGTGTGTAATTGGGATATCGTTTCCAAGATCCTATCCTTTGACGGGAAAGGTTTTGCATTAAGGATTTGATGCAGTTGTTGAATACCCCCTCTCCCCCGACCCCTCTCCCGCAGGGGGAGAGGGGAGTTAGGTACAAACCGGTAACATCGTTTACAAACTAGACCGGGTAGTTCGTTTACAGGTAGATAATGCATAGGTAAGGAGGAAAGACCTATGCCCTGGAAACGAGAGATCCCAATGGATCAAAAAATGATGTTAATAAGCGATTGGCTGGGTGGTGATTTCAGCAAGTCTGAGCTAGCGAGATATTATGGTGTCAGTCGACCAACAGTTCATAAATGGATCAGTCGATATGTGCAGGAAGGTAACAAAGGTCTTGAGGAGCGCAGTCGAGCCCCCCTTAGTTGCCCCCACCAAGCAGGTAATCAAATCACTATCGGCCAGAGAAACCAACGACAATTAACTCGTTAACACAATAACCATAAAAGTTAATGGGACACTAGTAGTAATCATACGTGCTGGATGTTCATGTTTCTCAGAAAATTAGAGTTATCATGAATAATGAGGTCGAAAACTATCTTGATGACAACAGCAGAATCTTTTGGCAAAAATTACAAACCAAGTGAATTATATTTTCTAACTTACTGCACTAAAAGCTGACAGTTTAGGTAGCTATGCTCATATGAAAAGGCCTATGTAAATTAGGGGTATTTTCAAATATCGGCTCTACTTTTCCAATTCCTGGAATATATATTTACTAATTTTTACATCGTGGTTTTTTGTACTATTAACCCGGCGACTAAGTATGTTGTCTTCAGCCGAAGTGTGCCTGTCTTTTAAAAACATATTGTTAGGGGTTTCAAGCCTGCCCTTGCTCGGTGTTGCGGCTCTTGACAAGGGAACAACCATTGACTGCACCCCAAGGGCACTTCCTGCTGGGCGCGAGCCGCGCCTTGATCAAGGGCAGGCTTGAAACCCTGAAGACGACATACTTAGTCGCCGGGTTAATACATGCAATTAACTGCACCCTATCATTGAGCGGCTATACTCAGACAGATACTTCGACACGGTGCATGAGACCTTGAACATCTTTCTCTCTTACGCCTCATCCTATCGTGAACTGGCCGACGACCTATGTTGCCGACTGCAGGCCGTAGGGCACGAGGTGTTCTTCGACAGGGAAGACCTGCTTGCCGGCACCAGTTTCGACGACCGCATTCGTCAGGCCATTGATGCGGCTGAGCTGTTCATCTTTCTGGTTTCGCCCGAGGCCGTGGCCAAGGGACACTACACTCGCACGGAACTCAAACTCGCTGCTCGCAAGTGGCCAACACCGGGTTGGCATGTACTGCCAGTGTTAGTTGCTGAGACGCCATTATCCGATATCCCCGCCTATCTTCGCGCACTCACGCTGATGCAGGCCGAAGGCAATCTCACCGCGGAAGTGGTGATGGAAGTTGAAGACAGGGAGCGCTTGCATGGTGCTGATACATCAGCTCATGTCGAAGTGCCTACCTCCATCGAAACGCCCAAATCTGATCGCAGCGCGGTGCGCTATCGCTCGTTACAGTTACACTTTGATGGTGATGTCGGTGGTGGTTATGGGCTGAGCGTCCCGGACGCTCCCTCTGGCAGGCAGGGGCGTGCCACCATCGCACTCGATCCAACAAGGCTCGAAACTGCCCTGTGGGCGAATGCCCGCACAATCACAGGATCGGCACGACGTGCCGGATCGGTCGATGTCCCGCCCGCACTACTACCGGGGGCAGCCGCCGCTCGCCAGATCGGTGAAGCACTCTACGCCGCTTTGATCAGTTCTGATGCTGGTCACAGCCTGGAAGAGAGTATGCGTGGCATCGATCCGCAACGAGGCGACGGGCTGCGCTTTGTCATCAACACCACCGATGCCCCTGCGCTGGCGCGTCTGCCATGGGAGTTTCTATACAGTCCCAAGCAGGATGATTTCCTCTTTTCCGATCGCCTCAAGCCTGTGGTTCGTTGGCTCGACGTAGACAAGCCGTCCCCCACTCTTACTGTTGAACCTCCGCTACGCATGCTGATGGTGATCGCTGCACCAGCCGACCGACCCGAACTGGCGATAGGCGAGGAGCTTGCGCACCTGGATCGCGCCCTGGAAGAGCTGAGTGCCACTGGCGTGCTCACCACCTTGCGACTGGAACACACCACGCTGGAGACGCTCGACAATGCGCTACTCAAACATCGCCCACATGTGCTGCACTTCATCGGCCATGGCGATTTTGTGGATGACGAAGGTGTGCTGGTGCTCGAATCCGACCGCCACCCGGGCACTGCTGAGACCATCGCCGGTCGGCAACTGGCGGTGTTGCTGCGTAACTACCGCGACTGCCTGAGGCTGGTCTTCCTAAACAGTTGCATGGGTGCCACCGCCTCCAACCGGGATCCCTTTGGTGGCGTGGCGCAAAGTCTGATCAGACGGGGGATTCCAGCTGTAATTGCGATGCAGTTTCCGATTCCCGATGAGGCCGCCATAGCCTTGTCGCGACACTTCTACCGCTACCTGGCTGCTGGCCAACCAGTCGATGCGGCCCTCAGTTCTGCCCGTGCTTTTCTCTACGCACGGGGCTATCCGGTCGAATGGGGCGCCCCTGCGTTGCACATGCGTACTCCGGACGGACGGCTGTTCGACCTCGCTCCTTCGCAGGTGGTAGCACCGCCATCACCACCGCCTCCCGAGCCGACGGTCAGCGCCCCATCAGCCCCGATGACTACACCCCCTCCCAAACGGACGAAGACCATCCCCCTCGTTCTATTCGGACTGGTGGTGATCGGTACCATAGGAGCTTGGGTTCTGTGGCCGAATGCTGTGTCTGAGAATAAGGGCACCAACGAAAAAAACGTGGTCATTGTTGGGCCACCATCCAGCGAAGTCGAAACTGCTGAAGATCAGATGATCCCAAAAGAAGACAATGCTGCTTCTGAGGATGCAGAGGTATTAGTTGAAGGATTCGAGAACGCAGCCATCGAAGTTGAAACTGCCGAAGATCAGCCGAACCCAGAAGAAGAGAGCGCGGATTATGAGAATACTGAGGAGTCTGTTGAGGTAGTCGAGGTCGCAGCCGCCGAGGTCGCAACTGGTTCCGACGACTTCAATATCGATTTAGTGATCTCGGATCTTTCAACTGATGAAGCTGAGCTGGCTGTTGAGGCACTGACCGGGCTGTTGGAAACCGATCCTGACCTCTTGACGCGCGAGCGCCTGGGCGAACGATATCAAACCCTGGTCGATGGCCTGTTCACCTTTGCAGAGGCGAGTGGTATGGATGGTAATGAAGCCCAATACGAGTCTGCACTGGCCTTACTGCATCATCTTGAGCCAGGAGGCCAATGGCACGCGATCATTGGCTCGATGACCAAAAATTTAGCTTATGTGACTGCTGCGGGTGGTGCCCCATCTGATCAACTGCGCTACATAGCGCGACCTGGTGATAGCTTGTGGTCGATTGCCCAGCGCTTCTATGGTGACAGTTTTGCCTGGCCACGCCTGATGGAGCGCCACAACAGATTGGTGTCGATTGGAATGGGCGGAGAGTGGATCGCCAACCCCGATATGATTCTGCAGGGTCAATGGATTCATGTCCCAACCTCACCGGACAGCGGTGCAGAGACCTTCGACTACCATGTGATTCGGGGTGATACCTTGTCTGGTATTGCATGGCGGGTCTATGGCGATGCCTCGCTTTGGCCTCAGATCGCACAGGATAACGCTGCACAAATCACCAACCCAGCGCAGATACGGCCAGGTCAAGTGCTCGTTATTATCCCGCACAGGCGCTGACAATTCAGTAACTCAATCTGGATGAGTGTCCACTTGGATTGCTTATCATTCAGGTTGTGTATGGCGGAGCTCTGCGACGACTCGATTACAGGTCAACCTGCTATTGTCGCTTTTTTAATAAGCTTCAAACACCACCGGTCGCCGGTATTACCATGTTGCCTGCATTTGGTCGTTTACGGATCGGCGGCGGGCCAGCCTCCAGACTCGCCAGTGTCATTGGTCCGACAATGCCATCGACCATCAATCTGCGGCTTGCCTGGTATTGCTTAACCCGGGAATCTGTCTTTGGTCCAAAGATGCCGTCAACCCAGAGTGGCGGAGGGGGCATACGTGCATTAAGCAGATTTTGCACATAGGCAACTGCCAGACCTGAAGTGCCTTTTTGTGGGTATTTTTTTCTGCCGTAGTGTTGGGTGTTACCCTTATCCCCTAGATCGGGTAGGTCGGCCTTTTCCATCTCATCTCTCCTGTCACATATAGATATTCACGCCAGCCAGCAAAGCATGGGCAAAAGAAGCAGAAGTGTTATAGCTGTAGTAATTTTCTTCTTATGTAAATCAGCCTTAATCCCAGGTATGTCTCACTGGGTGCTTTGTCAGTTTATTTTGGTTGATTATATGTAACGTAGTTAAATTAATGAATGTGAATATGCCACATCACTGCTAATGTCCCATTAACTTTCAATCTTCTCAGAACAACTCTGAAAGCCCCTCTCCCTTTACGGGAGAGGGGTTGGGGAGAGGGTGTACGCGAAGCGTTTCATGTGGTTGAAAGAGGAAAACTGCACTGATCGTTCATATTTATCTTACTGATTGTTGGGGAAAATAGGGTGTTTATTCACCCCCTCTCCCCCGGCCCCTCTCCCGCAAGGGGAGAGGGGAGTTTCTCTCCCCACCTATTTAAGATACTGATGACTTGTAAGTTTTTTCTAACTGTGACCCTCTGCTTTACAATGCTTTTCATGTTTCAATTCTCAATCAGCAATAGAAACCAACAGCAATGAATCGGTTACAAGCGTAATAGTTTCTGAATAAACCTGACCGAATCAGAGAGGCGTTGTTTCGAACTCTTCATTCGTGAGGAATGAAGTGACGCAGACGCCGCAGCGAAGCGAATCAACCCTTGATTGAGTTACACCAGTATTTCTCAAAAAATCATCCAAGTGCAGGAAGTCTCGCCAACCCTATAAATATTGTATACGCACACTTATAGGCATATACTGTGCATATGCAATACCAAGGAGACTGCTATGTCTGATCCCTGTTTCGCAACAATACCAAACAAGGCAATGGTGCTGGGTGAGGCTGTTCTGAATGCAGGCGCCAAACTTGGTTTATCCCCCGCTGAAGTGGGGCATGTTGTGGGGCGCAACCGTACCACAATCGTTCGAAATGGAGTCGACCCCTCCACACCGAATGGCCAATTGGCACTGCTATTGGTTCGGGTTTATCGAGGTCTCCATGTACTGGTGGGTGGGCGAGAAGATGAAATGAGCCATTGGATGCATACCAGGATCCGCTCACTAAACGGCGTGCCTGCGGAACTGATCAATAATGTCACTGGGTTGGTGCGTGTTGTTGAATATATTGATGGGATTCGAGGTAAAACTTGAGCGAAATTTGGCGTGCAGTAGGTGGTGATGGCGTCATTCATACCATCGGTGGACAGGGATTCCGCATGGTTGAATCCCAGGAGATGGTGGCATCAGCGGAAATCGTCTCATCTCTGGAGAAACAGGCAGCACTCGAAGAGATGTTGGAAATGGACTCAAAGCCTGGTTATCTTGTTGGCACAGAGCACCTACACTATCTCCTATCCTCGCCCTTTCGTTATCCACCATTGAGGCATGGTAGTCGCTTCGGCGGACGCTTTGAGCCAAGCCTGTTCTACGGGGGAACTTCTGAATATGTCACATTGTGCGAATCTGCCTTCTATCGCTTCTTTTTCTACTTCGACATGGAAATTCCGCCTCTTCATGGCACACTTCAATCCCAGCACACCCTATTCAAATTCCATTACCAGACTAATTACGGTGTGAGGCTGCAGGACGATCGATTTAACAGCTACCAGAAGAGTCTACGTGACCCGGTGAGTTATAAAATCACGCAAGCTCTGGGAAGTGCGATGAGAGAGGCGGGCATAAAGGGTTTTGAGTATCGTTCAGCCAGAGACCAGGAGGGCAGGACCAACGTGGCGCTCTATGATGCAAGTCCGTTAACCCGCAGTAGGCCACTCGATGAAAAGCAGTCTCTCTGTCAGGTTGATGAAAGGGAGGTCATCTTCAGTATTGAGCGAAACATCACACGTTTCGCACTGGATCAATTTCTTGTAAATGGCTCACTACCCATCCCATCCACTTGAGTCTCTCTCTGAGGGGGATCATGGTTTAAATCCCCAGACAGCAAAAACGGGATCAGAGTAGGGCGTTTGGCCTGCGTGGCTATCATCGGCAGGACGTGGCCAGCCACGTGATGAAAAAGTATGCATTCTTGTATATCCCGCTCTTTGTAACCATTGGCTAACCATGCCTATCCGTTCAAACATATGCAGCTCACTCCAAACCCGGATTGCTTTTGTTGGAAACCAGCGGTTGCTAAAGCTGATAACAGTAATCCCTCCAGGGCGTAGAACTCGCAGCGCTTCTGTCAGTACCTCTGTAGGCCGGCATAGATATTCTATGGATGCAGTAGAGATAATGGCATCCAGGCTATTGTTTTCAAAAGGAAGAGTAGGGGATTTATTCAAATCTTGTAGAGTGCTGTTGCTAGCACTTTGATTTGCTGATAACTCCTTTGCATTCATACCCAGCAGATGAATATTCGCCAGCTCTGTACCTTGTAGGTGTGAATCGAAACTAGCCATCAAGTCGAGCACCTTTGACTGAGGAGGAATCAATCTTCGGTAGAGGCTATTTATGGTTTGCAGTGCTTTTGTATCGAGGTGCTGTACCATGCGGGGATTAGCATAGAAGCTGTCGTCTGAGCGCTCATCCATTCGTGACATACCGTCGCTGTCATCGCCGTAGTCGGTATCCTGGCCATCTCTCAGAGGTGCCGCTAATCCGGGAAATTGCAGCAGATTATCTAGCGGGCTTGCGCAGCGTCCTCCACGTCGATCATAATCTGAGAGAACTTCATCCAGGTGAAATTTCAATTGCAGAGGGAAGCGTGCCAAAGGTTGGTTGAGGTCGATTCTCATTCGATCTCCTGAGAGTTCAATGATACGTGCAGGCTCCACTGCTTCGCTGTAAATGCCTTGAACCCCCTTAAAAAAGCCATGAGGGTAGAAGCGCCCTAAACGCGGCGTGACCTCAAGTCCCTGACGATGGTGACGGTCGAAGCAGGCAGGCTTGGTGGAGATTTGTCGGTCTGAAACCCAGGAGGCAACAACCTCGCCAGCCTTAACATTGGCCTGAAGCTCGTCGTTAGCTCTTATACCAACGAGGTTTTGGCCAATTTCAGGGGGTAGCGTGTCAGCTTCACGCCAAACGCTGAATTTTTCGACATGCAGCTGCTCCTCGTGCACCACTAGATCATCGGCCCAGTGAGCTGACAAAGTGACTGAGGCCAGGCCGTGGGGTTCTAGCTCAGGGTACTCATCGTATTTCGAAGGTGTGGTTCTATTCATGGGCGCGCTCGCTTCAAATAATCACCTGTTATCTCAGTGGTACAAATAATAGGACAAAAACTTGTACAAAACAAAACATATTGTACAATTTTAACATCTGCCAAACCTTGTGATTTTTGTGTTTTGCAGACATACGATAGCTGGGAACCTATGACTCCAACAGCTTATGTACGGTGGTGCTAAGGCACATTTTTCCTGCCTGATAGCGTTAAAATTCGAGGTATTGATATGAATGGTATTGATCCCATCGCCTATTTGAATCAGGTCTCAACCAGGATGGATACTCTGACCAAGCGGCACGAGATAGAGACTGTGTTGGATGAGGTTGAGTACCTGTTCGAGGTTATTCCGCCTGAATTACAGGATCTTGCCGAGCCGATTATCGAAACCTTGCGGAAACGACTGGCTGACAACTCATGAATGGCGATCTGACTATCAGACACTATGGGATTCGAAGGTTGAACCCATTTCTGGGTGTACTACAGATTATAGAGACCGACGGTGGACGTGCCTCTACCACCAATGGACTGGTTTGGCACATCGAATTGCAGATAGCCAAGTCGCCAGATTGGGGAAGCCTGAATGCTTCAAACGCAGACAAAGAGTGGCTTCTATTTGGTCTGTGGTCAGACAAGGAGGGGTTGATAAAAGCGCCAATGTCCAACAACAGTGGTGGCTTGAGAGTAGAATACCTGATTAAGGCCATACAGGATCTCCAACACCAACTACCCTTTCCTCTAAAAGACAATCGAGAATTATGGTTACTTGATGAACTGGAGCAAAAACCACTTGCACTGTTGATGTCGATGGTGCCGGGAGCCAGTTCCAATAGTCAGAAGCCGCGATATTGGAGAGGCTGTCTGGAAAATCAGGGGATAGGTGGTCAACATCGCTTTGCTGAAATTGATCGTCTGGAAATGGAAGTCAGAAAAAGGGCTGGATTCAATATCAGTCGGTTATGGGTGACCTGGGATTCACAACGCACCTATGCAGAAACAGACCATGGAGAGCATTTGAGCCGGAATATATTTCCGCCCTTTGGTATATCTGAGGATTGGCGAGACGAGAGGAAAAGAGCGTTAATGCAGCGATATCTCAACTGGGTCTCTCCAGCACTGTTAACTCTACCCAGTCTGAATGACATCGAGCGCGCAAGATTGGAATCGAATCTTGAGATGCGGGCTTGCCGCATTGAGTATTACTGGCGGCTCTATCCAAGAATACTGGATAATAAAAAGATCGTCTCTGCCCGGGTGCAGGCCAGATTGCAGGCAGGTGAGGGCGGCTTGTGAACACTAACACTAGCGGAGTAACGAATGGTTGAACTGGGTCATATTGCTATGTATGTGAGGGATCTGGGTAACTCAATAAGTTTTTACACAAAAGCATTGGGACTTGAGCTGCAAGGTAATATTTTTGGCGGCAAAGCTGCGGTGTTGACTGGTGGTCGTACCCACCATGAACTGTTACTGATAGAGATGGGGGATGCGCCGGGTCCTCTGCCAGGCAGACGTATCGGCATGTACCACATGGGATGGAAAGTCGGTAACGATCTGGCAGCACTCAAACTCACCTATGAGCGGATAACTGAGGCGGGTATTGTGATCGAGGGATTGGCAGATCATACCATCAGCCAGAGTATCTATTTACGGGATCCTGATGGTAATGAAGTGGAAGTGTACGTTGATGACCAGAGTGTTGATTGGCGCAAAGACAAACAGTGGATGAACGAACCTGTAAAACCTCTGGATCTAGGTTGATAATTATGATTGAGCGAATTATTAATCTGAAATTACTGCTTTTTTATACACTTTTTAGTTTTTCAGTTGTTGTGATTGCCGAGGATCAGCAGGGTTTGGAAACAGTGCCAGAGCTAGATCTGGTTCGCTATCAGGGACGCTGGTTCGAAATTGCCAGACTACCGAACAGGTTTCAGGATCAGTGTCTCGGAAATGTAACCGCCAATTACAAACAGTTGGATGATGGCAATATAGAGGTTATTAATCGCTGTCTTGATGAACAGGGCAAGATGGATGAAGCAAAAGGTGTTGCACGAATTATTGACAGATCGACCAACGCAAAATTGGAAGTTAGTTTTGTATCCCTTTTAGGTTGGAATCTGTTTTGGGGTGATTACTGGGTAGTCGGACTTGGCGACAGTTACGAGTATGCCATTATCGGTGAGCCAAGCCGCAAGTATGGTTGGATTCTTTCACGTAGTGATCATCTGAGCATGGAAAACTGGGTCGTTATTCAACAGATTCTGATCCAATCCGGTTACGATCCAAATGATTTTGTGCAGACAATACAGAAAGTTTCTGCTGATCTATAGATTTCTTATATAATGTCTGCCCCCCTTTTAAGGGGTCAAAAAAGTAGCGAATCAAAAGCTTGAGCATAAGTTGATTGGAAAGGGCAGGTGACTATCCTTTGTTTTTACGACCAACTATTATTGCTGGGCATAGACCTTTGATTCATCTATTCATGTGGATGAATATTGGGGTGAGTGATTGACAGAAGTGGTGGATTCCCGGTGGAGAGGGTGTATATACTGGGCAGGTAACACCTGAAAAAATTTCAACAGACTGCTAAGTGGTGTTTTTTTATTTTTTTCCAGTAGTTTCAATCTGATACTGGAAACATAGCGAGTTTCAGCAAAGGAGTGTCTTTATCAACATGGAAGTACCAGGCTTCAAACTCGGCAGACGCTATGATTTTGGGCAGCACTACCAAAGTTTCAGTGCGCTCAACCTGAAAAACCATAAAACTGTCGATATACAGTTATTTAATCCCTCGCTGGTTGCTAATCAGACATTTAAAACTCAGTTCAAGAAGATAAGCCAGAAGCTGATTGACAGCGATTTTGGCATCATAACGCCTATTCTTCACGCCGAGATATCGGATGATGCCTGCTATGTGATCACTGAACACCATGCCTGCACAGAGAAAATACCCTCTACCGGTTTGAACTCAAAAAAGTCTCAGGTTTTACAGATTGCTTTAAAAATCTCAGAAAGCCTGGCGGCGTTGCATAAATTGAGATTAGTCCATGGTGGTCTGGATTTGAGTGCATTGTGTTTCAAGTCACCAGATCTGTTGATATTGAAACCACCGAAGCTGCAACTTGTGATTCCTCTCTTGCGCCAGACTACATTCAAAGCAATGACACCAGCACAAAGGCAGTATTTAGCGCCTGAAGCTTATGATGACCTGACCCCGGCAACCGATTACTACGCACTGGGTGTGTTAGCCTATCAATTACTTTTTGGTGCCAATTCGTTTAATGCAAATAGTTTTAAATCTCAACTGCGAAATATATTCAACGAGAATAATAGAGAGCTTGAACATTTATTCATGCAGTTATTGACAGAGGATCCCAGAAAAAGAATCCAAAGCCATGAACAATTTAAGGCGGCAATTCAGCGGTGTGGTAACGGTAATCCTGCTAGTAAATCGTTCTATAACAGAGTCGCAACAAAGGTTATTCCTAAAGCGAAAGGCGCTGTAAAAACTTCCAACTCTCTTTGGAGCTGGATGATTCCTGCGACTGGTATCGCTGTTACTGCTCTGGCAGGGACAATTTTCTTTTCATTGACTCATGAAGCAAAACTACAGAATAGATTGCCTGAATTAGAAAGAGAATCAGTTGCTGAAACAGGTGACTTCGATAAAAATGGATTGGATCAAACCCCAAGTGTTTCAAATACAGACCATCGTGGAACCTCAGTCGGGTTCAATAAACTCATCCAGTCAGCATTAACTCAAAGTGAGACAAGTCCAAAAACCGCACTGAGGATTATTAATGTTGCACTCAAACAAAAACCTGATGATGCCGATGCGATCAGTCTGAAACAGCGCATCGAACAGCAGATTGAAATAGACTCGATTTTTGAGGATGCAGAATTCCTGCTGAGTAATATGCAATTACTCACGCCCGAGGGCGATAATGCCTATGAAGCCTATCAGACATTAGCCAGATTGCTCTCCCCTGATGATGAACGGGTGCTTGAAGGATTTACCAGAATCGCTGTTATCTACTATGCGCTTGCAGAAAATGAACTTGGAAACAACCAGCTCGACAAGGCTTTGGCGTATATCGATCTAGGGCTATCTGTTAAGAGTGAATACCCACAATTGCTTCAACTTCGTAGTAGTATCATCGAGCGACAGAATATGGCTGAGAGTGAATCACTGTTGGCAAAACATGATCAGCAACAACGTCGACGCGAACAACAACTCACAGATGAGCTTATTCGCAATCAGACCAATCAAATCAAGCAAACTAAGCAGACCTCGAGACACGATAGGAAACTAGAATTAGGCTATGAACAAGCCAGATAGATAGCGATAGGGTCACCTATCAGTCAGAACATCAACCACGCGGCCCACTAGAGTAAGAATCAATTATTCACAAACATCAATGATGCGGTTTGTCCCTCACCACATCCTCGTAGTATCCATACCGCACGTTAAGAGCTACACGCTTCAGGTCACGCAGAGGGCATAAGCAATTAATAGAGGTGCCCTTAACTATTTTCCTCAGTAATTTGTCACAAACTGGTGGTGGCATAGGTCACTTCACTGTTTATTTGAACGGCTATTATTTATTTAGAGATAGAACAAAACAGGGATTCTGACGAGAGATCTATCCGGTTTTGGTGGAGGAGTAATGGAATTGCGAATGAGTTTGGCCATTGTCAAACAACGCTCTTTGTAGAAAAACGCTATTTTGCTGACGTGATAAAACGCTTGTCGAAGTGACAGCAAGAATCATATCGGGGGATTGATATGTTGAATAACAATGAACTGATTCAAGATCTGTATGAACAGAGATCGAGAAGACGGGGTAGAGACAGGAAGATCAAGAAGATATCCGTACGTAAACTGGAGGCCCTGGCTGATGAACTGCGCGCTGTTGGCGATGAGCAGAGTGCTGAACATCTGGAGTGTCAGGCAATCGAACTACTGGATAAAAAAATATGCAGAAAGATCATCAGACAGAGTCGTCGCTCAAGCAGTGGCCTGGGTGATCTGGTAATGCCGCTGATGGAGGGAATAGGGTAGGCCAGTATTCAGGAGAGCCTTCCCTCGTAGTCCCTGTAATTGAACTTTCTAACAATCTCGATCTCACCAGTCTCATGACGGATCGCAATGGCTGGGTGACTCACCCCATTGAATTGGGTGGTCTTCACCATGGTGTAGTGGATCATATCCTCAAAGATGATCCGGTCTCCCAGTTGCAGTGGCTGGTCGAAGGCATAATCACCGATCACATCCCCAGCCAGGCAGGTTGGCCCGGTAAGCCGGTAGGTGTAGGGTTTGCTGCCAGCTAAACCGGCATCACGGACTTCGGCTCGATAGGGCATTTCAAGTATATCGGGCATATGTGCGGTAGCTGAGACATCCAGCAGGGCGATCGAAAGGCCTCCCCGTTCAATCAGATCCAAAACGGTGGAGACCAGCGGCCCGGTATCCCAGGCAATGGCAGAACCCGGTTCGAGGATTATTTCCAGGTGGGGATGACGATGGCGAAAGGCTTTGAGCGTGCTGATCAGACCTTCCAGGTCATAGCCATTGCGGGTCATCAAGTGTCCACCCCCTAAATTGCACCACTTCAAGTTGGATAGAAGATCTCCAAACTTCTCTTCTACGGCTTCAATCAGCCGTGCAGTGGCATCGGCACCGGATTCGCATAATGCGTGCACATGCAAGCCTTCAATGCCAGCTGGCAGGCCGTTGCAAATCTCCTCAGTAGAGATACCGAGCCTGGAGTGGATATGGCAAGGATTGTAGAGATCGGTTTCAACCTCATCGATACCTGGATTGACCCTTAATCCGCAAGATATACCTGAGGCGAGGGCCTCCTCTCCGAAGCGTTGCCATTGGCTCAAAGAGTTGAAGCTGATGCGGTCTGCAAGGGGGATCAGGTGAGGGAATTCCTCTGCAGTATAGGCAGGCGCATAGAGATGAACATGGCCACCAAAGTGGGTTTTTGCGAGACGCGCTTCATTGTATGAACTGGCTGAACATCCAGAGAGATAGTTGTTTACCATAGGGAATGCAGACCACATGGCAAAACCCTTGAGCGCAAGAATGATCTTGCACCCTGACTGCTGCTGTACCTGATCAATCAGCTGAAGGTTCTGTCTCAGCTTAGAAGCTTCCAGCAAGTAGCAGGGTGAGGGTATCGAATCCAGTTTACTGTACATCGATGGGTAGGCTGTCTATATCGATGTCGCATGCCTCATCCTGCCAGGGAAGACCATAAAGATTGAGGTCTGCCATAAACGGATCGGGATCGTATTGTTCCATGTTCCAAACCCCCGGTTTTTGCCAGCTTCCTTCTAGAATCATTTTGGCCCCGATCATTGCGGGTACACCAGTGGTGTAGGAGACACCCTGGGCCTGGGTTTCTCGATAGCATGATTGATGGTCGCAGACATTGTAGATATAGCGCGAAACAGGTTGTCCCTCTTTCTCCCCTTTAATGATACAACCGATGTTTGTTTTACCTTTAGTGCGTGGTCCCAAGGTGGCGGGATCGGGTAAGAGTGCCTTGAGAAACTGCAGCGGTACAATCTGTTGCCCCTGAAACTCCATCGGTTGGATGCTGTCGAGTCCAAGATTCTGTATGACTTGCAGATGTTTCAGGTAACTCTCTCCGAAGGTCATCCAGAAACGCATACGTTGAACCGGAATATGCTTGGTCAGGGATTCCATCTCTTCATGGTAGAGCAGGAACATTTTACGCGGGCCGATTTGTGGGAAATCAAAGACCCTGGAGATCTCCATGGGCTGGGTTTCCACCCACTCTCCCTGTTGGTAAAAACGGCCGTTTGCAGTGACCTCCCGTATATTGATCTCTGGGTTGAAGTTCGTGGCAAAGGCATAGCCGTGATCGCCGGCATTGCAATCCAGAATGTCCACTTGATCGATTCGGTCGAAATGGTGCTTCAGGGCATAGGCGACAAAGACGTTGGTGACACCGGGGTCAAAGCCGGAGCCGAGCAGTGCTGTCAGGCCCGCTTGTTTGAATCGATCCTGATAGGCCCATTGCCATTTGTATTCGAACTTTGCCTCATCGAGGGGTTCGTAGTTGGCGGTATCCAGATAGTGAACACCAGTTTCCAGGCAGGCATCCATTATGGTCAGATCCTGATAGGGTAGTGCAACATTGATAACCAGTTTAGGCTCGATATGTTTGATCAGAGCGACTAATTCAGGAACCTTGTCAGCATCCACCTGGGCAGTATGGATCTCAGTAGATTTGATTTCACTGGCAATCTGATCGCATTTCGAAAGGGTTCTACTGGCCAACCAGATGTCACTGAATACTTCAGGGAGTTGTGCGCATTTGTGGGTGACAACCCGGCCAACACCGCCGGCACCGATGATCAATACTCGACTCATTATATCTGCTCTCTAAGAATCATGATGATCCGCGGATTTTAGTACCACGTCGTTGGTTTTGTCTTCTGTTTTTTTTTAACTTGCTGGTGCTCCCATCTTACTGCAATTTTCCGTGAGGGAATGAGGAGTGTGGTGCGCGGCTCGAGTCTGGAATTTAAGATGTAGGGTGCCGACCCTGCCGAACCAATGCAGATAGGCATAATCGACTTATTGGTAGATATTTTTCTATAGAAAAATCAAATCCGATTGGCAATCTCAATCAGATTATTGTCTGGATCACGTAGATAGACTGATAGGATAGGTCCATTGGCCCCGGTTCGTTCGATCGGGCCCTGTATGATGTCGACAAAATTCTGCTTGAGGAGTGCCTCCACTTCATGCAGTGGTGTATCGGTGAGGAAGCATAGATCGGCTGATCCCGGCGTGGGTTCAGCCGCTTTAGGTTCAAACTCTTTTTTATACTCGTGCAGGTTGATCTTTTGAGCGCCGAATTTTAATGCTTTGCGATTACCCGCAAATTCGATCAGTTGCATGCCCAGTATCTGAGTGTAGAAGTCGCAACTCTTTTGAATATTATTGACGGTAAGTACCAGATGATCGAGATTGGATATCTGCATAATTGAATAGCGGAGAGGCTTATTAAAGCTGATTAAGGAAAAAGTTTTCCCGGTTAATCATTCTGTGGGTCATGTTGGGTACGTGGTCCAAATTCTGTGGAGAGACGTTGATCAATCAGGAAACGAATCTTTTGCTCCAGTGTGTCATCGAGTTCGTCATGTAGTGTCCGCACAATCTGCTCTCCAGCTTCATCGATAGCACGATTCAGTGCACTCTTGATCATTGCTCGCAGATCCTCTTCCAACTGCTGTGCAATCTCATCCCGCATGGCCAGCAGCACTTCATCATACTCTGGGATTCCGCTGTCTTCGGATGGCTCTGAACTATCTACGAAGGGATGAAATTCAGAGGCGATCTCATCCGCAGTAATAACATCTTCCAAGAGTGGAATATCAGTGACTATATTCTGTTTGTGCTCGTTATCGTTCATTTATCGATATCATGTTTTTTGAGTGGGTAGCCCCGATCACGGTAGAATCGGAAACGTTCCCGTCCTGCGGTCACTACTGGGGGCTCCTGGTCAATAACCTCTGCAACTCTTTCGAATCGACTGAAAAAGCTGGGGACCTCCTGGCTCAGATTGATCAGGACATCTTTTTCCGCTCCCGCATCCTGCTGGTGAGTGATGATCACCGGCGTGGCAGAGTAGTCACAATTGTCGACAACCCCGTGCGGTACAAAGCTCCCCTGGCGAAAGGTCCATAGCAAGCGATCGAGATGTCGTGTCTCATCTTCTGTGTCGGTATGTATGAGTATTCTACGCCCTTGATGGTAGATCTTCTCACACAATCGGCATGTCAAACTATAGCGGTTGCCTTTGACGCCTTCACCGAGCACGTAAAAATCGACTTGAGTCATGGATCTATCTCAAGTTCGAGGTGGTGATTTGTGCGCCTTGGGTTCACTGACCACAGCGCCCCATGAGAAAACGGGTCAGCAGCGGTACGGGGCGGCCTGTAGCGCCTTTTGCAGCTCCGGAACGCCAGGCAGTGCCGGCAATATCCAGGTGAGCCCATTTGAATTTTTTTGTGTAACGAGAGAGAAAACAGGCAGCGGTTATGGTGCCGGCCCCTTTTCCACCTATATTGGCCATATCGGCAAAATTACTGTCTAGCTGCTCCTGGTATTCATCCCAGAGTGGTAGCTGCCAAGCCCGGTCACCGGACTGGGATCCAGCATCAAGCAGCTCTTCTGCCAGAGCTTCGTTGTTGGCCATCAATCCTGATGCCTGGTCACCCAGTGCCACGATGCAAGCCCCTGTGAGTGTGGCGATGTCAACTACCGCCGCTGGTTTGAAGCGTTCGCAATAGGTTAAGGCATCACAGAGTATCAATCGTCCTTCTGCATCGGTATTAAGAATCTCAATGGTCTGACCAGACATGCTGGTGACCACGTCCCCAGGCTTGTTGGCATCACCATCAGGTAGATTCTCCGAACTGGGTACTACCCCGATCAGATTGATAGGCAGCTTCATCTCAACACAGGCCAACAGGGTGCCGAATACAGAGGCACCACCACACATGTCGTATTTCATCTCATCCATAGCGGGAGACGGCTTGAGGGAGATGCCGCCTGCGTCAAAGGTCAAACCTTTACCAACCAGCACCACTGGTTTAGCGCCAGGTTTGCCACCCTGATAGTTCATGATAATCAACTTTGCAGGCTGACGGCTTCCCCGTGAAACAGATAGCAGTGAGCCCATGCCGAGCTTTTGCATCTGTTTCTCGTCCAGTACCTGCACCTTGAGTTGATCATGATTTCGGCCTAATTTTTTTGCCTGATCTGCCAGATAGGTAGGCGTGCAGTGATTGCCGGGCAGGTTGCTCAATTCTTTGGTCAGTTTTATACCATTGGCAATGGCTTCACCCTGAGCAAGACTTTTTTGAGCCGATTTCAGCTGACGTCTGTCTGGCAGCAAAAAAGCGAGACGTTTCAAGGGGCGTTGTGCCTTTTTAACGTCACTCTTGGTCTCTGTGAACCGATAAAGAGTCTCTTCAGCCTGAATTACAGTTTCACGAATCACCTCGGGGGAGGGGATATCGCTGATTGCAAGATCGCTAAGGCCCCAGATGGCTTCAATGGAATGCCCACTGTTCAGGCTTTTAATCGCAGAAGTCACCGCTTTCATATACTTTATTCGGCTCAGATCCAAAGCGGGCCCTAATCCCAGCAGTAGAACCCGCTCGGCATCGACTCCAGGAATATCGTATAGCATCAGGTGTTGTCCGCTCTCCCCGGTCATATCACCTCGCTTGAGGATGCCTTGCAGAAATCCATTGCTCTCTTTATCGACCTTTTGAGCCATAGGGGATAATTGACGTTTTGCAAATACCCCCAGTATCAAACAGGCAGTGCGTTGCTTGACGGGATCACCGGATTTGATGCTGTATTCCATGAAGAGTCTGGCCTCTTTGCTTTTGTATAGTTCGGATAGTTTTACATATTATGGGAGGTTTGAGTGGCCGACAACCTGAAATAGAGAAGGGAATGGATAGATATTCACCATTTATTCCGATATCCATTGAAAACAGCAGAGGAAAACTGCCTCGTTGGCACTAGTGGGCGGTGCGGTATACTAGTTCAATACAAAATACCTAATGAGTACAGGAACACCATTTGATTACGCTGATTGACCGTTATCTGCTGAAAGAGGTTCTTAAGGCGATGTCGGCGATTCTGCTGGTATTGACCCTGATCTTGTCGAGCAACAGTTTTATCAAATTGCTCAAAGAGGTCGCAACAGGGGATCTGAATGGCGAGCTGCTGGCTCAGGCATTGGCCCTGCAAATGGTGGTCTACTTCTCCCGCCTGATACCTCCTGCCTTCTTTTTTGCGGTGCTTTATGTGGTTGGACGAATGTACCGGGACAGCGAGATGGTTGCGCTCGAGTCCTGCGGCATCGGGGGAATGAGAATCTATCGATCAATGCTTTTGGTGGTTATCCCCGTTGCCCTGATTACCGGTTGGCTCTCTCTCTATGTAACCCCCTGGGCCGGTCGACTGAGTGCTGAGTTATTGAGCAGTCAGCAGGGGCAGGCGATGGAATTGGCGGGTATCAGTGCAGGCCGCTTCAATGAATACAGTCAGGGCGATCTTGTACTCTATGTCGAGTCAATCACGAAGAATAAAAGGCACATGGAGAATGTCTTCGTACAGCAGCGCAAAGAGGGTGAGTTGACTCTGGTGAGTGCAAAGCGAGGCTATCAACGCGTCGATGCCAAATCGGGAGATCGCTATCTGGTGCTGGAGGAGGGGCTACGTTATGCCGGCACGCCGGGGCGGGCCGACTATCAGGTCAGTGAGTTCAACCAATATGCACTTCTGGTCAAGCCCTCTACAGGGGGTGAAGCAAAAGTGACGCGAAGATCGCTCTCCAGTCAGGCCCTGCTGAATTCCGATTCGATCAAGGATAGGGCAGAGTTCCAGGTGCGTATGTCTCAGGTTTTGGGTCTCTTGGTATTCGCGATATTGAGCCTGCCACTCAGTCGCACCATGCCGCGACAAGGGCCCTTCGGCAGGTTGGTATTCGCATTTGTGCTCTATACCGTCTATCTGAGTCTTCAGGGTGCAGCAGAAAACTGGATGGTCAATGCCACCACACCGGAGTGGCTGGGTATCTGGTGGGTGCATCTGATACTGGCAATTACAGGATTATTGCTACTGCTGCCGGACACCCCTCTGTTTCGAAGAGTAAGGCGTAGATTCAGGATGCAGAGCGCATGATCACCATCCTGGATCGCTATATTGGTCGTGCGGTTCTGACCGGCATTTTGGCGGTGCTACTGCTGCTTCTGGTTTTGATCGGATTTTTTGAAGTGGTGGCTGAACTGGAGGATGTAGAGCATGGCTACACCACTGGTATGGCCTATACCTATGTGTTTCTGGGTCTGCCCCGTTACAGCTATGAGTTGTTTCCAGTCGCTACCCTCTTGGGCAGCCTGATTGGACTGGGGATTTTAGCCAACAATTCGGAGTTGATGGCGATGCGTGCTGCGGGTGTATCTATCCCCAGAATCGTCCTTTCGGTATTGAAGGCAGGGCTGCTGGTATTGTGCGCTGTGGTCTGGCTTGGTGAATATTTAGCGCCTCAGGCTGAACAGCAAGCCCAACGTATGAAGATGGAGGCGCTCTCGGATCAGATCAGTCTGAAAACCCGATATGGATTTTGGTCAAGGGATGGAAATACCTATATCAATATCCGCCAGGTATTGCCTGACGCCCAACTGGCCGATCTCTCTCTCTATGAGTACGATGATCAGGCGCAGTTGCAACGGGCAGTATATGCCGAACGGGCAAGTTATGAATTAGATGGCTGGGTGCTACAAGGGGTGTCGATGAGCACCTTCAGTGAGAAGCGTGTTGAGATCAGCCAGCAGGAGACTCTGGCCTGGCAAACCCAATTGGAACCCTCATCACTCGATGTTTTGACGGTTAAACCGCACATGCTCGCTGCCTGGGATCTGTGGCGATATATCGATTATCTGCGCAACAATGGTCAGGCATCGGTCAGCTACGAAGTCGCTTTTTGGGGAAAGCTGGCGGCTCCGCTGGTTACCCTGGTGATGCTTTTTCTGAGTATACCCTTTGTCTTTGGCTCTCTGCGTAGTGCTGGCGTAGGCCAGCGGATATTTGTAGGAGCGATGCTTGGGATTATATTCTATCTGTTGAACAGGGCCTTCTCCTACATGGCTGTGGTCTACTCAATGGATGCGCTGTTTGCCGCAGCTTTTCCACTACTTCTTTTTTTGGCGCTGGCGGCGTGGATGTTCAGACGGATTTCATGATCGCTACTATTGTTACTATAAACCCTGAAGACGACATACTTAGTCGCCGGGTTAATAATCAGAATATTCACCCACTCTCTGACTATCTGGCGTCGGGTTAATAGGGGGTATCAAAGGGGTGGTTTCAATTGGCATGGTAAACTGCTTTTCCTTAAGTTTTTGCAGGCGTTCCTGTAACTCCTGAGTCAAATCCCAAAGCACAGGAATGATAAACAGTGTTAGTGCTGTCGCGGTTGCCAATCCGGTAACGAAAGTGGATGCCATGGTTCCCCACACCAAAGAGTAACTGGGAAAGCCGATGGCCATTGGCAGTAGACCAAGACTTGTGGTCAGCGTAGTCAAAAGAATAGGACGGAGTCTGATGTGAACACCCATGGTTATGGCCTGACGCCTGGGCACGCCTCTTCGATATCGTTTGTTGATGAAGTCGATCAATACCAGGGCATCATTCACTACCACCCCGGCAACACCAATCATCGCAACGAAGCTGTTGATGGTGAATAGTGATTGTGTGATCAGTTTGCCGAACACCACTCCGATCATGGCGAAAGCAATGGCAGAGAGAATGATTAACGGCTGCAGATAAGATTGAAACTGGGTTGCAAGGATGACATACATGACCAACACGGCAATGATAAAAGCGTAGCCCAGAGACTCAAACGAGCGCTGGGTATCCTCATGCTCTCCACCGAAGATAACAGAAGCACCGGGGTAATTGTCGCGGATGGTTTCATAGTAGGACTGAACCGCATTCACCACCGCAGGTGTCGAGGTGGGTGCACCTGTACGAATATCCGCCTTCAGACTGATGGATCGCTGACCTTGGTAACGGTTGATTTCACCTGTCTCATTGTAGGCCCTGACCTTGACCAGATCAGCCAGATAGACCGGTTTTCCAGCACGCTCCACCACAGGTATATAGAGGGCACTCTCCGGGGTCGTTAATATCGAGGGGTCGATTCGTAACTTTAAGTCAACCTCTTCATCGATATGACGGTATTTGCCCAGATAACGTCCATCCAGCACGCTCGCAGAAAGTTGTGCCACTTGACTGTTATCCAGACCGAACTCCGCAACCCGCTGCTGATCCACCTCAAGACGAAAAACCCGTTTTGGCAGTCCCCGGTCATCACTCAAATCGATAAGATGAGGCCCGATATTTTCTGAGTTGCGCATGAAGGCCAACAGATCAGTCGCAAGGTTCGATACTGCTTTCACATTCGCGCCTACAACTCTTACATTAATATCTTTACCACTGGGTGGGCCGTCTTTCTGGGGATGAATATGGAGTTTAAACCCGTCAGTCTCAAAGGTCTGTTTGAGCTTTTCACGCATCCGCTCCAAGTGCGTCAATGGGTTGTCGAAGGTCTGTTGATCCTTACCTGGCATAGTGACAATCACAGATCCATGGTTGTTTCCATAGATCGGCTCATAGTCTTCATTGAAATACATGCCAGCCATTCCTGAGGTAGCGGTGGCCATTCCGGGGCCGTCTTCCATTACTACATCCGCAATCTGCTTTACTCTTTGATTGACATCGTCAATGGAAATATTACTGGGACCAACTATATCGACATAGTATATCTTGTAGTCGTCGGGAAAAAACTGGATTCGCACCAAAGGCACTTTACCGCTGGCAGAGAGTCCGATTATTAACAGTGAAGCTACAAATAAAACTGCTACAACTGACATCGTCAGTAACCGGTTACGCATGGTTCGCTTCAGCATCCATTTGGTGAAGCGTCTGGTTACTCGCAACATTGCGTTGTCGCTATCCTGCAGCTTTTTGGTTTTTTTGTCGCGGGGTCCAAAATCGAGATAATGAATAGGTAAAATCAACAGACACTCGATCAGAGAGGCTCCAACGGCAAAGGTTACTGCCTTAGGTACCAAAGCAAAAAACTGGCCGGTGGATCCGCTCATAATCAATAGCGGCATAAAAGCGGCCACCGTAGTCAGGGTGGCAGAGATTACCGGCATCGCCACTTCAGAGGTGCCCTTGATGATCGCCTCTCGCAGCTCATATCCTTTCTGCACTTGTCGATAGATATTTTCTGTTACCACAATCGCATCATCCACTATGACACCGGTAACCAGGACAAGAGAGAATAGGGTGATTTCGTTTAAACTGTTACCGGTCAGATACATGATCAGAATGGTAATCATGAAGGCGAATGGAATACCGATTGTGACCAGTCCGGCATTTCTGATCCCCATGAAATACCAGATGACCAGGGATACAAGAATGATTCCAGCGAGCATATTCATGCTCAAGATGCTTATTCCATCATTGATATATACCGTTGAATCCTGGGTCAAAACCAGATCAACTCCTTGCGCCTTCAAAATTGGCTTAAACTTGTCTGTCAGCGCAATGACTTGGTTACGAATGTCTACAGCGTTACCCAGTTCAGATTTGATTACCTTCAACCCCAATGAAGCTTTACCATTGACCGTGGTGATGACGATAGGATCGCGGTAGCCCATACCAATGTGTGATGATAGATCTGCAACCCGTAGCAGACTGCCATCAGCATCACGCCGTACAACACATGACTGCACCTGTTCAAGGCTGCGAAAGCGCTCATCCATTTTGATACGGAACTCACCGCTCTCATTGGTATATTTACCCGCAGGTATGGTTTGATTTGCACCGCTGACAGCTTGTGCAACTTGATCGAAGCTGACACCCAGTTCGCGCAACTTTTTTGAATCGAGATAGAGATGGAACTCCTGAGTCTGTCTACCTGAGAACTCCACTTGTTGCACGTCGGGAATCTTTGAAATTTGAGTTTTGATCTCCTCTGCCATCAGAGCCAGTGTTCGATTGTTAAGGTCTCCAACCAGGTTGACAGCAATTACCGGTAACCAATCTTGTACCTTTGTATTCAGCAGTTCCGGTGGGTCAATCCCTTCTGGAAGTTCGTTAATGATATTCATCACCTTAAAACGAACCTCGTTGAAGAGGGTGTCATAATCAGAATCGTCAATGAATTTTAGGCGAATGTTTGAACTTCCACTAAACGAGGTGGAGCTTATCCACTCCACATCATCCACCAATTCCAAGGCGTCTTCGATTTTGCGGGTGACCAGACTCTCCACCTCTTCTGGAGAGGCACCAGGGTAAGCGGTGAAGATGATGACTTCACCAAAACCAAAATTGGGATAGCGTTCAGAGGGTAGTGCAAACAGGGAGATGAATCCCGCTACCATCAACATGACGAACATCAGGTTATAGAAAACCCGTTGTTTTAGAGAGAAGGCAACAACTTCGCGCATAGGTCTACTCTTCAAGGGCTATGAATTGATCACCAGGCTTGACGTCCGGTGAAACCACTCGAATCCAATCATCATCCAGTCCCTTGGATCGACCAAGATAGACAACTGGGATCTCATTGCCGTCTGACCGTTTCAGCCAATACTGCTCATAGCGTTGTTGAAGTGCGCTTTGCGGCACTAACACTGCCCCTGATCGGGTTGGAATATTCAGGGATAGATCCACTCTTAATCCTCCCCGGTGAGCAGGTAGTCCCTCTGAGAGTTCTAACTCGAGATGGATCTTGCGGGACTGATCATCAAAGGCGGGGGAAACCCTGATCAGCTTTGCCGGTAGTTCTGTTTGTAGATCCGGAAGGGTTACTTTCAGACCACCACTCTGTTGTGCGGTTTTCAGCGCCTGAAACTCTCCCATACTGAGTGCAAATGGCGCCACCAGGCGACTGTAATCACCGACCTCAAGGACAGGTTCCCCAGCATTTACCCATTTGCCTGGTTCAACGTGACGTTTTATAACCCGCCACCCATCTGGCGCTTTAATGCATAGCCTTTCCTTGCGCTCTTTTAGTATGTCAGCCTCAATGGCCAATGCCTTAAGTTGGTTTTCGGTCTTGTGCAAGCTTCTCAGTGCCGTGTCTAGCTGGCTTTGAGAGGAGGAGTTCTTTTTTAGTAATTTTTTGTAGCGAGCTGCCTCCTTACGGAAATAGGTACTATCCACTTTTAACAGTCTACGTTCTGCTTTATTGGTGCTCAGTTCCAGTTTCAGGTAGGTGTCATCCAGACATGCGAAAGGTTCTCCTTCCTTTATGCTGTCACCCACATCTCCATTTACTGTTGCGATACGTCCTGCTTGTTCTGCGGAGAGGGTAAGCCTCGAATGAGCGCGGGTAAAGCCTGACTGTACCTCTCTTTGTACCGCCGCCTTTGCTAACACTAATGTGTCAGTTGCATTTATAGGGGAAGTAAAAAAAGATACAAAAAGGGCGAGGAGAAGAGAGTTGAATTTCATGGCGTTTTAGTCCTTGTCCCAACGAGAAACTTCATGACCTGGAATCTATTCGCAAAGACGACCACTCTCCCGCCAATGATAAGGCGGGGAAGTGGTCTGATCTTTTATCAAGCAGTATTATCGGTTGCTATGCCACTCTGCATATCCTTTGGCAAATTCATTCAATTCCTCTTCAGGTATAAGAGTGTCAAACCGATGTGGTTGTGCGGCCTTGAATCCATGTTTTTCTGCCAGTCCGGTGATGTAAGCCGCTTCCTTCTGGGTCAGAATCTGACCAATGCTGTGATCCCCCTCTGCTGACTCCAGAGCCAGGAGGATGGTTTCACCCAGGCATCCCCAGCAGACGCCTGGTGGGAGACCCATCGCACTAAACTCCACGGGGTCTGGAAGTTCGACCAGACCGCCATCAAAGATGAGTGCTTTGGAATTCCGCCCCGCGTCGTCGGAGACGTTTGGTGGTCGAGCTACATCGCAGACGATAGACCAGTCTCTGAGATGATGGGCTTTGATAATGGCAGTATCAGAGTTTGTTGCCGCGACGATGATGTCAACGTCTTTCAAGCCTTTGTCGAGATCTGTTGTTATTTGGATAGGGAGTTCATTGTGCATACGTCGAACAGCGCTCGCGACTGAGCCGTTTTTGGCCTCGTTCATTGCTGCTGCGATATCACAACGCAATGAGCGAACTAACTCACCATCACTCTCTTTACTATGAAACCCATTCGGTCCAAGCTCATCATCGTTCAGCAAGTCACTATATATCTCATCGGCAATGGCCTGGCAGCGCTCGACTGCATCGGTATTCGAGGCGTTGCCAACGAGAACCAATGAACCGATCTTATCTGCAATCATCAGTGAAACAAGCCGTCCAATGGCGCCAGTAGCTCCAACAACAGCGACCCGTGCCTGACTGAGATCGACATCCACACGCTTAGTGATCTCTTCGATTCCGGCAACGGCCAATACCGAAGTTAATGTGTTACCACTGGTAACCCAGGCATCCTTCCCGGCAAGTACCTGGTTGCTCTGATTGGCAAGGGTGGAGCCACCCTGGCTGACGATAGAGGTGAACCCTCCCAGTCCAACGATGGATGAACCACGTCTGGCCGCCATTTTCTTGGCACGCTCAAGCATGTACATTGTCTCTTTTCGGCCGATCGAAACCATATCCTTTGGGATCATTGGCAGAAACATCAGCCATCCTTCTGAGACCTTCCCCGTTTTCGATTGAACCCCTTCAATATGGTGTACGAAACCTGGTCCTACTCCTCGACTCCACTTGCGCAATTTTTCCATCTGTTCCGAGGTGAACTGCTCGAATGAAGGATCGGCATCGATGAAATCATGTTCATGCATATAGTGAACGACGAAGGAGAACTGACTGCCTGGTTTGTTCCTGTCATACTCACGGGATGGGGCGAGCTGGCGCTGTTGAGATTTTTCGTAACGTTTGCCACCTTTAACGACACGCAGCGTTTTGCCTACGAACGTCTTGACAATGTGATGGAAGTCTCTGCGATCCAGGGCATCGCACATGCAATCAAGAGCATTGATGACGTAGTCTATTTCGGTGCGGCCGACAGAGAATGGTGGCTGTAGCCTCAATGTATGAGAGCTGTTGAAGGCGGGAGCCGTGACAATTTTATGTGCATTGAACAGGTATGAGCTGAAAGCAGCGATCAGACCCTCATTCATGCTGAAGAATGTCATCGAGCCGGAGCCATCCCCAGGCTCGAATGGATAAAACTCCAAGCCGGCCATAAATCCTTTACCGCGAACTGTTTTGATTACTTTTGGATAACTCTCTTGCAGTGCCTGTAGGCGACTGGCTAGATACTCGCCGTTTTCAGCAACGTTTTTGATGATCTGTTGGTTGTCACGCTGAAGAATCTCAATCACCTTGGTTGCGACACGACAGGCGAGGTTGTTGTTTGCGTAGGTGGAGCTGTGTAGTTGGCCGAACTCATCATCCCAGGTATCGGGTGTGGTAATGCAGGCCCCAATCGGGATCAAGCCACCACTGAGGGTTTTAGCAAGGGTCATGATGTCTGGTGCTCCAGCATCCTCAGGGAGTCCGAACATCTTTCCGGTTCGTCCAAGCCCGGTTTGAATCTCGTCCAGGATAGTAAGCACGCCATGGGATCGGCATAGCTTAAAAGCCTCAGCCAGATAGCCGGGAGGGG
Source organism: Candidatus Thiodiazotropha sp. AKIB8 (assembly GCF_058244675.1). Taxonomy (NCBI): domain Bacteria; kingdom Pseudomonadati; phylum Pseudomonadota; class Gammaproteobacteria; order Chromatiales; family Sedimenticolaceae; genus Candidatus Thiodiazotropha; species Candidatus Thiodiazotropha sp. AKIB8. Next base: position 38,874 of record NZ_JBSYOO010000052.1, on the reverse strand, counting down.
CAGCTACGACTCCGCCTTCCCCCTGGATAGGCTCAACGATGAATGCGGCAATATCATCCTGACTCTGGGCCAGACGCTGTTTGAGCGCATCGATATCCCCAAAGGGAACATAGTCAAAATTCTCTACTGGTGCGCCGAACGGTTTCTGATATAAGTCCCGACCTGTTGCAGAGAGTGCGCCTAATGTTTTACCGTGAAAACCGTTGGTGGTTGAAAGTATGATCTGCCGACCAGTACGCGCACGAGCCAGCTTAATGGCCGCTTCCACAGCTTCCGCGCCACTATTAGTGAAGACACAAACATTCAAATCCCCTGGTGTTATCTCGGCCAGCTTGGCTGAGAGTTCCTGTGCTGCGATGGGCATCAGAGGCTGAATCATGGTTGGAAGTTGTTCCCGCTGAGCTTGCATACATGCATCCCAAAGTTCTGGGTGGTTATGCCCCAGGGATACAGCGCCATATTGGGAGAGGAAGTCGATATATTCACCGCCTTCTGCATCAAAAAGTTGATGGCCAAGGCCGCGTACCAAAGGCTTATCAAGGCGAAACGCCTTCAAAAGTTCAGAGCGTGTGGGGTTGAATACCCCAGCCGATTCAGTTTCTGAGGCTTCGTTATCTGAGCCACCAAGCAGCTTTCTGATAGCGGCACGTTTTTCTTCGAGTGAAAGGCCACCGAAAGTAGGTGTTGTTGTATTCATTGTAGATATTCTCCGAGTATTCTATGTACCAGGTAAAAAGTTGGAAGTGGTGGGGGGAGTACTCCCCCCACTTGCCGAATTTAAGCTACGGCCTCTTCCTTCTTATCTACGTCGTTTACAGACTCTTCACTTGATATATTGCTGCTGCCATCACCATCATGAGGGATCTTCATGTGGTCGAGCAGCACTCCTGCCAGCTCAAAAATGCTGCCACTTCGCACCAGCTCAAGTACCGGGATATCGACACCGAACTTTGTTGAAACGCCATACTGCAACTCGACGGCCATCAAAGAGTCGATACCCATGTCAGATAGAGGCATGTTGATGTCGATCTTGTTGGCAGGTTTGTGCATCGTTTCAGAGACGAGTTCCACCACCATCAAAGCCAGCATTTCGTTGCGATCACCTGGTTCGATGGAAAGCAAGGCAGCACGTACTTTACCCGCTTCAGCATTTTTCCCAGACGACTTGGCTCCAACCACATAGGCCAGACTCGGAATGGCGGAGGAGGCTGGATTGAGCTGTCCCCATTTCGCCCAGTTCATGTCCATAAAGCCCAACTGGGTTCTGTCATCCCATAGTGCCAGAGCCATTGCTGCACAAGCATCGGCAGGAGTTATGGCATTGATGCCAGCTCTCGCCAGTTGTTCGAAAACAATGGCGTCCTGGGCTACCATGCCGACCTCAGCAAGTGCGCCCCAGTTAACACTGGTTGCAGGGAGTCCCTGCGCTCTTCTGTATTCCGCCAATGAATCGAGGAATACATTTGCCGCAACATAGTTGCCCTGACCGGGATTACCCATCAGTGCAGAGACTGATGAGAACAGCACGAAGTGATCTAAAGGTATATCGGCTGTATGTTTGTGTAGCAACCAAGCGCCACGAGCCTTTGGTGCCGCTACTTTGCGTAGTCTGGCCTCATCGAGATTGGCCAAAATGGCATCGTCAAGGACGGCCGCAGCGTGCATGACACCTTTCAGTGGAGGCATCGACTGGGCCAGGCTATCGAACATCGAAACGATATCCTCTTCTTTGCCCATATCAGCGCAGACTACACTCACTTTGACGCCCTGCTTCTGCAGATCTTTGACTGTGTTTTTAGCAATCTCCGTCTTAGCACCGCTTCTACCCACGAGGGCCAGGTTGCGCGCACCTTCAGTCACCATCCACTTCGCGATCTCCAGGCCAAAACCGCCCAATCCACCAGTAATGAGATAGGTCGCGTCAGGTTTCAGTAGTGTCCCTGTCTCTTTCAGAGGTGCGACCTCAACACCTTCAAGATCGTCGAAATCGATAACGATTTTGCCGATCTGTTTAGCCTGCGCCATAAACTTGAAGGCATCGGCAATCTGGGATGCAGGAAAAACGGTAACCGGTGTTGGTTTCAGATCCTTAGAGTGGAATAGCGCCCAGACTTTGTCGAACAGTCCATCCAGCACTTCAGGACTCTCACCCATGAATCGATCGAGATCGATGGCTGTATAACTGAGGTTGCGGTTGAAAGCCAACATCGGCATGCGGATGTTCTGCACGATGTCACGCTTACCGATTTCGATGAATCGGCCAAGTGGCGCCATGACTTGCAAACTTTTAATGATAGTCTCTTTGGAAAGTGAGTTGAGAACTACATTAACCCCTTTGCCGTTTGTCACTTTCTTGATCTGCTCTGAGAAATCCAGAGTACGAGAGTTGAAGATATGCTCAACGCCAATCGAACGGAGGTATTCCCGTTTTTCTTCACTGCCAACAGTAGCGATAACGGTTGCCCCAAGCCATTGTGCGATTTGTATGGCAGCCAGTCCAACGCCTCCCGCTGCGGCATGAATGAGTACCGTCTCACCTTTACGCAGACGGGCGACATCATTCAAAGCGTAATACGCGGTCAAGAAAATCGTCGGTATGCTGGCGCTGTCAGTGATACTCATCAACGGTGATGCAGGAACAGCAAACAGGTCTTTCACAGCAACAGTGATGTGAGAGCTGAATGAGTCGCGGAAGCCACCAACCAGCATATCACCAACCTTATACTCAGTGACGCCTTCACCCACGGCCACGATTTCAGCTGTTCCCTCCATGCCGAGGCTGGTCTGATGGAAAGTTGATTCGAGCGCTGCTTCTGGCAGCATGCCCAGGGTTTTCAAAATGTCTTTGAAGTTCATTGCAGCGGCGTGCATACGCAGCTCAATCTCTCCTGGCCCAGGTGCGCGACGGCGGATCTGCTCGTAATAGAGGGACTCGAATCGTCCCAATGCGCCTATCTTTACGCGAAATGCACCAGCCTCCTCAACTGAAAGCATCTCATCTTTCTTCTCCTCCTCATCCTCTTTCTTTGAGCGTGCCAGTGGTGTCAGTCTGTGTACGTAGCGTACCTCTCCACGCAACGCCACATCGGACTCCAGGTTATCGCTCAACAGTTCATTGGTGAGTGCTTGAACACTTTCAGCTGTGGCAGCAGGATCAAGGTCAATCACTGTACAGCGAAGGTGTGGTAGTTCACTGAGTGCTGTTCTGGCAAGACCGACGAGATAGGCCTGCCCAAGGGCTGGGCCCTCTTCATCGCCGATATGCTGGGCGCCCCGGGTAATCACATAGACTCTTTTTGGAGCCTGCTCCGGTTCATGACTGGCGAGTGCCTGCACGAGTTGCAAAAACTCTACATGCGCAGTGCCTTCACTTGGGTCATTCTCGGCCTTGTCGTTGAGACCCCACAGGTAGACGATGCGGGACTCTGCATCTGCCTGCTTCAGACTCTGCTCGAAGGGAAGTGACTCTTCTCCCTCAGTTTCAGAGCTGCTGCTATCAGTAGTATTCAATAAGGCTGGTGTTGGAATCTGCTCGATTTCCTTTACCCCAGCCTCACTCAGCTTACTGGATAGTTCGCTGGCAATCCCCACTTCGTCTGAGAACAGCAGCCATTTACCCTCGGGTGGAGAGATCTTAGCTGGTTCGGCTTCCTCCCATGTCATTACGTAGGAACAGCTTTCCAGGTATTTAGCACGGTGCTCCTTAAGTGAGACCAGGGACTGTAAACGCACCCCTTGTACTTCAGCAACCACCGCCCCATCGCTGTCGCAAATCATGATTTCACCGAAGATACGATCTTCAGATTGTTCGACAATGCGACCATAACTCCAGCACCGCCCATGCAGACGTTTGTGATATGAAATCCGCTTAATGCCTACGGGTACGAATGTACGTTTGTCGGAAGGATCCCAATCAAGTCCGGCAATCAGAGATTGCAAAGCGGCGTCTAACACCACCGGGTGCAGATGATAGGCTGACTCACTGCTCTGATCGCTCAATGGTTCAATTTCAGAGAGTACTTCCCCGTCACCCCGCCATAGATTTCGGATTCTCTGAAACATAGGTCCGTATTGCAGACCGTGTTCGCTTAAGCGTGAGTAGAGTTTTTCCGTGTCTACAGTGGTACTGCACCGGAGCTGAATCTCTTCCATGGGGATAGGCTCAGCAGCTAGCGGTGGAGAATTTAAAATTCGTCCATTGGCATGAAGCGTCCAGTTCCAACCATCTTCCTCCCTTCGTGTATAGATATGATATTCACTTTTATCTTCATCGAAGGTTGCTCTTAGAATCGGCTCACCCTTGCCCTGAAGCATCAGGGCGCGTTGGAACTCGATATCTTCAAGTGTCCCGGATTCGCTGTCGTTAATCAGTGACTGAATGGCGAGTCCCTGCTCAATGTAGCCTGCTGCTGGAAATATGACTGCCCCTTCAACGATGTGATCTTCCACATAGGAGGTCATTTCTCGATTCAGTTCACTCTGCCAGGTTGGTGTAGGGGCAAACGACCGCAGACCAAGCAGTGGATGATCAACCTCACCGGTACGGTCATGTTTCGATACGATGGTTTCGTTCCAGTAAAGCTCTCTCTGCCAGGCATAGGTTGGTAATTTTACATAGCTGGCACCTTTTCCGGTCACCGCCCGCCAGTCAACTGAATAGCCATTGACATGCAATCCACCCAGGGCGAGCAATATCATGGTTCGCTCGTCGGATTCACGCTTCAGAGTAGATATCACAATCTCCGGTTTTCCCTGGCTCCTGACAGCCTCCTTGATTGATCCACCAAGAACAGGATGGGGACCCACTTCGAGGAATGCCTCAGAACCTGCGCTAAGGATTTCTCCGATTGCCTTGGCAAACAGCACAGGCTTGCGGATGTTGTCGCACCAGTAATTGGCATCTAAATCGGGACCTTCTACCAGTGCACCTGTGACTGTAGAGTAGAGTGGGGTAGTCGGAGTTTGCGGTTTGATATCCTTCAGTGCTTCAATCATATCCGCTTTCAATGGTTCCATCTGTGGGCTGTGGTAAGCCACCTCCACACGGAGAAAACGGTTGAAGATTTGCTTTTCCGTCAGTGATTCGGCCACAGAGGCAAGTGCATCTGAATCACCCGACAGGGTGACAGCAGTGGCGCCGTTCACAGCGGCAATTGAAATAAGATCTGATTTGTCTTCGATCAAAGCGATAGCTTCATCGGCACTGAGCCCGACTGCCAACATTTTACCTTGTCCGGCAGCGCTCTGTTGCAGGCGGCTCCGATGGTAGCTGACACGAACGGCATCTTCGAGACTGAGTGCGCCAGAGACATAAGCAGCACTTACTTCACCCACACTGTGGCCAACGATGACTGAGGGTTCAACACCCCAGGAGCGCAATAGATCATTGAGTGCGACCTGAAGTAGGAAATTAGCAGGCTGGGCTATCTGGGTCTCCTCTATCCTCGACTCCGACTCTTCCGCTTGCATCTCGTTCAGAATCGACCATCCAGCGAGAGACTGGAAGATGTTGTCTATGGCCTTGGCTGTTTCGCGGAAGACAGGTTCACTCTCGAAAAGCTCGTGGCCCATCGCCCACCATTGTGGACCCATGCCGCTAAAAACGAAGACAGGCTTACTCTGCGAACGTGTCTGGCTTCTTCCAACACATGATTGAGAGCTGATCCCTGACTCGGCATAGTCGAGAAGTTCGGTTTCCAACTCTTCCAGTGATGATGCGACGATGGCCAGACGGTGTTCATGGTGTGCACGGCGAACGGCAGATGAAAACGAGATATTATGAAGTGCAGGGACATCATTAGATGAAAGGAATTTAACATAGGATTGAGCAAGTTCGGTCAGCGCTGCTGGATCCCGTGCGGAAAGCGTAAGAATTTCTGCTTGTTGTTCAGGCCGGGTGGTATCATCATCCAGCATAACCTGGGTTGGCGCACGTTCAAGGATTACATGGGCATTGGTTCCGCCATAGCCAAAGGAGTTGATGCCGACATAGACTGGTCGGTCATCCTCAGGTAACTTCTCCTTTGCTCGCGGTAGGCGAATGCCAAGGTCATCAAAGGGAATATTTGGGTTAGGTTCAATCAGATTGGCCTGTGGTGGAACCTCATTGTTTTTTAGACACAGTGATGCTTTAACCAGGCCAGCCACGCCAGCCCCAGCCTCAAGATGGCCAATCGTCGCCTTGACGGATCCCACCAGACACTGCTCATCACCTTTCCTGCCGGCACCTATGGTTCGTCCCAGTACGCCAGCTTCGACAGTGTCACCCACTGTGGTGCCGGTTCCATGGGCTTCGACATAGCGAACATCCTTGAAAGGCACGCCACTTTTCGTATAGACATCACGGATCAGATTCTCCTGTGACTCTGGATTTGGCACGGTAATGCCATCGGTCCGACCATCCTGGTTGACACCAGTGGCACGGATAAGGGAGTAGATATGGTCACCGTCGCGTTGAGCGCTTGAAAGTGGTTTGATGAGTACCATACCGGCACCTTCTCCGCGTGCATAACCATCCGCCCTTGAGTCAAAACTTTTACTGCGTCCATCACGGGAAAGAAAATGTCCTTTGGACATCAGCGTTGGGTACTCAGGACAGATCATAACGTTTGCACCACCAACCAAGGCAGCGGAACATTCACCTCGCCAGATCGCATGACATGCCAGATGGGTGGCCACCAGGGAAGAGGAGCAAGCGGTATCTAAGGTGAAGCTTGGTCCACGCAGATCAAAGCAATATGAAATCCTGTTAGCGATCATGGTCATAGATGCGCCAGTGGCAGAGTTTGTTCCGCTGGTGGATCTGTTTAGCGGACTCATCTGCAAGAGCATGCTATCGAGGGTAAAAGCGCCACAATAGACACCTGTGTTTGATCCGGCGAGATCAGCCGAAGAGATGCCAGCATCCTCCATGGCCTCCCAGGCTGCTTCCATAAGAAGCCGTTGTTGGGGATCTATATATATAGCTTCGCGAGGAGATATACCAAAGAAAGCGGCGTCGAACTTATCTATGGGTTCCTTAAGAAATCCGCCCTGTTTGACATACATCTTTCCTGGTGTGCCAACATCTGAGCTGTAGTAGCGGTCGATATTCCACCTTTCAGGGGGGACATCACAGATTGCGTCTAAACCTGTTCCAAGCATCTTCCAGAATTCGTCAGGGGTAGTAGATCCGCCAGGATAGCGGCAGCCAATGCCTACAATCGCAAGGGGTTCATGTAATTGTGTTGATGTTAAAGCTGAATCGGTGATGACTGATTCTGAATTAAATGGTTGATTGGTGTTCATCTTGTACCTCGTTTCCCTTTTCTTTCAATGATGAAGGAATTTTTATGGTTTTTTTAAATTCCTGAATTCAAAGCGCCTTGGTTTTCAATATCTTTCAGATTGAAAGCCATTGATTATTCGGTATTAAGGATTTTTTCTGAATAAGTATGTGTGTCGCTTTATTCAATGAAAAATAATAATAGTTGCATTGTCTGTATGATAGATCCGCAACCTTATATTTATATTGCTTTGTTTAATCTGATTGTGCTGAGTGCTTGTTTGTTAATCAATGATGATTGACAAGCGAAAAGTAATTGGCTCTTGCCAGATAGAAAGTATCATAAAAGTTTTTCTCTTCTTAAAATAGTTGTCCATAAAAAACCTAAATCTAGATTTATTCTAAGAATAACTTTAGATTTAAGTTGATTGTCCCAGAGGTGTTGTCTTCCATGAGTGTTTCTTGATCTTTGGTGTTAGTCACATCAGCAAACCATTAAGTATTGGGCTAAGAATTAATTGTTGATTTCCATTTATCATATATAGTCTGAGATTCATGCTTTTTCGGCAGCGATTCTATTCGCATAAAATTATTTATATATTGATGTGGATCAAACAATATGAATTTAAATATTAAGGGTATCTTGATAAACAAAGTCTTACTAATACTGATCTCAATCTCTACATGGTTTTCTGTATCAGATTGTCTGCAATAAAAAGTAATATTTTTCAATCATGATGGTAAAAGTGTGGTGTTTTTGTCTGTGTTAATTTAATATTTAGAGAAATAAATCCTGCTTAAACATATTGTTATTTATTTCTTAAAATACTGGAACTATTCTTAGAGTAATTCTAGAAACGAGATTTATATATATCTATCGGGTAGAGATTATGCTTATGTTGGCAGAGAGTGTTTGTTAATGATTTAGCTTAACTGTTCATTATAATTACAGAGCAGATCATGATAGGTGTATGGGAATGTAATAAGGCTAAAATAACTTTGTTTGGAATATTCAATATGTAGTTTCTTTGAGGCCTCTATTGTTGTCTTTTTCTTTAATTCTGAGCATCGTTACAAAGGTGGATTGATTTGAATTAGAGCTATTATTTCTTTCTGGATAGCAGATACTATTTTTTGTTTTTATGGGTATCTTATTCGCGATTAGTGTGTGTCTTAAAAAGAAATAAGGGGAGGGGTTTGTTGCTGTTTTACCCTATCTTGTGGGGCATGGTTCCAGCCTGCGATATTTAGCTAATCAGCAAATGAATTTTTAAATTATTTCTATCTCATGCTTTAGTACATGAGGATTAATGTCATTGCCAGTGTACAGTGAGTTGCAGGCCGATATAGTCTTTAACGATTGGGTCGACTCTCTGACGATAGGGGTCATTCCATTGCATGTTGTCCAGCGTTCCGAAGTTTGGGCTGCGATAGAAAGAGCGTAGTTCCAGTTCACTATCATTCTCAATAAAACCATCCACTACGCTGTTGAGGGAACCTAGTGGATCAGTCAGGACGAGAACGGTTTTATCCCAAAAGCTGAAGGATGACTGGCTCTTAATCTCCCGTCGGGTGTCTTCGAAATACCATCCCAACAACGATCCTACACCTGGTGTGAAAATCATATCTTGAATCGAAACGGGTTCGAACAGTGCCTCAAGTCCAAATTCATAGATTGCTGAAAGGGTAAAGGAGTACCAGAACGCACCAGTTTCACTGAGTCCACGTTCCCTGCCACGGGTATAATAGGTCATGCCCCAGTAGGGATGGAGGATATAGTTGATATACCACTCATCAGGATCCCAGCGGGGGTGAGTTACATTTTCCCACCATTTACTAACTGTATAGTCCTCTTTCTGTTCGTCTGTCCAGGCGGAGATATCTTCAGGAAGGACATAGAGCAGACCTACGATAAAGAACTGGTAACCGAAAAAATAGGCCGCATCCTTTTTAAGGCCGGGATAGTCTTCCGGGCTGTTATCATTGAGTTCTCTGCCGAATCCGTAGGGCCGGTCGATCTTTTCCTCTGGGCTATTCAAGGCGAGGGTTTTTGTCAGCCCATACGTGGAGGCATGCGCGAAAAGTGATTTACGCTCCAGTTCAGTCTCGTAAAATGAGACCGGACTTGTTGGCAGCCAATCTTTGCTATAGGCAGATGATGAGAACAGAACAGTGATGATCAGAGGGAGAATAGAGCGAAACACTAATCCGGTGTTGGTTAAGTCTGATTGTCTCATCACATTGTTCATACAGGAAAAATTCGTGGTTAAGCTAGAGCCGCTTCGATTAGTGTTAGCAGGCCCTAGTCTGTTTTGCTTCGACTAACATACCTGTCTGGCAAGATTATGATTCTCAGCAGCGGTTATATAATCGAAGGTGATTCTCATTGGCCACAGAGAGGAGTATCTGAAGAGCCAAAGGGCGCGATTATAGCGGATTGATGAAATAGAGCCCACTAGTTCTTCATGGGCATGGTGATTAATTTGTTTTGCGTAGGTTTTCCAGGTTATTAAGTACTCGCTGGGCTCGTTGAATCTTATCTTTTGCTCGTTGATCCTGGGGGTCGAGGGCCAGAGCAGCACGCCAGGTTGCCTTAGCGCTTTCAATTTCACCATCCCTGTATAGGCGATCTCCTGCGCTGAGCAGGTTCTCGATATACCTTTCAAGCTGCATATTGACCCTATTCAGCATCTCCTTGGCTTTCGCGTTTTTGGGTGCATCTTTCAGAATCGCCTTGAGGGTGTTTTTTGCATCTCTCAGCTGGCCGCTCTCTGATAGTCTGCTGGCCTCGGCAAGTCGCTTGTTCATTCGCTTGCTCCAGCGTTTTTGGCGATTCGTCTTCTCTTTTTTCTCCAGCGCCTTCTTGTTTTGGCTCTGCTCCCTCAGCAAATGGTCCATCAGGTTTTGATCAGAATCATCCAGCTCAAGGGAGAGGGCGATGCTCAGGCAATCCTTGGCCAGAGCATTGTTTCGTTTATAGTGGCGCCAGCCACATTCGGAGAGGGCTCTGCGCATACTCTGTAGTTGGGCTCTAGTCTGGGTCAACAACTGCTCATATTGAGGATTTGAACTGGATTTGGTGAGCTTTTCCAGGATAGGCAATTGATTCTTCAGGGCAGAGGTATTACTGATCAGAAGCTGGTCGTTCAGCTCCTCTTCTATAACCTTCTGTTGCCCACGAAGGTTTTTCAGTTCATTGATGTAGCTTTGGTTCTTATTCTTTCCGAGACTGGCTTCGTTAAGCAGCTGAATTGCTTCACTATAACGCCCTTTGGCTACCAGTTGACGGCTGTAATTCAGAGAATCCTCCTCGACAGGTGCAGGGGGTTCTCGGGTTTCGAGCAGCTGGCATCCGCTTAGGAGTATCTGACAGAAGCAGAGTGTGTAAATGCTTAGTGAGGAGTTCATCCAGAGTGTTTATTCAAAATATAGGCCATAGTGCGCATCAACCATTGACCAAATTCTCGCGATGGTGTTCCCGCGATTGAGGGGGTGACGAGATGCTTTTTACCCCTGATCTTTAATTCAGGTTGTTGGTGCAGTTCCACCATCTCACTGACTCCTGGGAATTCTGCTGTGGTCTGACTCATCATAATGCCATCTGCCGGAGCTGCGCCACACAAGCGAGAAGCCAGGTTTACACTATCTCCCACAACGGTGTACTCCAATCTATCAGGAATGCCGATATTGCCCGCAAGCATGACACCACTGTTGATGCCGATGCGAAGCATTATCGGCTCTTTGCCCTCTTGTCTGCGCTGTTTGTTGATATGGCGGACCAGGGCTTGAATCAACCAGGCACAGCGTACCGCTTGCAGGCCATGTTCCATATCCGCTTCCGGCACTCCAAACAGGATCATAGCACTGTCACCGATGAATTTATCCACCACGCCGCGGCAGCGGTGTGCTGCTTCAGCAATAACACCGAGATAGAGATTGAGTAATGAGGCCACCTCATCCGCTGGCAGGTCCTCTGAGAGCTGAGTAAAACCGACAATGTCACAGAACAGTACACTCCCAACCATCTCCTGGTTGGCCAGTCGGGGCTGGGAGAGATTGGAGAGGATCTTGTCCGCAACAACCGGGGAGACATAACGGGACAGGGCGTCCTCGACCTGACGCTTTTCCAGCATGCCCGCTGACATTCGTTCGAAATGGGCATAGACCTGGCCTATCTCATCCTTTCGCTTTTCATCACCCTCGAAGATCATCAGACCCGCTTCAGGGTGTTGCAGGCCTGCCTGGGCGAGTAGGGTGATGGGGCGGCTCAGGCGCTTACTCAATACATAGGAGAGGATGCCTGCGATTAGAATCAGACCGATGGTGGCAAAGCTGATAATGCGTATGGTTCGTTCCTGATTGCGGTCGAGGAATGCCCGATCGAGGGTGATCATTGCATGACCCGCAATGACATCCCGGAAGTTTATGGGACTGAAAAAGGTGATTGCCGGGTGTCGTCTGTTATCCTCGTCCCGCCAGGACCAGATCATCGGTGTAAGCTCATCGGCGGTGGGCAGCTGATGCGGTACATTTCCGGAAATGACCCAGTTTTTATCTGTGGGTACGATTGCAGCACCCACGACATTGTCATTCTGGGTCTGGCGGCTTACCAGGCCTTGCAGGTTGAATTGATCATCAGCCAGCAGTGGTTCACTGGCAGAGTGTGCCAACTGCTCAACCAGAACCTCACCGAAACCCTTGACTTCCCGCATATGGAAGCTGGTCTGCTGAGTTATCAGGAACCAGCCGAGTATACCCATGACCAGTGTGATCAGGGTGCCAATATAGATCGTCCATTTGATGGAGATCGGTACAGGCGCTTTGCGAAATAGTCTAACCAGCCAGTTTATCAAGTCGATGATCCAATATATTCAGAAGGAGTAGTACGTGTTTATATTGGTATGATTATTGCGCTTGGGGTGTCCAAGGGAGTGAGATTATAACCTCATTTATTGATGCTGTCGCAGCAAGTTGTCGAGAATGGGTCAGGCCACACGTTTAATATGCTGCATCAGTCTCGCTGAGATCTCCTCAATAGACATAGAAGTTGTCTCAAGATATGGGATGTTATAGTGCTTAAACAGACCTTCAGCCAACTTTACCTCCATCTTGCACTGCTCCAGAGAGGAGTAGCGTCGGCCTGGGCGTCTCTCCTGACGTATACGTTGCAGTTGATGGGGGTCGATGGTCAGGCCATACAGTTTGTCCCGATAGGTTGTCAGGGTTTTGGGTAGTAGATCGCTGTGCAGGTCGTCGTCGGTAAGGGGATAGTTGGCAGCCAGAATACTGTGTTGGAGACCTAAAAACAGGCAGGTTGGGGTTTTTCCACTGCGTGAAACGCCAACCAGTATCAGGTCTGCTGTCTCGTAGTTTTTAGTGATTGCACCATCGTCATTGTTGAGCGCAAAATTGACGGCATGGATGCGTTGATCATAGGCGCGCCCGTTATTTGTTGTATGAAATCTGCCCAAGGCATGGGAGGAGGGCAGCTTCAGCTCATCTTCCAAGCGAACAGTGAAGGTTTCGAAAAAATCCATTACCGGTACATCGAGGGTCTTGAAATAGTCCCGGATCGAAGGATCAACCAGTGTTGTAAAGACAATCGGTTTCTGACCAGATTCAATGGTTGTCTGATTGATTCGCTCAGCGACCCGTCTGGCTTTATCAAGGTTGTCGATGAACGGCCAATGTACCGTCTCATACTCAAATCCATCAAATTGACTCAGCAGAGAGCGTCCCATTGCTTCGACGGTGATGCCTGTATGGTCAGCCAGGAAATAGACAGTGCGCTTCATCGGATTTTCTATTCAAGCAAAAGAGGGGTGAGATTGCGAAACCATTTCAACTGGGGGGGCATGCCCCCCCAGAGGTTGGACTAGCTTTTCACGCCAGCCAATAGTCGCCATGTATCGATAACAGTATCGGGGTTGAGTGATATGCTGGCAATTTTCTGTTCAACCAGCCATTCGGCGAGATCGGGGTAGTCAGATGGCCCCTGGCCACAGATACCCACATACTTACCCGCTTTATTACAGGCTTGAATGGCCATGCTGAGCATCTTCTTTACGGCTGGGTTGCGTTCATCAAAGCTGCCTGCAACCAGTCCGGAATCCCGGTCAAGTCCCAGGGTCAACTGGGTCATGTCATTGGAGCCGATAGAGAAACCATCAAAATACTCCAGGAACTCATCAGCCAGAACCGCGTTCGACGGCAATTCACACATCATGATTACACGAAGGTCATTTTCACCCCGTTTAAGACCATTCTCTGCCAGTAGATGCATCACACCTGCGGCCTCATCCAAGGTGCGAACAAATGGAATCATGATCTCCACATTGGTGAAGCCCATCTCTTCCCGAACCCGCTTGAGTGCCCGGCATTCAAGCTCGAAACAGGGTCTGAAACTCTCAGAGATATAACGAGAGGCACCACGGAAGCCGATCATCGGATTCTCTTCAGAGGGCTCATAGAGCTTACCGCCGATCAGGTTGGCGTACTCATTGGATTTGAAATCTGACATACGCACGATTACCGGCTTGCCTTCAAAGGCGGCAGCCAGTGTGGAGATACCTTCCACCAATTTCTCTACATAAAACTCAACAGGATCGTCGTATCCGTCCATCTGCTCCTGAGCTTTGGCCTTGATATCCTCCGGTAGACTTCCGAACTCCATCAGAGCGCGGGGATGGACACCAATGGTGGTATTGATGATGAATTCCAGACGCGCCAGACCGATGCCGCCATTGGGAATACGGCTGAAGGCAAAGGCGCGGCTCGGATTGGCCACATTCATCATGATCTTCACCGGGGCTTCCGGCAGACTGGTGACATCCCCTTGAGTAACTGAAAATTTCAGCAAACCTTCGTAGATGAAACCGTCATCGCCTTCAGCACAGGAGACCGTTACTTCCTGGCCTTCCTGCAGGATTTCAGTGGCGTCATTACAACCTACTACCGCAGGGATGCCCAACTCACGGGCGATAATCGCTGCATGGCAGGTACGTCCGCCACGATTGGTGACAATGGCTGAGGCTTTTTTCATCACCGGCTCCCAGTCAGGGTCGGTCATGTCAGTAACCAGCACATCACCGGCTTCGACTTTGGCCATCTCGCTGGAGTCATTGATGACCTTGGCCACACCACTACCGATACGCTGTCCGATAGCACGACCCTGAGCCAATACCTTGCCACCACTCTGCTCTAATTTAAAGCGTTCCACTGAAGCGGTGTCGACCCGACTCTCAACAGTTTCAGGGCGGGCCTGAAGAATGTAGAGCTGACCATCATTGCCATCCAGGCCCCATTCGATATCCATCGGGCGTTGATAGTGTTTTTCGATGGTAACGGCCATCTTGGCAAGACTTTCGATCTGTTCACTGGTGAGCGAGAATTGGCGCTGATCCTGTTGATCCACATCGACTGTCTTGACCCGCTCTTCACCCGCCTCACCATACACCATCTTGATCGCTTTGCTGCCTAGATTACGACGCAGAATGGCGGGTCTGCCTGCCTCAATATTACCCTTATGGACATAGAACTCATCAGGATTCACTGCACCCTGAACTACTGTTTCTCCCAGACCATAAGAGCTGGTGATGAATACTGCATCCTTGAATCCGGACTCTGTATCGAGGGTAAACATAACACCGGCAGATCCGATATCCGAACGTACCATTCGCTGTATGCCCGCTGAAAGAGCGACATCCTCATGGGCGAAGCCCTGATGAACCCGATAGGAGATAGCCCTGTCATTATAGAGCGAAGCGAATACCTCTTTGATGGCGATCAGCACACTCTCCAGTCCATCGACATTCAGAAAGGTCTCTTGTTGACCGGCAAATGAGGCATCGGGCAGATCTTCAGCTGTCGCAGAAGAGCGGACTGCCACGGAAGGCACTGCATCTGCAGCACCGCTTAGCTTTTTGTATGCAGCAGTGACCGCATTCTCCAGCTCTTCGGGAAAATCAGCTTCCACCACCCATTCACGGATTGTCTTGCCCGCTTCAGCAAGCGCAGTTACGTCACTTACATCAAGCTGCTGCAACAATGGGTCGATTCTCTCTGCAAGCCGGTTATGGCGCAGAAATTCGCGAAAGGCATGTGCCGTGGTGGCAAAGCCACCGGGTACAGAAACTCCGGCATCTGCCAGACCGCTGATCATCTCACCCAAGGAGGCGTTTTTACCGCCAACCTGATCAACATCGCCCATTTTCAGGTTTTCGAACCAGATTATTTGTTCATTCACCGCTTGCCCTCGGCTTTTAGATTGGTTGGATGGCTCATTCATTACATTTAACCTCTGAGGTGGTCTCCTTGACGCTGGCAGCTGTTACCGCTGCACAGACAGCTTTTACCGCAACCTGTGCCCTCTTCCTTGTGAGGACCATGTTCTGGATGCAGCTTAGAATAGTGTCGCGTGATGGACTGAACGATCAGCCAGCCCAGTAACAAAATGGGGATAATGGTCATGGCGATGAGATAATCGATCATCAAATCAGCCTCCAAGTCCGGCGAAGCCCATGAATGAGAGGGATAGCAGGCCGCCCAACATTAAACTGACCGCAGCGCCTTGGGTGATACTTGGCATGGTCGAAAGTTCCAGTTTCTCTCGTAATCCGGCCATCAAAAGGATGGCGAGAATAAAACCAGTACCTGCTCCCAGGGCATAAACCAGGGATTGTAGAAAATTATACTCTTTAAAAGTCTGAAACAGAGCGAGGCCGAGGATTGCACAGTTGGTTGTGATCAAAGGAAGAAAGATTCCCAGTGAGCGAAATAGCCCAGGAGAGAACTTTTTCAGGGTCATCTCAACCAGCTGTACCGCACTGGCAATGACAGCGATATAGGCAATCAGTCGCAGAAACTCGATATCAAAGGCAACCAGTACCTGATTGATCATATAGGCACAGACTGAACTGACCAGCATCACGAACATGGTCGCCAGTCCCATTGGCAGGGCGGTATTGATCTTTCCTGATACACCAAGAAATGGACACAACCCCAGAAACAGAGCAAGAACAAAATTATTTGCCAGTACAGCATTGAGAAATATGAAGCTGAGGTTTTCTGTTGCCATATTGGTCACACTGCAGAGAAATAGGGTTGAATCATCATGGGCCGATCAATTGACTTTTGATCAGTCGGAATAATCTGCGCTTTTTTCGCACATATGTTGTTGACTGATTTGATCATGTTTCTGCGGCCGGATTAAGTTCTGAATCAGTTTTACGCTGTTTCAGCCATTCAAAAAACAGCAGCCAGGCTCCCAGTACAAGAAACCCCCCTGCAGGCAGAACCATCACTACCCAAGGCTCGAACCGTGGCCCGAACAGATCAAAACCAAACAGACTGCCAGCCCCCAGAATCTCACGAACTACTCCCAGGCAGAGCAGGGCAAAGGTAAATCCGATACCCATGCCGGTTGCGTTGACGATCGCTTTCAAAGGGGGATTTCGGGAGGCATAGGCTTCCGCGCGCCCGAGAATCATGCAATTCACCACAATCAATTGGATAAATGCGCCAAGGGCGTTATAGAGATCCAGTGATATCGCCTGGATGGTGTAGTCGACAATGGTGACAAAGGTGGCGATGATTACGATGTAAGTGGCTATACGAACCTGTTTGGGGATACTGTGCCTGAGCAAAGAGATCAGTGTGCCGGAGGCGAGGAGCACAAACATGGTGGCAACGCCCATTGCAAGGGCATTGATGGCAGAGTTAGTCACAGCCAGAACCGGACACATGCCCAGCAGCATGACGAACACGGGATTATCTCGCCACAGGCCTTCGTTGAAGGTTTCCCATGTTATGGTGTTGTCTTGTTTCTTTGCCATATTTGCCAGTCAGTTCTAATCAGTAATTGTCGATCAACAGGTCTCTACTTTTCCTTGCTCACGATCAAAGGAATCAAGCATATAGTGCACAGATCCAAACTTTTTGATCATGATTCCGGCTCATCTATCTGAGGTGGAGCCTCAGTCAAAACATCCAGGTTGGGCATCAACTGTGGAAGCAGCTGTTTTGACGATTGATTAAGTGCCTTTCCGACCGCCTTCGAAGAGATGGTAGCCCCGGATATGGCATCAATTTCCCACGGATTCTTTTTTGTGCCGTGTTTTACCGTTGTGATTTCATTGGCCAGCCCATCACCCTGCTGGTTTAACTTTGCCTCCAGGGCATCGAAATTGGCGACGAAATTATCATCGGTAATGATCTTGTCTCCCAATCCTGGGGTTTCGGCCAGTTTCAAAACCTTGATGCCGCGAATACATTCACAGGCAGGGTCAAAACCGTAGAGCAGGTAGATCATGTCCGCGTATCCCTGAGCCGCGGCTTTGGCAGCAACGCCTTTCAATGCGCCATTACTATCATACCCAGCATAGATCAGTGTGCCTTCCGCCGGGGTATCCGGGGTAACAGCGACCAGGCCGGATTCATTGACCACGAAATCACGCCGTGATACCGCACCGGGTATGACTTGAAATACCGCAGCTTCAGTAGCCCTGCGTTGGTTTTCAGCAATTATGGGTTTGGTCAGCTGATAGGTCAGCACAACCAGGAATCCGGATAGCATGGCTATACCCATCAGGGTACGGATCATTGGACCTGCAGGTGTTGAAGGGGGTATGGCTTGAGCTTCAGGGGTATTCACTTGCTTGTCCTCTGTTGCCCGAAAACCCTCGGTTGGGTGATCTGATCAATCAAAGGTGTTGCGGCATTCCCGAGCAGGATAGCGTACATCACGCCCTCGGTGAGACCGCCGAATAGCCGAATGATCACGGTTAGCGCACCGATCAATAATCCATAAATGATTACGCCCAGTGGTGTCACAGGGGAGCCAACCATATCACTGGCCATAAACCAGGCACCCAGCATCAATCCACCAGAGAGCAGGACGAATAGTGGATCTGGATAGCGTGAAGGATCGATTAGAAAGAAGATGCCTGCAGTAATCGCTGCACCAAGAAGAACCATCAACGGAATACGCCAATCAAGCATTCGCCTTGCAGCAAGATAGAGTCCACCAGCAAGGATAAGAATAGCGGATGTTTCACCGGCAGATCCTGCTGTGGTCCCCAGTAGAAGATCCAGATGTTCGGTTACCACGCCTTCGAATTTTTGTAGTGCCAGGGGGGTTGCGCCACTAAAGGCATCAACTGTTACTTCTGATACCCACTCTCCAATGGTTGGTGGTTGCAGGAAAGGCGGGGTGAGGGTGGTTGGAATGAATTGGCTGAATCTACCTTCGAAGAGGGCAGGAGTCCAGGTTGTGATTGCGACAGGAAAGGCAGCCTGAACAAAGGCTCGTCCAATCAATGCAGGATTCATTGCATTCATGCCCAGGCCACCGAACATCGCCTTGCCCAGAGCAACTGCGATAAAACCGGCAACCACACCCATCCACAAGGGAAAGCCTGGTGGTAGAGTCATAGCCAACAGAAGACCGGTGATGGTTGCAGACCAATCCCCAAGACTGTTGGGTTTGCCACTTAACTTATTGAACATACGCTCACTGAGCAGGCAGGTAGCTGTAACAACAACTAACAGGGCCAGCGCGCTGAGGCCAAACTGCCAGATGGTGAAGGCGCAGATGGGTAACAGGGCGTAGACCACATTGCGCATGATGATAACGACATCTTCCCCAGCATGAGCATGAGGAGATGTGCGCAATTCAATGGTTGGTTTTTTACTCATGTTTATTTTTAGCTCTATAACATCGGCTATCCGGGTTAAGCAGCCTGCTCCCGGTTGATCGCTTTTGCGATACGGAAATACTGTACTAGCGGAATGTTCGATGGGCAGACATAGGAGCAACAGCCACATTCGAAACAGTCGTTCAGATGATAGTCCAGACCCATCTCCTCATATTTTCGCTTGGCTGCAAGCAACCCCAGCATTGAGGGGTTGAGATGCATGGGGCAGGCATTGACACAACGGGCACATCGAATGCAGGGCCAGATTTTATGGCTCTCATCCTCTATGGAGGGCTCATTGAGTACCAGTAGACCAGAGGTGCCTTTGGTAATTGGGGTGTCCAGGGCCGAAACAGCAGGCCCCATCATCGGGCCGCCTAAAATGAATTCGGTACGAGAGCCTTCGTAGCCAACGTGCTCCAGGATATGTCTGATCGGAGTGCCCAGAGGAACCAGGTAGTTCGCCGGTTTACCAATTCCCGGGCCAGCGACGGTAATTACCCGCTCGATCAAACCTCGACCTTGGGGCAGCAGATCACCGAGAGCTGCCAGAGTACCTACATTGTTGACCACCACGCCAATATCGGATGGTAAGCCGCCGGTAGGGACTTCCCGGTTGAGCGCAGATTTAATCAACATCTTTTCAGAGCCCTGCGGGTATTTTGTCTCTACTGCTTTTACCTCAACCGGGCTTCCTTTGGAGAGGTGGCTCTTGAGTACCTCCACCGCATCCATCTTGTTGTCTTCCACACCGATGATCGCTTTCTGGGTCCCGGTAGCACGCATGGCATAACGGATGCCGCGTAACAGCGCCTTCGGGTGCTCCAGCATGATACGGTGATCACAGGTCAGATAGGGTTCACATTCACATCCGTTGATAACCAGTGTATCGACTTCTTTATCTTGCGGAATAGTCAGTTTCATGTGGGAGGGGAAGGCTGCACCGCCCAGACCCACCATGCCGCTATCCTGGATCGCCTGAATGATCTCATCCGGATTCAACTCACTCATGTCCCGGGGTTGTTCCCAGAGCACTTCCTGTGTTGAACCTTCGTAGACATCAATAACGATGGCATTTGTTTTTGGGCCTTTAGGCGTCGGCATTAACTCTATGCCGCGTATCCTGCCGGTGGCGGGCGCGTGCAGTGGTACCGAAAAGTTGCCATCGGCTTTCGCTATCGGCTCACCACGCACAACCTCCTGGCCTTTGTGAACCAGAGGTAGAGCTGGTTTACCGATGTGTTGATCCAGCGGCAATACCAATTGTGGCGGAAAGGGTAGACGACGGATCGGTTTATCCGCCGTATCCTTATGATAGGGTGGATGGATTCCGTGAGTAAAACCTTTCTGCCCAAACAGCAGGTCGAACAATCCCATAGCTTTCTGATTTCTTCAACAGGCGGAGCCGAAGCTCCGCCCACTGTTATTGTTGATGATCATACTGGTAGACCCAGGCCTAAGAATCACTGAAATTTCTCTGCACGTTTGACGAACTTGTCCAGATCTTTTTCAGATGAATTCCAGGGGGTTCCTGGATGGATACAGGCAGCTGTACACTTCTCAGCGGCCTTTACGATATCCTTGAACTGACCACCTTTGGGGTCGACGATAACCGCTTTCTTCTCGTCATTATAAGAGAAGATCTTAGGATTGATCTCGATACACTCATCGCAGGCGGTGCATTCAGGCGTCTCTATCCAAACCGGTTCATAGTCTGCTGCTGCACCATTGCCACCATCAGCAGCTGTAGTGCTGCCATTGGCAGATATAGATCCTGCCAAAGCGCCGGCATTACCACTTGCTGCCATGGAGAGCAGGGTAGAGCTGAGTCGGTTGGCCATATCGACCTTGGCCTGATCAACCAGTGCATCCACGTCAACCTTGTTCATCTCGCCGGCAATGCCTTTGAGTTGATGCCAGAACTGACGGCGCTCGTCACAGGAGTTTGCGATTTCCGGAGCACAGATGATACGCATTAAACGGTTCTTACTGTCGACGCCCCAGATATACGGGAATTTGCCTTCACGGTCATCCATATCCAGGTCAAGGAACTCTTCCATCGGGACCATGTCATCATTCCAGGTCTCTGGTGGTGCCATGCGGAACTGTTTGCGGAAGCGTCCTTCTGTGACGGCAAAGTCAGCGAAGGTCATCGGTACTTCCAGTTTGGATTCTTCACCTTTCTCGTTGAGATAGTCGATGGTATAGGTTGGCCAATCGTCATCCAGGGCCGGGTTGCCTTCCAGATCGATACACTCTTCGATGGTGTCACCCGCATCAGGGTCATACTTCATCAACGGATAGGCGCGAGACTCAACAGCCATCTTGGATTGTTTGTAGGCGATGTCATCACCGACGCCATGCTCCGGTGGACATACAGCATAGATGTTGAACAGAGCCGGACGGCGACTGTTGAGACCATCGATGTAACCTTCCAACAAGTGCGTGGTATTACTGATCGCACTCTGCAGCACATAAGTTGTTCTGTGAGCGATACCAATCAGCGAGACTTCCTTACGGATCTCCTCCTTACCTTTCATGGCTTTGCCGTAAGGACTCATATCCGCTACCTGGCCAATGTAGCCGGAGGTACAGGCCTGGCCACCAGTGTTGGAGTAGACCTGAGTATCCAGTACCAGGACCTTGATCGGCATACCCGATGCCAATGCACGGGAGAGGTTCTGGAAGCCGATGTCATACATCGCGCCATCACCACCGACCGAGACAACTGGTGGGCAGAGTTGCCATTCGTCTTCGCTGAACTGTTTCCAGTTGAACTGCTGGAAGAAGCTATCGTGTTCCGCAGAGTTAAATTTGCCAGAGAGTTCAAGCTCAGCTCTACGAATCGCCCCAAAGCCATCTGCCATCTTACGCATGTGACCTTCGAAAAGACCCATGGCAACTGATGGGCTGTCCTGAAACAGATGGCTGGCCCAAGGGAAAGGGTAGGGATTATAGGGATAGGTTGAACCCCAGACTGAAGTACAACCCGTAGCGTTGACAATACCCATCTCGGCACGTCCGTTATTGGTTACACCCTCGGTGTAGCGCCATTTCAGATCACGCAATTCATCCAGCAGCTGCGTCACCGACTGTAGCCATTCGCGATCAATGACTGTCTTCTCGCGATTACTGTCCAGGTTGTCACTGAGGTTGGAGAGGGTCAGGTCACTCTCATCGTCGCCTGATACGGCCTCTGCAATTGCTTGCGAGTTGCTCAGGTCGACGCCTTCTGCCAGTTTCAATCTGATGTGCTGCTCAAGCTGTTCGATCAGCTTATCGATCTTCTCGATCTGCTGTTTAACCCTGGGCTGCATCAACGCAGTTACAGTCGCGGTGAAGAGATGGATGATGGTCTTCTCACCACAACCCAGGCAGGCGCCGTCGCCACAAACCATGGAGTTGTAATTTTCTTTGTCCAGCAACAAGGTTTGCAGAGCGCCAACCTTCTCATCCAGGTCATCGATGCGATTAAATGAAGCGTCACTGGTTGGAAGATCGAGCCAGAAGTTCCAGTCATCACGCAATTTCTGGATTGCCTCTTCATCCTGAAGGGTAGCGACCAGGGCATCATCTTCACAGATCGTGACACACTCCATGCAGCCCTTACAGGTATAAGGGTTGACGGTGATGGAGAAGAGGCCACCGCTGTTGTTGTTCTTCTTCTCCATGTTGCCCCAATAGGGTTTGGTAACGGAGAAATCGAACTTGCCCATAGTCTGCAGAAACAGGCCAAACTCCTCTTCCAGAGCAGCGCGAGCTTGCTCTTCTACATCAGCCGCAGCAATCACTTCGAGTACAGCCTGATCCAGCATTGACCGCACATCGGCAGCTTCACCGTTATCATTCAGCAATTCCCGCAGACGTTTTTCGACGTTACGGCTCTCTCTTCGTAGATATTGAGTCGGGCGACCGCCTGTTTCGATGCGATCGATAGCGGTATTGAAGACATCGCTGACTCTATTGACCAGGCCGGGAATGGCACTGTCGGGACATATGGTGTAGCAGTCTCCGCAGGCGGTACAGTTTTCGGCAACCCACTTCGGATAGTCGAAGCGGATCTGAGTCATGTCACGATAAACGCCGGTAGATGCAGGGATCAGTGATAGCGCCTGATAGGGGTCCGCCAGATTGTCGTTACCCTTGCCAGAGGCATAAAAACTTCCGGTCTGCTCCCAGAAGCGGTGTACATCGGAGATGCCGCCTTCTGATTCGGGAAGCTGTTTGAGCATTACCGGCATACCGAGTTCTTTCTTTACCGGCATCTGAGCGGTAGCCCCGACAACCTTATTGGTGATTTCATGAATCTGATCAAAACCACGGCGTACCACACGCAGATTATCCTCAACCACGCGGCGTCCCTTGTTGCCGAACTTGGCCTCAAGCTGGGCTTCAATGGCAGAGAACAGTTTTTTCTCATCCAGACCGGACATCTCCATAAGTGGCGATCCGGCAAAGAATGCACCCTGGAAAGCATTACCCTGCATACGCAGCTGCAGCTCAACGTCTGAGGCTTCTTCACGGGCGATTTTGAAGCCGTCTACATAAAAGACGTGGATTTCGTTGTCGATGACCTGCTGCTGCATCCAACGTGGGAATGATTCCCAAACCTCATCGGCTGTTTCCAGGTTGGACTGGATAATCAGCGTTCCACCCTGTTTCAATCCAGATAAGGGATTGGAGTGACCGAACACGTTTGGATCGGGGCTTAACACTACGTCCACATAGTGATACTCACAGTTGAGTGGAATTGGGGTAGGTGCCGCAGAGAGATAATAGGTCGTGGGCTGTCCCTTTTTCTCCGAACCATATTTCGGATTCGCCTTGATCTCATAACCCAACAGATCATAGAGGGTCATGACCAGGTTTTTACCGGTTGTGATAGCGCCCCAGCCACCGACTGAATGCATACGCACAGTGATTGAGCCCTCAGGCATCAGGTTGGGGTTTTCAGAACCGCGCAGGGCCATATCAGCAATATTTGGATAGGCTTCTTTCAGTTTTTGCAGCTGGATCTCTTGCTTTGGCGTCTCCGCATCGCGAACAAAATCTATACCCAGGTAGAAAAACTTACGTTGGCTACCCTCTGGGAGCATGTTCTCCACAGCGCCAATCAAGGCCTCCGGCTGCAGGTCGCGGGAGCCAAGACCGTAGGCGCCGGAGTAGAGGTGGGGGGCATCAGCAAAATTGGTGTAGCTGTCATACTTTTCATAGGGCTGAGCGAGCTTGCCCGCTTTAGCCTGACCATTTTCGATACATTTCGAGATTGACGAGCGAACCTCACGCATCAGTGGCAGATCTTCGGCCAGAGGCTGGTCGGTACGTTCCAATACACAGACACCTTTTTTACCTTTTAAAACCTGACCAAGCAGATCTCCAGGGAAAGGACGGAACATGGTGATATCGACAACACCGACTTTCAGCTTGCGGGTCTTCTCAAGGTAGTCGGCAACGCCATGGGCTTGGACAATCATCGAACCCATACCGACGATGAGGTAGTCAGCCTTTTCAGTGTTGTAGCAACCCAGACGGTTATAGCGACGACCAGTCAGTTCATAGAAATCATCCATTGCTTTGTCAGCAATTTCAGGAATATGCTGGAAAAAGTAGGGACGTTGAGCAGCAGTCGTCTGCATGTAGGCGTCCTGATTCTGAACAGAACCGGAGAGCATAGGGTTGTCCACGTCCCAGATCGCTGGTACACGACGACGGGTTTCACCAAAGAGTAGCTTTTGCGCTGGTGTTGGGCATTCGATCTCATCATCAGGGCGGCCCAGGTACTCAGCGATCATCTCTCGCTCGGGAACCATTAATGGCTCGATCAAATGTGTGGTGAGAAATCCATCCTGGGCAACAGCAGCAGGGGTAAGGGAGAGTTCCGCAATCTTACGACCAATCAGATTTAGATCCGCAGCCCCCTGTGCGTTGTTAGCGAAGACCTGAAAAAAACCGGTGTCGTCGATACAGTGATAGTCGTCATGGCCACAGTGTACGTTCAGTGAGGCCTTAGTGATCGCACGGCAACCAATATTGAGGACGTAGGGCAGACGTTTACCTACAGCTGCGTACAGGGATTCGTGCATGAATGCCACACCCTGAGCGGAAGAGAAGTTGGTAGAGCGCAGACCCGTCATGGACATGCCTGCAGTCACCGCTGCGGCAGCATGCTCTGATTCCGGTTCAATAAAAATCAGTGAACGATCTGAGATGTTGATATGGCCTTTGGCTGTCTCTTCAGCCCAATATTCACCCATCTGTGTTGAGGGTGTGATTGGATAGGCACCAGCCGCGTCAGAGGCTTCCCTCTCACACATAATGACTGCTCCGTTACCATCCATTGCCATACGGATACCGGGGTATTTGAAGCTCTTCTCTTCTTTCTTACCGAACATGGAAACTTCTCTTTGCTAGGTTTGCAATTTACTTTCTGTCTCTAGAACAACAGGTTGTTATCAAGAGAAAACAAAAAGCATGGGCTTAAGGTTCTGTCTACCATCAAATAGGTAGTGCTTCTTTGCGTACAATACGTTTGGCTTGATGTCCTTTTACAACACCTTTGGTCTCATCAAGCCAGACAATAGCCCCTGTAGGGCAGCGCTCAGTAGCAATCGGGGAGGCTAGACTAATCTTGTTATAGTCGATCACAGCCAAGTTGTCTTGAATTGTAATTAATCCTTCAGGCGAATCTTTTACGCAGCGCTCACAAGCGGTGCATGCAACTTCACAATCATTTTCTGCAATATCGCCGTGTTCCAGGTTTTTACAGGCAACCCACAATCTATGGGATGCGTCATGAATCGAAAATAGGTCTTTTGGACAGATGTCAACACAATCACCACATGCGGTGCATTTTGTATTGTCCACAACGGGTAATCCGTAGTGGTCCATGGTAATGGCATCAAAGTCACACACCTCGGCACAATCAGCAAGGCCGATACAACCCCAGGTGCAGCTTTTCGGGCCACCTGCAACTACCGCTGCGGCACGGCAGGTCTCTAAACCTTTATATTGGGCGCGCATACGAGCGACATGATTACCGCCGGCGCAGGCCAGTCGAGCGACACGCTTTATCACATCGCCACTATCTACTCCCAGGTAGTCCGCAATCTCTTGTATGGCGTCGGCGCTGCTGACAGTGCATTGAGCCGGAGTGACTTCACCTGAGATCAATGCCTCAGCAAAGGGGCGACAACCCGCATTCCCGCAAGCGCCACAGTTGGTGGCAGGCAGCATGCCTTCAAGCTCGTCGATACGAGGGTCTTCAAATACCCAGAGCTTCTTGTTGGCAAATACCAGCATGGAGGAGAGCAATAGGCCTAGGATGCCCATAAATAGGATAGCGGTCGTTACGTTTAGTGCGATCTCAATATCCATTTCCATTACCAGATGTCATACGTGAGTAACCTAACTGAAACCATACTTATTCTAATGTTGGGGTTAGTATTGGTCTATGGAATGGGTTTAATAGAAAGTATTAATTTTTATAAATACTCGTTTAGCATTGAAAAAATTAATGATTGCATAAACTCTCTCTCAGGATCAGTAGCCGAATCATATAGACAACTCTATACCCACGGTGGGGGAATTCAACCATGACGCCTTATCAGTGAAATATAGCGGCAAATTTCAAGCTTTCTAAAATAGAAAATAGTTACTAATCAGGACAAAAATAAGTGATGCTCGTGTACCTCGTCATAGATTCTGTACCATTCAGAGCCGCCCCAATACGTCAGATCAAGGCGTGGCTCGCAGGGAATGGCAGGCCCTTTACAAGAGCCACAACGCAGGGCTGGCGTATTGGGGCGGCTCCCTCCGGGCGAGCCTGGAAGGGGTTATCCGCGGCGTTATGCCTCTTGGCAAGGGAGGGGCCATTCCCTGCGAGGCATGCCTTGCACTCCAAGGGCACTTCCTTCGGGGCGCGGCTAACCCCTTCCTGACTCGCTGAATGGTACAGAATCTATGACGAGGTACACTAGTTGAGCGACAGGTCAAAATGGCCACCATCCCGAGCCGCGTTCAAGTTCAGCACGGCAACTGGCGATCTGAGCGCGATAACGCTTAGCGTTTTTCTCGACTTTGCGGGCAACCTTGATCAGCCAGGGTTTCTTCTTGTAGCTCCCCTTTTTATAACCACCATGACCTTCGTGGTAGGCAAGATACTGTCGATAGGGATCCCACTTTGAGATGCCCAGCTTTTTATTGCTGTAGTTGGCATACCAGCCAATGAAGTCAACTGCGTCATCAT
The DNA here is from genome assembly GCF_058244675.1 of Candidatus Thiodiazotropha sp. AKIB8. Taxonomy (NCBI): domain Bacteria; kingdom Pseudomonadati; phylum Pseudomonadota; class Gammaproteobacteria; order Chromatiales; family Sedimenticolaceae; genus Candidatus Thiodiazotropha; species Candidatus Thiodiazotropha sp. AKIB8. The sequence continues at coordinate 11,672 of NZ_JBSYOO010000052.1, read as the reverse complement.
AGTCATCTCGATCCGCCCATCGGTTGCCGGTTTGTTGCCGATACCAATCCCAGGTGGAGTCTTTGACCTGGGCATACCCATAGGCGGAGGATTTCCTGAACCAGGGAATAAACCAAAACAGCTTTTTTCTCGGTGGTTTGGCGTCATGTTCGAATCTGGATTCCTGGTGGATTATGGCCAGTTGCAGATGGATTGGAACACCCCATTTCTCAAATGACTCTTGAGAGGCTTCATACCAGTCATCTTTTTCATCAAAGATGTTGCAGGCGTTACCGGTGCTCTTTGGTGGCGAGCTTGAGCAGCTGGTTATCAGCAAGGCTGCCAGTATTGATATGATCCTAAGTTTTTTATTTTTAAGGAGAATAGCTCTATTCCTAAGGTTCTACATGAGGTCTTGAAATGCCAAAATTCAGAGATTTTCAGACGCCTCTCTATCTCACTTTACCCCGATAGTTATACAGGAGGACGATTCACTCAAGGTCACGTATAATGGCGCCGGTTTTGACCTTGGTTTGAGCGGAAATATCCCACTAAGGGCATTATATTTCCGCTGGCCTTACAAATAACATGAAATGAAAAAAACAACTATCAGGAGCGATCAATAATGAAGCTAATACTTTTGGGTGCGCCAGGTGCGGGAAAGGGTACAGTTGCTAAGCAGCTGACCAAACTAGACGGCTCTGTGCAGATCTCTACAGGTGACATTTTACGTGGTGCGGTGCAGGCAGGTACTGAGCTGGGGAAGCAGGCTGAAGCATTTATGAAGGCTGGTGATCTGGTACCGGATGACCTGATTATGGGAATTATGGAACAGCGCCTGCAGGAGCCGGATTGTGAGAATGGCTTTCTTCTTGACGGCTTTCCCCGCACTATACCTCAGGCTGAGGCATTGGGTGTGTTGTTGAAAAATATCGGTGTTGATCTCGATTTCGCAGTTGAAATCGATGTTCCCCGTGACGTGATATTGGATCGATTGACCACTCGACGCACCTGCGAAGCGTGCGGAGCCATATATAATGTTAAGAGTATGCCCACCAAGGTAGAGGGTGTCTGTGACAAATGTGGCGGTAAAGTTGTTCAGCGGGATGATGAGACAGAAGAGGCGATCTCCAATCGTCTGGATGTCTACCAAGAGAAGACTGCGCCTTTGGTTGGTTACTACAAAAACGAAGATATGCTGTTGACAGTCAGCGCTACTTCCAGTGAGGCGGTGGTGAATGCCATCCAGGAGAGATTGAACGGTTGATTCAGAGCTGACTCACAGTTCATTGACTCAACAAATCTATTTGCCCGGCTGAAAGTAACTATTGTATTGCCGGGTTAATAGGCAATAGACCCGCTCAGTGAGCGGGTCTATTGTTGATCTGGAATCTATTTGACAGGTTCACTCACTCGAAAGCAGAAAAAAGTGTCATTTTGTAGTTTCCCGTAGTAAGTGAGGAGCAATAAATGATTCGATTTCAAACAATGATCTATTCTTCGGTACAATTGATAAGGAGCGCCTCATATGGCTGAATTAGGTAAACCTTTCCTGCTTGAAGAGTATACCCTTGAGGATCTTGTAAAATATCCGATTCTTGTCTGGGCTGTACATGAAACAGGCGACACTGAGATGAAATATCTTACGCCGCTGCTCAATACAAGAAATCTCACCAGTGAATTCAATCACGCTAAAATTCTCCTGACCGTTGGTGATACAGGGGTCTATGCTGAGGCCAGCTACAATATGGAGGACCGCTCCATCTATTCGATCCTGATCTGGGATGGGAATGACTCGATTGAGGTGGAAGACAGTGATCTGGAGTCACCGGTCACGCTTCAAGCAGTGCCAGAGATTGACGGAGAAGCCGATGTGGCTTTCGTTCTCGCATCTAAGGAAGATTACTACGCATATCGGGAAGCAAAATAGGCTTGAAGCAATTAAATTGATGCAAAAACAGCATTGATGGCCAGAAGTTGCTATTCTATTAACCCGTCGATCTTATCAGAGCATGGCTTGCTTCGGCTGATAGTGAACCATTTGGTCGACGGGGTAATAAGAGGCACTATACCTGTTCATGTTCGTGCAGATGAATCTGCTCTGCTAAATGGATGGGGAGATTGAGTAAGGGGCGCAATCCGGCATTCTGTCTATATGCAACAGGGTGTTCAATAATGGAATATGTTGCTTAGATGCATAGCAATGTACTAAGAACAGTTTGCTGTACTTAGAAATGGGTAATGAAGGATGCAATAGATTTGGATATCCAGCACCAACCAGATAGTGTCAGTCTATATCATCTTGAGTTGACGATAGCTTAGTTATGATCAAGCTTTTTGGAATCTATATCTCAAAGGCGGTTGTTCTCCTCGGAGTGGCTGAGATATTGATCTTATTCTCATCGCTGCATGCTGCAATACTGCTTCACTTTAAGCTCACCGGACACACCCATGTTCTGACCAGTGTTGAGGATAATCTGGCAGTAATTTACGCATTGGTGATGTTCTCTTCAATGACTGCCTTGGGGCTCTACCAAAAGGGTTCGATGGCGACCTCCTCGGGTTTCCTTTTACGCATAATTCTGGCTTTTATTGTGGGCGGCTCAGTGATGGCTTTGCTGCTTGTTGTTATACCCATGTTCGATGATCATGGAAGGACAGTCCTGACCTACGCCTTAACCCTGTCGATACTGGGCGTTTTGGTGGCCAGGACAATATTTGTACGGGTAACCTCAGACAAAATATTGAAACGTCGAGTGCTTGTATTGGGTGTAGGCATCAATGCGGACCGTATAGAGGAGTCGATCAAGAAAAAAGATACACTGGGTGTTGTTGTGGTTGCCTATGTCAATCAGGGAGACCGAATCGAGCTGATCGATAAAGATAGGCAGATTGTAAAGGATCAATCATTATTGGAGATATCCAATCGTCTGGCTGTGGATGAGATCGTCGTGGCGGTTGATGACCGACGTAAAAAACTACCCAACCATGAGCTGCTTGAATGCAAGATCAAAGGCATTCAAATACTCGATCTGCTGACATTCTTTGAGAAAGAGCTTTCTATTATCAATATTGATCTGCTCTATCCAAGTTGGATGCTCTATACAGAAGGGTACCGCCAGAGAGCATTGAATCGAGCTATCAAAAAGAGCTTTGATATGTCGGTGGGTATCATCATCTTCATATTCGCGGCACCACTGATGGTTTTGGTTACCATCGCAAGCCTGATCGAATCTGGGGGCCGGGATCCGATACTCTATAACCAGGTTCGTGTAGGAAAGAACGGCAAGCTTTTCAAGGTCTACAAATTTCGTAGTATGCGAACTGATGCCGAAGCGGATGGTGTCGCAAGATGGGCGCAGAAGAATGATGCACGCATCACCAAACTTGGCGGTTTTCTGCGCAAGACTCGCTTGGACGAATTACCACAAATCTATAATATTTTGAATGGTGATATGAGTTTGGTAGGACCTCGTCCTGAAAGACCGGAATTCGTCATGCAGCTTTCAAACGACATTCCCTACTATCCACAGCGTCATTGGGTTAAACCTGGATTGACCGGTTGGGCTCAGATGCTCTACCCCTATGGGGCATCCGAAGAAGATGCCAAGAGAAAGCTTGAGTACGATCTTTACTACGTCAAGAATGCCAGCACTATGCTCGATTTCGTCATACTGCTGCAAACCATTGAGGTTGTGTTACTGGGTAAAGGTGCTCAATAAGTATTGTGTGTGCAGTTAGGGACAGAGTATCCAATCGTCACTACTATATTCGCGTAAGGCTTCTGGATAAGGCTGATAGTTGCTTTATCCGCCACCTGGCGGCCCACTAGCCTATATCGTGCTTGCTCTACAGCAGGTCCTCTTTGACCTATCTTAAACGGCTTCCGGCAAAATCACTCAAAATCGGCATCATGAGGTATCCAAACCTGAGGAGTAGATCCTACTGCTGGGATTTCAACTAAAGTGCTACGGCTGCTAACAGTTGCTCGCTCTCCTGATTATGCTCAGGATTTTGCGAAAATCTCAGTTTCTGTGGATAGGGAAACACGTCGGCCTGCATGCCGACAGCCAGATAATCCTGAGCCTTTTTCCAGCAGCTGCTATCGAATAAATCTGGGTGTAATTCCATCAAAATCTTACGTATTTTAGGATCTGTACTGACAAATGTGATGAACTCTTCTGGAAAAATATCGTTGGGATTGACGCTGTACCAGGGCTCATCTCTGAACAGATCGAGAGAGCTGCGAGGAGTTGGGATCTTGCGAAAGTTGCACTCACTGAGATAGCAGATCTCATCGTAGTCATAAAACACCACTTTTCGTTGACAATTGACGCCGAAATTTTTGAACAGCAGATCCCCTGGGAAGATATTTACCCCCATTAACTGCTTCAGAGAGAGGCCCCAATCGTCAAGAATCTCTCTGGCCAGTTGTTCGTCAGCCTCTTCCAGGTAAAGGTTGAGTGGGGTCATCCTGCGCTCGATATAGAGATGTCGGATGACCAGTTTGTCATCATCGATTTCGAGTTGATTGGCGATCGTATTCTGTAACTCTTCCAACAGAGATGGCTCAATCCGGTCGAGGGGAAGGGCAACATCGGCAAAATCCAGTGTGTCCGCCATACGCCCGATGCGGTCATGTTTTTTTACCTGTAGATAGCGCTCCTTGATTAGCTTGTGTGTCACCTCTTTCTGTGGTGGAAATTTATCGCGTATCACCTTGAATACGTAAGGAAAAGAGGGGAGGGTAAAAACCTGCATCACTAACCCGGGTGTTCCCGCTGCCCTGATAAATTGATCCTCACTCTCATCAAGATGACTCAATAGATCTCGATAAAATTCATTTTTTGCCTGTTTATGCAGACCGATACTCATATAGAGTTCAGAGAGGGTTTTATAGGGCATGATGCTCTTCAAAAAAGCCACTGTTGCTGTTGGTACCGGGGTTTTTGCCATGAAATAGGCTCGGGCAAAATTGAATGTCGCCTCCACATGTCTGCCGCGAATGAGCAAGGCATCGACATAAATCCCCCCCTGTTCATTGTTAATTAAGGGCAATATGAAGGGGCGTACTTTATCGTAATAGACCATTCTGCCGATCAGATAGGCTGCTTTATTGCGGTAAAATGGGGATTCCAGAATGTCGAAACTGAGGTCTTTGGGAAGGGTTTCAAATCCAGTTTGTGCCATCAGAGATTGCACAATACGATCGCAATCCCGTTCGATATCTTCATAGGGAAGGGAGAAATAGAAAGCTGAAAGCATGTCCCAAATGCAGCCTTTCAAACCGCCATCATCAACATGGAAAGACATGTAGACACGATAGCGCTCTGATAGCTCCTGTCGGTTAACCTGTGACGCTATAAAGATCTTATTATTATTATAGTAGCGCCTATCAAAAAGCCTGCAAAATACTGAATTATAGAATGTTTCAGCAAGTTCTGGCCGGCTATGCGAGCGAAGCAAACCAGTGTAGATCTGCTTCACTTCCTTCCAGAAATCGTCATCCAGAGAGTCAACATCAAAGCTCGCCTTGAGACGATCAATCGCCTCCTTGACCCGTAGATCATAAAAACTGATTCGCTTTGCTGAAGCTTCACGTACTGCTTGCCAGTCAGCATGCTCGAAGCGCTGACGCGCGGCACTGCTGATCTCCTGGAAGAATGAAAAGTGTCTTTCGAATCCTGTCAGGATCGATTGGGCAATCTGTTGAGGCTGATTATGCATTATTTTGGTGCGTACTTTGTTTCGTTAATTTAGATAACTGAGCAATTAACTAAGGTTTAGCAGATTTTTATTGCACTGCACTATTTTTTTTATCAAAGCTAACTATTGATATTTTTATGAAAATAATCTTGACCTTTTCACTATGCTTTAACGCAGTGCACAAAAAATAGACACGCTTCAGAGAAAAGCGGGTTGAACATTAAGCCGCAAAATATGCACCGAGTGAGTGCGCGGCAAACGAGATGAGGAGATTTAATACCATGACCAGTACGTCATCGAACCTCTGGCACCAGACCCAGGAGATCAGGATAACCGGCAATATGGAGCCGGGGTACCAAGAGATTCTCTCGCCTGAGGCGCTACATTTTGTCGCGGAGCTGGAGCGTTTGTTTGGAGATACCAGACGCGAACTTATGAAACAGCGCGGTTTGCGCCAACAACGACTCAATGCGGGTGTGCTGCCCGATTTTCTCGAAGGGACATCAGGCATACGTCAGTCAAATTGGAAGGTACGACCTGCACCTCAGGATCTACAAGACAGACGGGTTGAAATCACCGGTCCTGTGGATCAGAAAATGTTAATCAACGCCCTCAATTCAGGGGCTAAGTGTTTCATGGCGGATCTCGAAGATGCCCACTCGCCACACTGGAATACCACAGTAGAGGGGCAGATAAATCTGCGCGATGCGGTTAACCGTACTCTGAGTCACACCTCTCCTGAAGGAAAGCGCTATCAGCTCAATCAGCAGCTTGCCACGCTGATTGTTCGTCCCCGTGGCTGGCACCTGGAAGAGAAACACGTGAGTGTGGATGGCCGGCGGCTTTCCGGCGCTTTCTTTGATTTCGGGCTATATCTGTTCCATAACGCTGAAACACTGCTTGAAATGGGCAGTGGACCTTACTTCTACCTGCCCAAGATGGAGAGTTATCTGGAAGCACGCCTGTGGCGGGATGTCTTTGCCTGGGCCGAGCAGGAGCTGGGTCTGGAGCACGGGACTATACGTTGTACAGTACTGATAGAGACCATCACTGCTGTATTCGAGATGGATGAAATTCTGTATGAACTGAGAGATTACATCTGCGGACTCAATTGTGGCCGCTGGGACTATATCTTCAGCTTTATCAAACGTTTTCATGCCCATCCGGAGTGTGTGTTTCCCGATCGCAGCCAGGTCACCATGACCGTACCTTTTCTCAGGGCATACTCAAAATTGCTGATTAACACTTGTCATCGTCGTGGCGCACATGCAATGGGTGGTATGGCAGCGCAGATTCCGATTCGTGATGACCCTGAAGCAGATGCTGCAGCCAAAGAGAAGGTAAGGCAGGACAAAGAGCGTGAAGCCGGGGATGGTCACGATGGTACCTGGGTTGCGCATCCTGGCCTGGTACCCGTAGCGCTGGAAGTATTTGACCGGCATATGCCATCGGCCAATCAACTAGATCACCTCGATCCATCGTTGGATATCAAACCGGCTGACCTGCTACAGGTTCCAGATGGTGAGATAAGCGAAGCCGGTTTGCGTAACAACGTCAGTGCCGCACTGCGTTATACCGCTGCCTGGATCAATGGCAGGGGCGCCGTACCTATCCATCACCTGATGGAGGATGCCGCTACAGCCGAGATCGCAAGATCACAGATCTGGCAATGGATCCGTTACCCGAAGGGTGTTTTAAACGATGGCCGCAAGGTCACTTATCAGCTTTTCGATCAGATCGTCGATGACGAGCTGGGAGAAATCAGCAGAGAGATCGGCGATCTGGCTTTCGAGTCAGGTGCGTTCACTCAGGCAGCAGAACTGCTACGACAGATCGTTGCCAACGATGAATTTGAGGAGTTCCTCACCATTCCGGCATACGAGCAACTTGATTGATGGCTCGTAGCATATACCACCAAGAGATAATTAGAGATAAGACTGGAGACGATACAGATGACACGTAATGAACAGATCGAAGCCTTGAAAAAGGATTGGGCAGAAAATCCTCGTTGGACCGATGTCGAACGCGGCTATAGCGCGGAAGACGTAGTCCGTCTGCGTGGCTCAGTCCAGCCGGAATATACCTATGCGCAAAAGGGCGCGGAGAAATTGTGGGATCTGGTTCACGGTGATGCCAAAAAAGGTTATGTGAACTGCATGGGCGCCATCACCGGTGGTCAGGCAATGCAGCAGGCAAAGGCAGGAATCGAAGCGATCTATCTCTCAGGTTGGCAGGTTGCAGCTGATGGAAACACCTCTGAGACCATGTATCCGGATCAGTCTTTGTACGCTTATGACTCAGTGCCTACGATGGTGCGTCGTATTAACAGTGCCTTCAAACGCGCTGATGAAATTCAGTGGTCGAAAGAGCTGCAACCAGGTGACGATGGCTATACCGACTATTTCCTGCCTATCGTTGCTGATGCGGAAGCTGGTTTTGGCGGTGTACTCAACGCCTTCGAACTGATGAAGAACATGATTTCAGCTGGTGCGGCTGGTGTTCACTTCGAAGATCAGCTTGCAGCGGTTAAAAAATGTGGTCACATGGGTGGTAAGGTACTGGTGCCAACTCAGGAAGCGGTGCAGAAGCTGATTGCTGCTCGTCTTGCTGCAGATGTCATGGGTGTACCAACACTTGTTCTGGCCAGAACAGATTCCGAGGCTGCCAACCTGTTGACCTCTGATGTTGATGCCAATGATAAGCCTTTCCTCACCGGCGATCGCACAGCTGAAGGTTTCTACCGGGTTAAGAATGGTCTTGAGCAGGCCATCTCCCGAGGCCTGGCCTACGCACCATATGCTGACCTGGTGTGGTGTGAAACCGGTACACCGGATCTCGGCTTCGCCCGAGAGTTTGCCCAGGCAGTACTTGCAGAGAATCCAAATAAACTGTTGGCATACAACTGTTCACCTTCGTTCAACTGGAAGAAAAACCTGGATGACGCCACCATTGCCAAGTTCCAGGAAGAGCTATCCGACATGGGTTACAAATACCAGTTCATAACCTTGGCAGGTATCCACAATATGTGGTTCAACATGTTCGATCTGGCCTACGACTACGCACGTGGCGAAGGTATGAAACACTATGTCGAAAAGGTACAAGAACCGGAATTCGCTGCAAGAGAGAAAGGCTATACCTTTGCCTCTCACCAACAAGAGGTGGGTGCCGGATACTTCGATGACGTCACTACTGTAATTCAAGGTGGTGCCTCTTCAGTGACCGCTTTGACCGGATCGACTGAAGAAGCGCAGTTCGACAGCGCATCTGGCATGTAATCAAGACAGACTGTAGGTGATCTTGAGATTGATTGTATCGATCAATAGTCATCATCACCTCAGTCTCAACCCGGTTTTCTGCCCTTCGGCCGTGCTTATCAGCACGGCTTTTTTTTGGATTACCGGTAAAAAACTATGGCTTCTATTTAGCAAAGTCTATCTGCAAAGATTTTTTAAAACTCCTAAAATTCTATTAGTCCCAATTTTTTTAAGAGGTGCACAATGAGTACGAGTGAAAGCAAACTGAAAACAGCTGATCTCTACGATATCCATGAAGAGGCGTTACAGATCTGTTATCCAGGATTTCGCCATTATGGTGGGCACCGTACCTTCCATGGTTCCATCGCAACTTTAAAATGTTTTGAAGACAACTCATTGGTAAGAGATGAGCTGGATCAACCAGGCCAGGGCAGGGTATTGGTGGTAGATGCGGGGGGATCACTGCGATGTGCCATGCTGGGGGATCTGTTGGCTCAGAAAGCGGTAGATAACGGATGGGCAGGGATTATTATGCATGGCTGCATAAGAGATGCTGCTGAGATCAGAGAGATGCCACTTGGGGTTATGGCGATGGCCACTAACCCGCGTAAAAGTATTAAGAAAGGAGCAGGTGAAGTCGGTGGGGAGGTCTATTTTTCCGGTGTAAAATTCAGGCCGGGAGAGTGGCTCTATGCGGATGAAGATGGGATTGTGGTGTTGGATCGTCCCGCGATTTAATTGGACAAGTTTCCACCTGATTGAATATTGCTATTTAATCCCACGCAAAATCCAACATGAAGTGCGGTCAATTTTCGTTCAGGTATGGATCTGGTGTTGATTTATTAACTCTGACAATCTGCCCATTAGTGAATTATTTCTCTGAAATCTGTATAAACTGAGGACAACATATTTTGAAACGATGGTGTCTTCATGCTTTTGCTTATTGTCTATGTCTCAATAGCGTTGGGTTTTTCATTTCTCTGCTCTGTTGCGGAGGCGGTGATCCTGAGTGTCACCCATCCCTACATTTCAGTATTAGAGAAGGATGGGCATAACGCAGCCTACGTACTGCGGCGAATGAAGCAGAATATCAATGATCCCCTTGCCGCTATTCTGACGCTGAATACCACTGCTCATACCATCGGTGCTGCAGGTGCTGGTGCACAGGCTGCCGCTGTTTTTGGTAATGCCTATGTAGGCGTGGCTTCAGCGATTCTGACACTGCTGATACTGATCTTTTCTGAGATCATTCCCAAAACACTAGGGGCGCACTATTGGCGGCAGTTAGCGCCATTGACTGCCTATACGCTGCAGTTTCTGATCTGGATACTCTATCCCTTCATCTGGATGTCGGCACAGTTGACCAAACTACTATCAGGTGGACACAGCCATGGACAGTTCAGACGGGATGAGTTTGCTGCAATGGCGGAAGCGGGGGCCGAGGAAGGTAAGCTCGAAGAGCACGAATCATTGATTTTAAAAAATCTGTTATTGCTGCGGGAGACCCGTGTTAGTGATGTCATGACACCTCGTACTGTTGTCTTTTCACTGGATGAGAAGCTGACGGTGAAAGAGTACTTTGAACAATATAACAGCAGTCGTTTTTCCCGCATTCCGATCTACGAGGGGAATCGTGATCATGTCACAGGTTTCGTGCTTCGAAATGATCTGCTGCTCTCCCATGCCAGAGGTAACTCTGAAAACCCGTTGACTGTCTACCGTAGAGAGATGGTCGCAGTACCCGATAGCAGTTCACTGCAGACCACCTTTGAAATTTTCATGCAAAAGCGTAGCCATATCATGTTGGTAGTGGATGAGTATGGCAGCATGGAGGGTATACTTACTTTAGAGGATATTCTGGAGACCCTTCTTGGAATGGAGATTGTTGATGAAGGCGATAAGATTGATGATATGCGTAAGCTCGCCAGACGGCTTTGGAAAAAGAGAGCAGCTGCGATGGGGATAGAGATTGATGATTCAGATAATGGGAAATGATAGTAAGACTGAACGATCTGCTCTGAAATAGATTAAGTCAAAAGGCTACTTATCCTGTTGTTCTCTACAGTATGCTTTTGATTTCATATCAGCAGCCATGGGGTCTATCCCCTGGTTGATATACTCTTCTGTCATCTGCTTACGGCAACCTTGATAATTAAAAAGCTTAACATCCACTTTGTCAGAGCATCCTGATATTAATATTGCTCCAGCCAGAAAAACAGATTTCATCCACTGACTCCATAAAATAAACATATCGCCAATAGCTCATACTAACCTGATTGTGAGCTAATTCAACGCATTTGTTAGCTTTTAATGAGTAACAATAATCTATTGTAGAAACTGAACAGGTTTACAATTTCCTCTGTTTCAATGGGTTGTTGTAATAGTGAGGGTGGGGAAATGATGCCACACGATAAGCTATGATGAATCGTAGGGTGCGGCCCTGCCGCACCATCAGGGTGAGAATTCCCCAAAAAAGCAGATACTTTGGTTCACTATCAGCAGCGTCTCTACACCGACTCGTCAGGTGGTTTCGGTTTTAGTTGGGCATGGTGCGGCAGGGCCACACCCTACGCGTGGATTTATTTCGGGAAGTCATCAGGCTACTGTTCGAGCTTGATGGTTTTGTTGTGGGTGGGGGCATGCCACACGATAAGCTATGATGAATCGTAGGGTGCGGCCCTGCCGCACCATCAGGGTGAGAATTCCCCAAAAAAGCAGATACTTTGGTTCACT
>NZ_JBSYOO010000049.1:0-180210 GCF_058244675.1 Candidatus Thiodiazotropha sp. AKIB8 | reverse complement strand
ATGCCAAGCAGGCCTTCGACGGCTCCAAAGCCTGGTCCATCGACAACTTCGATTGGCTGTTTCTGGTCGCTGGGAATATCTTCGTCATCTTCTGCTTGATGTTGATTGTTCTGCCTGTAGGCCGCATCCGACTCGGTGGCATCGATGCCAAGCCTGAGTTCTCAACGGTTTCCTGGTTGGCCATGTTATTCGCTGCCGGCATGGGCATAGGCCTGATGTTCTGGAGCGTGGCGGAACCGGTCCCCGAGAGGGGATCGCAACCAAACCGAGAATGACATGGCGGAATAAGTTGTAGCCAAAAATCCCTATAAGATATTCGGTGAGCATCATACTTTTATCTGGAGCCTCCAATGTCGCCGTTACTGTACGTCCAACATGGGCATGAACTAATGAGGTGAGAGTTCTCTGAAAGATGGTCACCATCCTTAGTGAATTAAAAGCAATTAGATGATTCCTACTTGCGAATGGTTAGGGTCAGGCCGTGAGGAGTGGTTTGGAGGAAGCGAGACGTAAAACTGTGAGCTGATGAACCAGAACATCACATGATGCGCATTTCAAACGGTAGCTGTCCAGAATTTCTCTGCTTCCTGCAGCCATACAGGCCAACCGGTTTCTCGCCAGGGATAGCCATGGCGTACCCTGAGATAGAGCGCAGCAAGCTGGCGTTGGTGTTGGTTACCGCTGGTGAGCACGATTCGAAGGTTAACTTCATTAATCGTCAGTCCGGCCAGATAGGTCTCGCCCTGTACAAAATGGTCTTGCTGGCGATGCCACCAATCGCTAACGGCGTCCGGGCAGGGATAGGGTAGATCATCCTCCCAGTCGCTGATGAAGGGATCGATCTTGCGGCGCTGACTGAGTGTTGCTTCATTGTTATTGCAGGGAATGCAGTCCGATGATCCAGTGGCATCCAGGCCTTGATCTTCGAGATCGGCCCCGGTAAGCAGTGTAAATGCCTCTCCCGCAGCGCGACAGGTGTCATCATCAACCATGGCGGGGAAGAGTTTGCTCACTGCTTCTGGCAACCCTGCGATGGCGACAGCGAAAAGTTTGGCTCGCGTTGGCGCATTGTTCTGGGCCCAAAGACTTTCAAGCCATTTTCTTTTTTGCCGCGTCTCAGTGGTTTGAAGAAAGAGCAGTGTCACGGCTTTAAGCATGTGAGTGTTGCTGGCAAGACTGAAGGGGATCAGTGCTGATATACCTTGCTTATCACCCAGTAAGGTTCCGGCACGGGCGGCGGCAAATCTGATATCGGGCTCGGTATGGTCATAGTGCTGTTGTACGAAGGTCAGCTGTTCTTTGTGGCCGTTTTCACCAAACCAGTCGAGCAATCGAATGCGTACCAGCGGGGCTTCGTCATCCAGGTAAGTCTGTATGATTTCGGGGCTGAATTCGTGATCAATCGCACCCATGATCCTGATTGCAGCTTGTCTCGCCAGTGGTGATGGGTGTCGGATCAAGCGCTGTAACCAAACAACGAGCGCCTCGGCAGAGGTCATATCCCACAAGCAGGCATCGACGATCTCTCTACAATGAGTTGTCTCCTCTTCATCAAGTAGATTCAGGGCACTATCGAACAAGTCCGGGCGGTCATAGCGCTTGCCCAACAGGGCCAGCAGAAAACAGACGCCCCAGTCGCGTTTATCAAACCAGCTTTCCACCGGTTCACCATTGCTCAGTGCGATGCCAAGGGCATCGATCTGTGCTTCTAAGTGCCCAGCCTGCTCGGCAAAATCGGCTAGCCGATATCGGGCATGCTGCTTGGCATTGTCATACTGGAACCAAGTATAGGGAGCATCTTTAGCGATCTGACGGGAGATTAACCGATGATAGGTCATATCGGTGTTATCCTTTCGAGAATAAAGGCTGCACGCTGACTATCGTCATTGCTCAATTCACACAGCACCCGTTCTCCGGGCGCGTAGTTTTTTTTAAAGGCATAGTGTGCCATAACCACCATGGCAGCACCCACGACCGCGCCCACTTCTCCAATATGATCCGCTGGGTGCCATAGGGGCCAGGATTCGCGTTTGTCTTCCATTACTCGGGTACCCGCCAAGGAGGTCTCCTGGAAGAAATAGCTTTCGCCATTGGCACTGGAGAGGCGGAAGTCTGTATCGCATACCCTGACAGCAGCTCCTGCAGCGGCTTCTTGGATTGCCCGAGTCAAGCCTCGCCCCATCAAGACCTCGTCGGAATCGACCGTCACCTCCTCGCATCCGAACCCAATACCTCGAATACAAGTCTGGATCTCACCACGTACTGGCCTGCTCAGTAAAAGCGCGACAGCCGCTTCCCCAGGAATAAAACCATCCGGCATATCTTCATCCAGCAACCTGGCAATATCCCCATAGTTCTCGTATCGCGCAATGCGTTGAACATCCAGCAACGAATCCACAGCCACAATCAAACAGTAGGGTTGGCCCTCATTCAGTTTCTGCTGGGCAACCTTAAAAGCCGAAGCGACGGAACAACGGCCGCCATATGCAAACAGTGGCTGTGATGAAAGACGGTGCTCTCCAATCCTTGAGTAGAGAAAGTTATAAAAGTCCTCTTCAAATATCTCATCAGGAATCTCATCAACTTGAGGCAGACAAAATAGCGTGGCAAGTTCGGCAGGCAGCTTGGGGTGGCTTTCGAGCACCTGCTCAATCACCAACTCCGCCATTTCGGCAAATCGCTCGCCCCCCAAGCTCTCCAGTTCATCAATCTGAGCACCCAGGTAGGGCTCATTTGTGTTTTGAGAGTAAAACTCTGTGGGCAGCACATTGCTATAGCCGCAACGCATAACAGCAGCATTAGCTTCTGCACCATAGCCCAGGGATGAGACCATACCCAATCCCGCAATAGAGATGGTTGCCTTCATCACTGACCACCCACTTCGAAGGGAATAACAGTCTCAAACCGTTCTCCGTCAAACAGGGCAACCTCCAGCTTGGAGCCCGCCAGCATCAGCTCATCGGTGACATCGATGCAACTCCAGTCCACCGGCCTGCCTTCCATCTCATTGAGTTTGGATTTTCGAAACTTGCCATCCTTGATCTCATAGAGTGTTGAGCCATAACCCATATAGACCCGGTCTTTGAACCAGACCATGTCACTGAACTTCACATCTTCGAGACCCGACGTCTCCTTACCGTAACGGATGATCTTCCAGTGGTTGCCCCTGCCCACCACAAAGCTCTCTACACCTGTGCTCAGGTAGACCAGGCCATCGTCACCACAGCAAACACCATAGATGTCCGCATTGGTTGGTATGGCAATCTGTTTCCAGATTTTGCCATCCCAGTGCCAGACATCGCCGTAATATCCCGCTGCATAAATATCATTTTCAGAGAAACCATCAATGTCATGGAAACCCAATTTCGATCCATCCTTTTCAGCGAAATAATCAGGTAGCCCGTTGTTTAAGAGCGTCCATTTATCAGGGGCATCTCTTCGATATGCAATTCTCCCTATCTCTACAGCGTACATTTTGCCGTCAATAACTTTGGCATTTCCAACAGACAGCGTCTTTGTTCCGGGATAGGGGGGAATGTCTTGTTCTGCAACGTATTCGCCCCTATCCCTGTCGAGAACCTCTGAGGTTCGAAGAACCCTCCCCCAGTAACTGACAAAAATCCACTTATTAGCTGGCTCAGTTGTCCACCCGCCATACAATCGAGTCTCTAGTGGGTTCCCTGGATTCGACCAGTTTTCGATATTCGTGTAATCACTCCCTGCAAACTGTATTACTTTTAAGTTTCTTAACTCAAATGGGTCCGGTATTTTCATCGGTTCTTCTGTAATGAAAATAAAATTATTCCTATCTTTGATGTGACAAGATGTCATGAAATAATTCTTGAAAAATTGCTTTTGTATCGACATTGATTTCACCATTTTATCTTGTCATGTTTCCGCCTTTCCCATCCACCGGCCTGACCCTAAAATCAAGATTATCATTACACTTATCTTTGAAGTAATCGCGCAACTGAGCTTCAATGCAACCGGTTTTCTTTGATTTTTTCTTGCTCCTCGAGCAACCCGAGCGCCTGAAAGCTTTAGCATGAGCCTTTTCAGCATCTTTGATGACTTGATCGAGTGTCATGTTATTTTGTTCATGGGAGTGCCTGAATAGGTTGGCACTCTTATCATGCACTTTCTTATGCGTACATTCATTCTGTGTTAGCCCCTCAGCGCATACTGTCGGTGCTGAACCATAGGTATAACCAGGGCAATTAGCCTTACCACTGCTATCCTTGGTATTACGTTGTGTACTCGATTTGTCGCCTGCTTCACTTTCCGGTATCTGTAGCATGCTGTTGGGGATCATGTGGTGGGGCGTTTGGCCTGGGCAGCAGCCTTCCTTGCTCGCCAGACTACGATCCTTACTGTAGGGTGTCAGGTTGCATTTTCGCGCAGCGATACAGGGACTATCCTTGGCCATTTTTTTCTGTTTCTTCAAGAACTCTTTTTTGTCCATTTCCCCATTTTTGATCTTTTCCAGCATCTTGATATCGCTCTTGAGCACCTCGATGCTCTCCTGGATTTGGCCACTCAGATTTCTCAATCCATCCACCAACTGTGGAAGCGTTGTCTCTAGGGTTTTTCGAAAATCGCTGAGGTTCCCAACCCCTTGGACCGCATCATACAAACTATCTAATTGACCAACGACAGGTATCTTTTTTAAAGCGATTTTTTTCGCACCTTTACCAAACACGGCGCCGACTATCTCGTCCGCCCATTTTGAGAGTCCATCGACACCCAGGTTGTCAATGAATTCACCGAAAAGCCTGGGTATTTCATCTTTGATATTGGTTAGTTTTTCTACCTGCTCGTTGAGCTTGTCGACCATCTCACCCGCTTTATCAAACCCGCAGGAGTTGATCAGGAGGGCGCCTCGGCAATGCTCTTGTTTCCAGTTACGAAAATCTTTGAGTTTTTTTCCAACTTTTTCTTTGAACAGGCTGATCGCATTGCCCTTCTTTTTTCTCCTTTCTTCAACTTTTTTCTTTTTTTTCTTGTCGCGACACGAGCCGCTACCGCACATCTCTTTAGCCTCGCATTTGCTGATCTTTCTGCCGCATTTTTTTTCCATACGCTCACAGTCTTCAGCGCACTCCTTCGGTGGTTTTTTATTGGCTTTGTCTGTGTAGTACCAGAAAGCGGTGTTACCTGGTTTGGAACCATGGTTGTGGGTCATGAGATCGGTATGACGGCAGACGTTAAAGCCCTCGATCTTGACGTTCATAGACCAGCTCGCAAAGTATGCTTTGCTCTTTTTGACGCCAGTGAAAAAACCTTTGCCATAAGCCGCCGCTTCGTTACCTTCGCTGGTTTTGAAGAAGGATTTATCTTTGAGCATGACCGGCTTACTTCCAATAAAGACTGTTTTGGAGGCGTTTGAAGTATCCCTGGCGTAGGCGGTGTTGGCGAAGGGGAGGACGATCGGCCCAGCGCTGGGGCCTGGATTAGTCCAGCAAGGGTCTGGAAAGGCGACCGCCGATTTGCCGTCGACCGACTTGCAGGCGATGGAGAGTCCGTTGGCGAAGACAGTTGCAGTTGCCATTAGGTTACTTCCTCCTGTTCTGTGGCATGCGCTCGACGGTAGCCATCAGCGTGTGCGCCGAGTGTTTTGAGATCCCAATAGGGTTTTTCCATAATCCGTGCGCGTTCCGATCCCTTGCTGGATCGCCCGACAATCAGGGTGTCGATTTCGTGGATCGTTCGTTTCAGTCCGATCCGTGCTCGCCAGGTCAGTGTGAATCGTCCTGCCTGTGGGTCGATAATCAGGGTGTCGATCAACGGGTTGAGGTTGTGGCGCTCCCCCCCGCGCAGAATAGCCTGCATCGGCACGGCTTGTTTCGGGATGGTGAAGGTGGTGTGTCCTTCGGTGGTCAGGTTGTAGAGGATGACCTCTTCTCCGCCTCGCAGGTAGTCGGTTTGCTGATCCTCTGGCGCGCACTGGTAGTAGCGTTCGTCGAAGTCCTCGGGGAGCAGTGGCCGCCGTTCATCCCTCCAGACTTTGTCGTAGGTGCCCCCATAGCCGCTGCGTGGGGTCCAGTTTCGGCCAATGGCGCCAAAGGCCAGTGCCGGAAATCTATCCGAAGGGCGCCTCAGGGTATGTTTAATCGGTTCGATATTCGGTGGGGATTGTTCAACAAGTCGTGATTTTTTGATGCGACGGAAGAAACCTCGACCCACGGGATTATCCGTGACGGTATCCCGCTCGCCATCGCGCCTGCCTTCGTCGCTGCCTCCCCAGGCGTTTTCGTAGGTGATCGGCAGGCGGGTAAAGGGCTCTGGTTTACTCGGTGTCCAGGTGACCACCCCGTTATCCCAGAAGCGTGGTCCGACAACCCGCATGCCTTTGAGAATATCGTTGAGTTTAACTGCCACATCCACTGATGTCGCTGGTTCTCCCCCCGGTGCCAAGGCATGAGCATTGACAAGAATGACATCGCAGCGTGCTTTGAGGGGAGCGTAGTCATTCTCGACCAGAGGCGAGCTTTCACCGGGTGTGCCAGTAAAGCTGTCACTTTCAAAGATAGGGACTTGTTGGACGGCAAGGCGCGCTACCCTGCCCGCTGCAGGGATGTCGTAGGTCGCTTTAGCTACGACTACCACGCAACGGCGACCGTTTTTCAGCAGGCCTGGCGCATAACCCGCTTCCAGTCGGGTAGCGTTGAAGAGTTCCAATTTCAGTTGACCTTGACTGATGCGCCTTTGATTCGGTAAGGGCCGTAGGCTTGGTTGTCTATCTGTATGCCCTGAACCATAATCCGTCCATCTTCATACAACTCGATGCGTGAGGCGCCACACTGCAATATCAGCGCGTCATCCGCCTGGATGATCTGGTAACCCTGACGGTTTGCCTGGCCATCGTATAGCAAGCCCATTATCACAGGCTTGTCCGGATCACCTGCCTCGAAGAGTAAGGTGCAGCAGTGGCCTATCGCTTCAGTGGTAAGCGGTATCTGGGACAGCGCCTGCAGGGGTTGGTTATCTTGCTTGCGTTCCCAGGTGACCAGAGGTGTGCCATCTGTTGTAATGCCAGCGATTTGCCCGATAGTGACGCTGGCCTGGAGTGGCTTAGCCCCGAGCTGTTTTGATTCGCCAGCCTCATCACGGTATGTCTGTATCGGCCAGGGTTTAATGGTTTGGTTCATGTAAATTCCTCTTGATGGTATTTGTCTTTATGGGGAAGAAGAGCATCTCAATCCACAGTCAATTCATGCCAGGAATTCAGGTTTACCTCGTGTGTCGTGTTAATTATTTTGCAGAATGTTCTGTCCCTTCATGACAATGTCCTGCTTTGCCTTGAGGTTGATCTCGCCGTCGCCCATGACGGAGATATCAACCCCTTTGAGGCTGATCGTGCCATCGGACTTCATGCTCAGAACCGATTTGCCCACGGTGATGGTCAACTCATCCGCGACGGTTATCGAGTAGGTGCTGCCGACGTTGGTGGATTTGGATTGGCCTACCTGTTCCGCCGCCATCATGCCGACGGTGGTGTTTTTTGCACCACCCACAGAGACCTGATAACCCAGTCCAATCGAGAGGGCTTTGGCCAGGGCGATACTTTCACTTTTGGCCTTGCCAACGGTTACCGACTGGTTGCCGCCGACACTGACACTTTCGTTTTTGCCGACAGTCTCGCTTCTGTTTTTTCCAATGGAGATGGTTTCATTCTTGCCGACCGTCTCTGTGCGGTTGCTGCCAATCGAAATCGTTTCATCCTTCCCCACATCCTCGGTGCGATTGACACCGATGGAGATTTTTTCGTTTTTATCGACCCGTTCGGTGCGGTTGTTGTGAACGGTGATGGTCTCATCGTTATCCACCGTCTCGGTGCGGTCATGACCGACCCAGTGGGACTCATCGTTCTCGACTTCGATACGCTGGTCTTTCTCAGCGTGGAGCCAGACCTCCTCTTCACCCATTTTGTCTTCAAAGCGCAGGGCATTGGCGTTGGCCCCTGAGCCGCCTTTGCTGGAGCGGCTGAGGATACCCGACTGGGTCTGGTTGGCCGGTAGTGACCAGGGGGGCATCTGCTCGGCGTTGTAGACGCGGCCGGTGATGATCGGGCGGTCGGGATCGCCATCAAGAAATTCGACAATCACCTCCTGACCGATACGGGGCACATGCATCGCACCCCAGTTCTTGCCTGCCCAGACCTGGGAGACACGCACCCAGCAGGAGCTGTTCTCATTGAGTTCGCCGTAGCGATCCCAGTGGAACTGTACCTTGACCCGGCCATACTCATCGGAGTAGATCTCTTCACCCGCAGGGCCGACCACCACAGCGGTCTGGGGGCCTTCCACCATCGGCTTGGGGGTATGGCGGCTGGTGCGAAAACTGACCTTGCTCTCGATACAGGCGAAATCGCAGTGGTAGGTCTCGGACTCTCCCCCTGCGGTGGCGGAGCGGTAGTTGTCGGCCTGCATCTGGTAGGCGGCCTGGGTGACCAGATATTCGCGGTTCTGGTCGCCACGGGGATGATCCTTGAGGTTGAACAGACCGCCGACACTGAGGTGGCGGACATCACACTCACCCTGGAGCTGTTCATGAGTCGCCTGCAGCGCTTCGATACGGCTGCGGGCGTATTGGTCACCGTCGCCGTGCTGTTCGTAGGTGCCGGGGTAGTCGAAGATCTCGTAGTCACCATAGGGGTGGCTGCGGGGCATCGAGGCGATGGCGAGCAGATCCGCCTTGGGTTTTTTAAAGTCGTAGTCGGTGTGGGCGTAACGTCCTGAGCGCACCCCTTTGCTGATGCGCCAGTTGCTGACGATCTCCTGGGCGCGTTGACCACCGAGGCCGGGGCGGGGCTGAAAGGGGAGCACAGGGCTACCGCCGCTCAGCGGGGTATGGGAGGCGTAGTTGTCGCACAATACCAGGGTATGTTTGCCGGCTTTATGGGTGAAGAAGTAGTAGATGCCTTCCTCTTCCATCAAACGGCTGATGAAGTTGAAGTCGGTCTCTCTAAACTGGACACAATACTCACGCACCCGGTAGCTGTTGCTCAGTCGCAGTTCAAAGTCGCTAAAACCGTTGTCGCTGAAGATCGCCTGGATGATGGTCGGGGTGTCGAGGTTCTGGTAAATACGGCAGTCGCTGGTACGGGTGAGGAACCAGACCCAGGGGTGGAGTATCGCCTGGTAGTGGAAGAGGTCGCCGATAATCCCGACTTGAATGAACTCGGTGACGAAGGCGTTGAAAATCCGAATGCCGCCATCGATGTAATCGAGTTCGAGATCGACCCGTTTGCCGAGCAGGTCGTCGAGGGCGAGGGAGTCATCCTCGCTCAACAGGTCGGCGCGGCATTCAAACAGACGCCCCAGCTCTTCATGGAGATGGAGGCTGTCGACCAGCAGTTTATCGGGTCCCAAGGGGGTATTGATGCGTATCTGGCGCTTGGCTTGTTGCAGACTCATCGTGAACTTTCCCCAGTTTAGAGAGTGAATCTTAATGAACTGCGGGAAGTTGGACTGGGCTTTGGAAAAGCATCCTTGCCTGTTTTTAAGAACTTTCCACGTTGTTCTTTAGATTACTGCGTTTAGTTGAATAACAGCTTTCCTCAAAGTTGATGCATATTTTCAACCGATAATACCATCGATATTTGGTTATTAGTACTCTGTCATGCAGCTTATGTTCAGGGGTTCATGTTGAGAGTATGTGGCTCGGAACCCGAGGCAGAACCGCTGAAATTTCAAATCGTTGTTTGATTACAATTTGATATAAAAACTCACCGAGTTATCTTTCATTTTATGAACAATGTAATCCGATAGACCCCCAATGGTGGTAAATTAAGCAACAACCAGTAAATTACAAACTACATTTGTAATGCATCCAGTAACGCCTACTATTGCGTTTATTGACTTTTCTAGGGTATGAATGACTTGGGCGAACCCGCTCTTTGAATTTTGTTAATAGCCGCACTAACTCATCTTGAAAGTGCGATAACAGGTTCCCCTGTTATCTTCCAGATTGTTACCTGGAATTGTTTCATTTTTTGCGACACCCTGGGCCAGGTTTATCTGTTCTGTCGTTTCGTTTTTATTTAGATTATTTTCTAAATAACGATGCCCAGATATGACCAGAGCTGCAGTAAGATTACCCGCCGAATTTTGGTGTCTCTGGTATTTGCAGTTGAACTGTATCACTCTTTTCATGATCAATTATGTAATCAGGATATTATTCCTCTTTCGTCGAGATTTTTTACACAATATTTTTTATTAATAAAATTTACTCATAAATCCAGTGGTTTATGAATCAGCATGTATGTTGCCATAGTACTAACTTATACAAGCCTATGGCTCTGATTTTCGGGCTTGCTGTGTAAACTCAATGCATACTTATATCGATGCGCCTGCGTGTCAGCAGAAGCTAAGAACCAAAAGCCAGTTCGTTTTGTAGAGGGTGACGCGCGAGATGAGATCGCGCTGTACGCCTCTGGATATTCCATTATCATATTGTCTACCTGTTTTATAACATCAGAGGGCAGAGTTCGAGAGCTCCCATAGCACGAATCAGCTCGAAAAGAACATCTGGGGTCGTGACATAAGAAAATGAGGGGTCAGAGTCGAGAGTTTCCATAGCGCGTATCACCTCGAAAAAAAGCTAGCACATTTCTCTAGCAGTTCAATACGTTTTTGATTCGACTCCGACCCCGACCCCGGAGTTAATGAGTGGTGAAGGATAGTGTAACTGTCATGCAACTCCTTGATCATTTTGTTGCTGTTTTTTCCAATCCCGTTTCAGCAGTGGTTCGAGTTGTTCAAACTGCGGTACAGGCTCTAGGTGTTTATTCTGCAACCAGGCATCTAACAGTTTATTGATCTCCTTCTCAGAGAGTGGCCTGCTTATTTACTGCAGAAACTCCTGGATCATCTCCTGTTTGACCCGATCGTCTATGACAATGAGATTCTCCTCAACACTGTCCTTCGGTAGTAGATCGTTTACCATAAACACCAACAGACCGATGCCGATGAAATGAATCATAGGTTCTCGTAACCAATCGATTTTATTCTATACTTTATGCTCGTTTCCATTCACGATGACTTTCCCGAATTTAATGCGGATAGGCTCCCATTGAGTAGCGAAATGGAAACATGAATCGATTAAATATTATTAACAGTTATGTGACACCCGTAAAAAATATTTTGTTAGAAGTTTTGATGGGATATATATCACTGCGAAATCTACATGTTGTAGATATCAGTTACTATTAAATATGGGGTGTCCTTGAATTAATGCTTGAATTATTTTTGAAATTATTTGCTTCACCATCGGTCACCCCTCCCAACCTCCACCACGATGGGGGGAAGATACGATTCCCCTCCGATGAGTGTTGAATAGATACTAAAGAACTATCCACCAGCGCCCCGATCTCTTTCATCAGGTTTCATAAAAGCTTACCTAATTCTTCAATGATCCATCACGGGACTGACAGATTTTAATTCCACAATACGCCTCGGCAAGGACAGACCGATAACTGATTTTCTGAATTACTCCTCCATATCACTGGAGCAGGTCATACGTTGCCAACCCAACGCTGCTAGACGTGCAACATCAACAGCCATAAGTAGGCTAAGAGGATTAAACATGGGCATACTCACTCCCTTCCGAAAGCAAATAACACACGCCACCCTGAGTGCCATGCTCGTCATGGCGTCGGGCGGACTGGCTGCCAGTCCGTCTGAACACGAAAGTTCAAGTGACATGGATTACATCGCCGCGGAATTCCTGCCGACCGGCCACTACATCACACCCTTGGCCGTGCCTGGCTCGAATCAGCAGCTGCTGAATCCCGGCCTCGAAGACTACCCGGATTTCATCGCCGGCGGTGCGCTGAACTCCGAGCTCAGTCCGGACGGCAAGACCCTGGCAATCGTCGTCGCTGGTCACAACAATGTCTATACACCAAACGGTGATCGCTACACCAGAACCCAGTACATCTTTCTCTACGACGTCGCCGGTAAGAACAAGCAACAGCCCGTGCAGAAACGGGTCATTCAGCAGGAGAATACCTATACCGGTCTGGTCTGGGCCCCGGACGGCAAAACCTTCTATGCCACCGGTGGCAGGGACGACAACGTCTATGTCTATTCCAAAGACGGTGATCTGCTAAGCACCATTGCCCTGAACCATGTAGACGCGGCGGGTGACCTCCAAGGTGTCGGCATCAGCGTACTGCCCAACGCCGGCGGCCTGGCCATCTCTGATGACGGCAAGACCCTGGTCGTGGCCAACAACTACAACGACTCCATCAGCGTGATTGATACGGTCAATGAAACGGTTCGCTACGATCACGACCTGCGCCCCTTCTTCGAAAACAATGAAGGTATCGACGGTGTCCCCGGCGGCACCTTCCCCTTCGCGGTCCTTATCAAGGGCAACGACACCGCCTATGTCACCGCCAACCGCGATCGTGAGGTGGTGGTCATCGATATCTCCTCCACCGAGGCCGGTAGTCTGATCACCCGCATCAAGCTCAACGGCAACCCTCTGGGCATGACCCTGGACAAAAAGCAGAAGAAACTCTATGTCGCCCAGGACAACTCGGACGAAGTCGCCGTGATCGATACCAAACGCAACAGCATCATCGCAGTCATCGATGCCCGCGCCCCGGCTGAAGTGCTGGCGAAAATGGACGGTGGTGACAAGTCCGAACGCAAACGCAAACGCAAAGGCAAAGGCGATGATGACGACGAGCGTCAAGCCAAGCGCGATAGGGACAATGACAATGACGATGACGATGACGAGCAAAAAGCCGTGCGCCACACCGGTGTATCTCCCTTCGCCGTGACCATCTCCCCGGACGGCAAGACACTTTATGCGGTCAACGACGGCGCCAACTCGATTGCGGTGATCCCGCTGAAGGGTAAACGCGCTAACCAGGTCATCGGCCTGATCCCCACCGGCTATGCACCCCGCGACATCACCTTCAGCGCTGACGGCAAATGGATGTACATCATCAACGGCAAGAGCGTCACCGGCCCCAATCCCGGTCATCTGAGCGGATACACCTACGGTGTGACCAGCAGCCGCTATGCTGACGGCGTCGTGCTGGATGAAAACGGTGAACCCGTTGAAGCGGTCAAGACCTCCAGCTATCCGCTGCCTGACGCCTGTCTGGCTGACCCGGATTGTGCGGCTGACAACGTGCTCGCCCGCGACAATGCCCGCGGCACCAACGATTACCAGTTCCAGCTGGAGAAGTCCTCCCTGGTCAGCGCTCCGGTACCTGGTAAGCACACACTGCGCAAGCTGACCCAGCTGGTGGCGCAAAACAACTCTTACACCTCGGAACAGGACGAGCAGAACAAGAGGGTCATGGATTTTCTTCGAAATGAGATCAAACACATCATCTATGTGGTGAAGGAAAACCGCACCTTCGACCAGGTGCTGGGCGATCTGGATAACGGCGCCGACGGTGAACCCCGCCTGGCCATTTTCGGTGAGGACATCACCCCGAGCCAGCATGCCCTGGCACGCCAGTTCATCACCTTGGACAACTTCTATGACCCGGGTGACGGCAGCATGGACGGCTGGTCCTGGACCATGCAGGGCCGCGTCACCAGCACCCAGGGGCTGACCCAGCAGATCAACTACGGCGGCCACGGTCTGTCCTATGAATCGGAAGGCAGCAACCGCAACGTGCCGGTCAATTTGGAGACCATCGAGGAACGGGATGCGGTTGTGGGTCCTGAAGGAACGACCGTCTACACCGATGCGGCTACCGCCGAAGATCTGCCGGGTGGCGTAGAAAACCTCTTGGCCGGTACCGGCAACCACGCCTCCACAGACGCGTCTTTTGGTGAACAGGAGGGATTCATCTGGAATGCCGTGCTTGAGGCTGGCGGAACCGTGCGCAACTACGGCTTCCCGGTGCATAATATCGGAGACCGGGTGGAAAATCCGTATGACGCCGGAGAGGTTCAGGTGGGTTCGCGCATTTCCTCGTTACCCCGCGCCGATTTCACCAGCACCGGTGACGAGCTGCCCGCCGGTAGCACCGACGTCTACTTCCGCGGTTACGACCAGGCCTATCCAGATATGTGGCGTTACGCCGAATGGAAGCGTGAGTTCGACATGTATGTCGAGAATGGCAAACTGCCCAACCTGTCACTGGTCAGAATCAGTCACGACCACATGGGCAGCTTCGGTTCGGCCCTCGCCAGGGTGAATACCCCGGAGACTCAGCAGGCTGACAACGACCTGGCCCTAGGCAAGATCGTTGAGGCGGTGGCCAACAGCCCCTATTGGAAAGACACCTTGATCATCAGCATCCAGGACGATTGCCAGGATGGTCCGGACCATGTGGATTCACATCGCACCACCACCTACATGGCCGGCCCGTACGTGAAGCAAGGCAAGGTCATCGGTACCTTCTACACCCAGGTCAATGTGCTGCGTACCATCGAGGACATCCTTGGTGCGCCGCATATCAACCTGAATACCGCCAGTCTGCCGCCGATGGCTGATGTGTTCGATATCCACTCTTCACCGAAATGGAACTATGAAGCCGTGGCCTCGACCGCTCTGATCAATACGGACCTGGACCTGGCAGGCACTGCCATTGCGAAGGGGCCCGTGGTCAAGCCGATTCACGACGCGGAATACTGGGCCAGTGTGACCAGCCATCTCGACTTTTCCGAAGCGGATCTGATTATCCCGATGCACTACAACAAGATCCTTTGGGAAGGCCTGATGGGCAATCAACCGTATCCGAGAATCCACTCCCGCTGGGACTCGGCCAAGATCGACTAAAGGCGCCGACCTTTAATTGATAGCGGCAAAATAGGCAGGGGGCGTGGATCGAAAGATTCCCGCCCCATGCTTATGTAGGGAAGCCTATGCAATCGTAGGGAAGCTATGAGCAGGTTTTGATAAGTGAGAATGACGATGCACCGAAGTTTACTGATTTCAACATCCTTGATAGGTCTTGGAGTAACCCTGCTTGCCCCCCCGGGCACTGCGGAAGAGGCCTTGCCTGAAATGGCAGTCACCGCCACCCGTGGTGAGCGTGAGCTTTTCTACACGCCCCAGGCGGTGACCCTGATCGACCCGCTGGAGATCGAACAGACCAATGCCCCCAGCACCCCGGATCTGTTCGACTTCGCAACCGGAGTCTATATCCAGAAGACCAATCTGGGCGGCGGCTCCCCATTCATACGCGGCCTCACCGGCAAGCAGGTGGTGATTCTGGTTGACGGTGTTAGGCTCAACAACTCGTTTTATCGTTTTGGTCCGCACCAGTATCTCAACAGCATCGATCCCAATAGCATCGAACGCATCGAGGTGGTGCGCGGTCCCACCTCGGTGCTCTACGGCAGTGACGCTCTTGGCGGCACCATCAACATCATCACTAAGAAACGCGACGATTTCTTCAGCTCCCAGGATGTAGATGGGCTGCTGCACGGCTTGTATGACTCTTCTGTGAGTGGCGGTTCGGCCCGCGCTCAGGTGGAGGGCAACAGTGGAAACTTTGGTTTCATCGGCGGCGTCAGCCGCAGATATCTGGACGATCTGGAGGGGGGTGGCGACATCAGCGAACAGACGCCCAGCGGCTATGGGGAGACGGATGCGGATCTCAAGTTCAACTGGCGGCTTAGTCAACAGCACGAACTCATCCTCGCCAGCCAATATATGCGCCAGTACGACGTGCCCAAGACCAGCGAGGTGACCCTGGGGGACAAGCTCAAATTCAACTACGAGCCACAGGAGCGCCACCTGACCTACCTGGAGTACCAGGGAAGGGATCTAACACTTTTCAGTGGGGTCAAGGCGAACCTCTCGTACAACCGCCAGAAAGAGGGGGAGGAGATTATCGATGGGGACGCGCCGACCCTGGAGACCCGGGAGCTCACCGACGTGAAGACCCTCGGCGCCAGCCTGCAGTTATCCAACAACCTGAACGCTGCCAACCGCCTGACATACGGCCTGGAGTACTATCGGGATGAATACGACACCAAGAAGGATGTAGAGGATCTGACCACGGGTGTGGTGACCTCGGTGATCCCCGGAACGCCCGACGGTGCGGAATACACCAGCTTAGGTCTCTACCTGCAGGACGAGATCAGTCTTGGCGAGCGCACCGATGCCATACTCGGCCTGCGCTACAGCTCCTTCGAGGCGGACGGCACCCTGGTGACCGACACCCAGACCGAATCCCTCAGCCTCGACACCAGCAAGGTTACCGGTAGCCTCAACGCGCGCTTTATCCTGACCCCCGAGCTCAATCTGGTGGGGGGCGTCGCCCAGGGCTTTCGCGCGCCCAACATGGAGGACTTCTTCGGTCGGGTGGACTTCTTCAGCGAGATCCCCAACACGGATTTGAAGCCAGAGGAGTCCCTCAGCTGGGAACTCGGCCTGAAATACCGGGGTGGGGACACTACTGGAGAGGTCTACTACTATCGCACCGACTACAAAGAGTTGATCGAACGGGTCGAGGTGGCCGATGGGATACAGCAGCGCCAGAACATCGGTGAGGCCTGGATTCACGGTGTGGAGGTGGCCTTGAGCCAGTGGTTTGACAACCACTGGAGCCTCACCGCCACCGCCACCTGGACCGAGGGTGAAGACAAGGAGACGGATCGACCGCTGCGCCGCATCCCTCCACTCAACGGCAGTCTGCGGCTTCGCTATACCCACGACGACCGGCTGTGGACCGAACTGGATGGACTCTTTGCCATGAGGCAGGACCAGCTCTCCAACGGCGACATCAGCGATGCCCGCATACCCGATGGCGGCACCCCAGGCTATGGGGTGTTGAGCCTCAAGGCAGGCTACAATCGTACCCTGGACGAGCAGCTGCTGGTTACCCTGGAGAACCTGGGCGACAAGGAATACAAGACCCATGGCTCAGGTCTCTATGCCCCGGGACGCAGTCTGCTGGTGAGCTATCGCATAGCACTCGACTGAGCCTTTAGCACATGATGGAAAAACCGGCAGGTGATACGCCTGTCGGTTTTTTTGAGTGGGTTCATGAATTATAAATTAAGTCATCTAACTAAATTCACAAAAAATTCACCCCAGATTTATCACCGTGATCAGGGTTGGTCATCCGAATATGGTTTTCGTATGGGATGTTGAGTAGCCCTTCAAAGAGTGTTTCGTGTGCAATTCCAAGGTCTGGATTTTTCGCAATGGATTTTTTGGATGTCCCCGAATGTTGAAGACTTGATGATAGACATAAAGCAGTCTCGCTCTGCAATTTGGCCAGGGCTACAATAAATGTTGAAAGTGCTGAAATATTTTCGGTTGGGATATCAATCACTATCAAGAGAACACTGCCAGCCCTTCGACTCTAAAGTTTCAATGAACTCAACAGCGTTCCGCTTACAATAAGTATCATCATTTTCAGCTTTCCATAATGTACGCGGCATGACGTTTTCATTGGGCTTTGTATAATAGACTTTGCAGGGTAACTTGTTGGGTTCGTTTGGATAGAAGATAACCACGTTCCTTGTTAACTCCCCATAGTGGCAGATCCATGAATTTGCAAAACTCACAGATGGCATCATAAGGATGGCTAGTAGGAAAAGCCATGCCTTGTTAATCAGATTCTTCATGATATCTCTCTATATACTTTCAAGCATAGACCGTGCTTCTAGTATAATTTAGCATCAGACATAATAGTAATTACTTAAACCTGATTTACTTGGAATGACTCTATTTATTGTGGCGAGGAAAATAAGAGCAAAAAGGTTATTGGAATTTTGCTGATGCAGAATGTCAAGTGTAGAGTTTTCAGTTACACAGTTTGTTCAATCGACTATAGCGGGGTCATCCAGACCCCTACCTCAAGTTTTGCATTTCCTGGGCCGACATAGCTCCCCTCCACAGGAGGGACATCTGCTGGAGAATGGGATACAGCTACCGATACATGATCACTACCAACGATCTCCCCTGTGGTGGGATCGAACCCCTTCCAGCCAGGGCCTGGTAAGTAGATCTCAGTCCAGGCATGGGTCGCGCCATAGTCTTGGGGAGAAGGTGGGGTACAGAGATATCCACTAACGAAGCGGGCAGCCAAGCCCAGCTCACGCGCAGCTTCCATTAAAAGTGCAGCAAAGTCACGACAGGACCCACTACCCAGTGTCAGGGTGTTCTCTGCTGTCTGTACACCCGGCTCTTCACGGATCTGATAACGCATGGCCTGGTTTATGTGGCGGGTTAGTCGCAATATCAGTTCATAGCTCTGCAACTTTTCATCTGCTTGCCACAGGTTATCGATCCAGGTCTTCAGCGCATGGCACGAAGTTCCCTGTGGTGCCTTCAGATAAGGTGAGAGTACTTTCCTGTCACCATGCGTATAGTCAAATGGAAAATTGATGGCATAGTCAGAGACCAGGAAGTCGAGGGGAGACTCGTTATATTGCTGAATTATGACTTTGCTCTCTATGACCAATTGGCTGGCAGGCTGGTCAAAAGTTGCAATCGTTACAGAGTTATCCTCAGCATCCCGCTGCCAGTGTAGTTCTGCAGAAGGGGATATTTCGAGTGTGGAGGATTCAATCCGCAGTTCGTGGCCCTCCCGTGGCCGCAGTCTTAGCCGATGAGGGCCAAGTATTACTTCTTCTAAGAAGGTGTAGTAGGTGCGGTGGAGTATGCTGTAACGTTGCATGGCATTGGCTTCAACAGGGTTTTATGTTGTCTCTGTAATGAGACGCAGGAGAATAAGAGATATGATAGCTCAGTCATAAACAGCCTTATACGTGTTTACGCTACTATTTCACTCTTATCAATCCAATCGTTTCTTGAATCTTAGTGACGCAATAGCCAGTCCGACGAGTGTGAATAACGCTAACCAGTAGATGTCCGGTGCCATATTGATAATCTCAACATCCTTTAAAACCACACCTCGAATCAATCTCATGAAATGGGTTGCAGGCAGTGCTTCGGCGATATATTGTGCAGCTACAGGCATCCCTTCGTATGGGAACATAAAACCGGACAACAGTATAGATGGCAACAAGACAAATATAGTCATCTGCATCGATTGCAGCTGGTTCGAAGCAATGGTCGAGATAATCAGTCCCAGGGTCAGACTGGCTGTGATAAATAACAAGGTCGCGCCTGCCAGTTGCAATAGAGTACCATTGATCGGGACATTAAAGAGAAGATGCCCTAATCCCAGTATGATACAGACCTGGACCGCCCCGATAATAATATAGGGGACGATTTTACCAATCATCAATTCGATCGGGCGAACCGGAGTGGTGATCAGCATCTCCATATTTCCCCGCTCTCTCTCCCGGACAATGGCGGCAGATGTAAACATGATCATGGTCATAGTAAGAATAATAGCGACCAGCCCCGGCACGATATTGACCACGGTACGTTGCTCAGGATTATAGAGTAGTGTAACTTCAAAGGTGGGAGTCGATCGGTTGGCCGGTTTATCCAGTAACTCAACTAAAGGCATCCCTCTGAGGCTTTTGATCGCCGAGGCAACAATGGTATCTGATCCGTCGACTAACCATTGAGCAACAGGCCGGCTGGTTTCCGCATCAGTGGATGCCGGTGAACCCAAGCCAACACTGGGGTTACGCACAAGCCGTTGACTGACATCCTGGGGAATGATCAGAACTGCCCGTACTTCAGTAGTGGCGATTGCCTCTTCTGCTGTAGCTATATCGCTAAAGTGTTTGGTGAATGTTACCACTTGTGTGGCACTGA
Organism: Candidatus Thiodiazotropha sp. AKIB8; assembly: GCF_058244675.1. Classification (NCBI taxonomy): domain Bacteria; kingdom Pseudomonadati; phylum Pseudomonadota; class Gammaproteobacteria; order Chromatiales; family Sedimenticolaceae; genus Candidatus Thiodiazotropha; species Candidatus Thiodiazotropha sp. AKIB8. The sequence goes on along the minus strand of NZ_JBSYOO010000049.1, from coordinate 160,542 downwards.
TAGTCTGAATTAAAACCCGACTCAAACCGCTGTGGCTGTAGTCGACAACCCCCACTGGCAGGTGGCGGACATTGGTATTGATCGCATAACCAAAAAGGAGTAGTTGGATAAGCGGAATCATGACGATCATGCCAAAGGTCATTTTATCCCGCTTCAACTGTAGAAGCTCTTTTGCTGCAATGGCGCCTATCCGTACAAAGGGATTCATGGTCTGGTTCTCCCTTCTCCTGTGCAGGTCACAAACACATCTTCCAAGCTGGGACGAACCAGTGATAATTGATCTTCCGGCTTAACCAATGGCTGTTGGGATAAAAAGCTAATTGGATCGGCAATGTTGTCGTTAATCAGGACTCTCAAACGTGCACCCAGCTGTGCCGCAGAGATTATTTCGGGTTGAGAAATGAGCGTCTGTTTTAACTTGCGCAGGTTTGATGAACTGATCTCAACAACTTTTGCACCCATCACACGCATCAGCTCATCAGGGCTGCCATCAGCTCGTTTAATGCCATTTTCCAAAATCGCCAATGCATGACAGCGTTCTGCCTCATCCATGTAGTGGGTAGATACAAGAATGCTGGTGCCCTGGTCACTCAGGTCAAACAGTTGCTCCCAGAATTCACGGCGGTTTTCAGGATCCACCGCCGAGGTGGGTTCATCGAGAAAGAGAAGCTCTGGCTTATGCAGTGTTGCAGCTGCTAAGGCGAGTCGCTGACGCTGGCCGCCGCTCATACTGCTGGCTAACTGCTTTGATTTGCTCTGTAAGCCATAAACAGTCAATAGCTCTTCGATACGCAATTTTTGGGTGCGGACTGATAGGCTGTATATGCTGGCAATGAATTTTAGGTTCTCCAGTACGGTGAGGTCATAGTAAAGCGAAAACTTTTGGGTCATATAACCGATATGCAGACGCAGTTTCTCGGCATCATCGGGGAGTGAATATCCTAGAACCTGAACCATTCCAGAGCTGGGTTTTAACAGTCCGGTCAACATACGGATGGAGGTGGTTTTACCACAACCATTGGGGCCTAGAAAGCCATATATTTTCCCTTTCTCCACTTCTAGATCGAGGTTTTGCACCGCTTTTAAATCACCAAAGTTGCGGCTGAGTTTCTCCGCTCTGATGACAAAGTCGCTCATGGCAGTTCGACTTGTGCCGGGATACCATTCGGTAGTCCTGACTGGCTGTCGGGTAACTCAACCTCTGCCAGATACATTAGCCGGGACCGCTCCTCCTGATTCAGTGCATAGTAGGGTGTAAAGGCTGGCTCCGATGCAATCCAGCGCAAATGGCCGGTTATGGAATGTTCAATACCATCAACATGGACAACAAGAGAATCCCCCACTTTTAGCTTTACTCTGTAGGGCTCTGGGACATAGATGCGTGCATGGGGTGTTTTGCCCGCCAGGACAATTGCCAGGGGACTACCGATAGAAACCCGCTCACCAAGATTCCAAGGCAGATTGTCCAGGATGCCGTCGCGGGTTGCGATAATGGTTAAATCTGCCAGACGTTTGTTCTCAATTGCCAAGGTCGCTTTTGCACCATTCAGAGAGGCCTCTGCTGCCCGCAGATCTTCTTCGCGAGTACCATTGGTGAGTATCAGTAGGGCCTCCTGAGCACTTTGTAAGCTGGCCTGGCTGGCATCTCTTGCAGAGAGTGCTCTATCCAGCTCTGACTGGCTCACCAGCTTTTGCTTTTTCAGATTAAGGATTCGGGCATAGTTGGATTGGTTCTCAGTCAGAGATGCACGGGCACCTTCGACATTGGCAGTTGCCGCTGCAACTTCTTCTTCCCTGGCGCCATTTCTGAGTTTTTCAAGGTTTGCCTCTGCCCGCGCGAGTTCAGCGCTGGCTTTATCTACTTCGGCCAGCTGAAGGGTATCATCAAGCTTTACCAGCAGCGTTCCTTTTGTTATCTGGGTGCCTGCCGGGACAGGCAACTCAACCACTATTTCGCTGGCAGTTGCTGTATGCGCAATACGATCACGTTCCAGCGTTCCCAGGGCTAGGTTCTGGGATGATCCATTACACGCAGTCAGAAGAGGTAAAATTAAATAGAGGAGCTTGCGCATCATTTAAACCTATTTAACGATTTGGAAAATGAAGGGCTATATGCTGGCCCTAGTGGAAGCAGTTAGCGCAAACACCAATAATGCGCTCGCCGCTACCCATGAGCCGAGTACTCTTATCCCTACTTTTTGCCAAGAATGTTTCTTGAAATAGTCTGCAAAGGCCATCGGTTGTAGTAACAGCATAGAGAGTCCCACGAGGCTGCCAAGTAGAGATATCAATTTGTCCACTCCTGCCACTGTGTCGTGTACTGAATCCAGTCCTAGTATAAAACCGGCCGAAGCTCCGAAAAACAGATGCCAATGCTGAGTAAGCGAGGGTTTAGTTGCTACCAGTAAACCGATAATCAATGTCTCACCTAGTAGAATTATATCAACTTCGCAACCAGTAGCGTAAGCGGAAGCTGCAACGCCGACTACTGATGAGGTTAAGAATATCTTTAATGTGTTTAAATTATTATTTGACTCTTGCTGGCCGAGATAGAGTCCTAATGCAATCAACAACAGAAGATGAGACGGTACGAAGAGAGGATGCAACAGACCATTGATAAAGCTGTTAAGGCCATGAACTGAGCTATGCGCAAATGCCAAATTGGGTGTGACAAGCAATATCCATGTCACTGTTGTACGCAATCCGTTGATCATACAACTCCGGTTAGGAAACCCACACCAACCAAAGCGATCATCCCTCCGCCCGCTTGGACTGCAATTTTTCCAACCGGCCACCGAACCAATAATCCAAAAGCGATGCCTGACAGATGAAGTAACCCCGTTGCTACGACGAAACCGACACTGTATGCAAGTGGATCAGCGGCGTTTGGTAACTCTGCGCCATGGGCATGGCCGTGAAATATAGCAAATGCAGCAACGATAACAGCTGCAATCAAGATAGGTGGACGAACTGCAAAGGCAACCATCATACCCAATATAATCGCAGAAGCTGCAATGCCGGTTTCAACTGCAGGAATAGGTATCCCCATCACGCCAAGTGCACCACCGAATGCCATAACCAGTGGAAAGACGACAGGAAGAACCCATATTGCAGGCGTACCGAGAAATGCGCCCCACAGACCTACCGCCACCATGGCAACAACATGATCCCATCCGTTAATGGGATGGGTAAAACCACTGAGCAAGCCTCCAGATATTCCGCTACCTGTATGTGCACTCACTATGCCTGTAAACATGACCAGTATGATTGCTAAAGAGAATCTATGAATTTGTCTCATTTCGTTGCTTACCTTGAATGAAATGTCTATCTATGACTGATGTTATTTGCGAGAGTAAAATTTAATCTTGATTGGCAGGGGAAAGGGCTTATATTGTTCATCTACTTCGATCTGTGACGAAAAAATTAGCAGTGTTCCACTGCAACCTTAGGGGCCATATACCTGGTTGCACCCCATCCGTTTTACCTGGCAAAGAGCAATATCTGCTTCGCGAAGTAGGTGTTCGGAGCCTCCCTCAGCCTAGGGTGCCATGGAAGCAGTGCCGGCACTCATGGTAACCACGATACCTGCTGAGGAGTGCTCATGTCTAATTGCCAGTACTTCCACCGCGCTGCGGAACTTCTCACCATGGCGGTCGGTATCGGACGGAATGATTATAAACTCTTCTCCTCCATAGCGCTTAGGCTTGAGCGGTACGAAGCAGAATAGGGGGGCAGTGTCCACTGTCCCACTTACTTTAACTATTACGGTTGTAACTGATTCATTGCTGTTTATTATTCTGTCAGGTAGTGGATCAGCCATGCGTGCAGTCAGCTCAGCATTGGTGCTGGGTAGTAACAGGCAGAGCTCCTCTCCCCCCAAACGCCCCAGTTTGTCACTGTTTCTGGATATCAGTGCAAGCTCTCCCGCGGCGAAATGTTTGAATATTTCAAAATTTACAGAGGAACGAGTGTTCGTTGTAAACGTGAAAATGTCACAGACAAAGGAAAAAAACCGAAGTAATGTCATCCACGATGTGATTACTAACCAAGGTGGCGTCAAATGAAACTACGTGATTCGAATAGGTCCAAATGGATTGTTGCTAGTATCGCAATCTGCATTTTCTCATTATCTCATACGGCACAAGCAGATATATATGAAGTTCTAAAGGAGTTGCAACTTAAGCGATTCAATGACTTATTGAAAGAGCGGTATCGCAATAATTCACAATTCGATTTGCCAACAATACCGGTAGATCAGATTTTTACCTGCGGTCTCTACTATAGCAATACGAATCAAGTTAGTAGTAGTACATATATTTTCGATTTTAGAGATGATGGGACGCTTACACTCAATTTCGGATTGAATAATTATCAGACGGTTACCGGTAATGGCCATTATACTGCGCGGCCATGGGGTGGGCTGACATACTTTGATGCCCATGCAACATATGTTATTCCGGGGGTTGGAACCTTTCAGGCACAGTTCAACTTGAGTAATATCCAACAGACCAACACGCTAGGTATGATTCGGTATTTCGATGCCTCTGGGGAAGTAATCGAGAATGGTTCATCCAATCCAATTGAAATGTTCTGTCAGGCGGCCGGCCACCGATATAATGCCACAAGTAACTATCTTCGCTTCGTCTGTCCCGATCAAGTCACTGAAGCAGGTGTCTATGAAAACACATTCGAGTTTAACTCTTTGGTACCGGGTCAGGCATTTCGCCAACGGAATTTCTATCCTCACGGGTCTAGCAGCCCCATCATTGAGCGTAACGAGGTTGGTATCTATTTTCGTACCGGCAACGACATACAGCTAGATTTTACTGTTAACCCGGTCCTGCGATCCGCTGGTGTCTATAGTGAATTCAGTGATTTCAATGAATTGAATGCACATATCGTAACAAACGGTAATCAGTTGCAAATGGTTGTTGACGAATTTCCAGTGGGTGAAAATGTCTGTATCCAGCAATGATCAGTGGTAGTTTTATTTGTATTTGAACTAACTATTTAAGTTTCTATACTTCTACCCTGACGTTTGGCGATCAGTTAATAGATTAAGGATGTTGTTTTGATAAGGCCACTCATTGTATAAAGCTTAGTGCTCCTGGATTCACAGGTAACTGGGGATAGATAAGGATATTCAGACTATTATGATGTGTTTAAGGTTTGCATCTAAGCTTTTACAATGAGTGATCTATAAATTCAAAGGTATTTCGCACTATTTACACTGGAGATGGAGTAATCTTATCCATTAAATAGCTAACAACATAAGCTGCAAGTGTGTAGAAAATAGGATAGGGGGATATATAGGAATCACAGTCAACTTTACAGTTTAAAATAACGAGTAAATTGACAGTCAGTCCGATTCAGACCTCGACACAGTTTGAATTCAGGCTGCTCCTTATCTCTTTAGACTTTGAATATCCTTCATGGGTTATCAACCTCGAGGGGCAGAGTTGTTCAGCTACTTCGGCCGGTAACTAATGACCCTGTTACGTCCCTCATTTTTAGCCTGGTAAAGGGCCTGATCAGCCTGATTGAGTAATGTGTCGATGCTAGCGTCCTTGTCGATCAGTGTTGCTACCCCTAAGGAGACGGTGATGTGAAATGGTTCTACTCCGTTGGGTGATACTTGTGTTGAGGCTATTGTGGCACGAAGACGTTCGGCAGCCTGTATAGAGTGATCGATATCGGTATCAGGCATCAGTATGGCAAACTCTTCACCGCCAATGCGACCTACAATGTCTAAATCACGCAAACAGGTGAGACAGACTTGTGCTAGCTGTTTCAGAACTGTGTCACCTACCTTGTGTCCATAGCAGTCATTGATTTGTTTGAAATGATCAATGTCCAGCATAAGAATTGACAGCTTTCCACCATGACGATGCAGTCGTTTAAGTTCTTTTTCTGCCTGTTCCAGAAAATAGCGCCGATTAGCCAAATTGGTCAGATAGTCCGTATAAGCACGGCGCTCCAACTCATCATAGGCATATCGATTTTCAATAGCGATTCCAGCGAGATTTGCAGCAAAGCTTAGACGTTCAGTGTCATCAGCAAGCGGACTTTGAGGTTCAGTATGGTAGGCAGCAAAAGTGCCTAGAACCTTACCCTGTGAGGAGATGATCGGTTCCGACCAGCAGGCTCCCAGATTGGCCTGATCTGCCAGTTTGACATAGAGTTGCCAGTATTCATGAGTTCGAATGTCTTCAACGATTACACGCTCACCCAAATAGGCTGCGGTACCACAGGATCCAATGCCCAAGCCGATTTCAAGTCCATCTATGGCTTGGTTATAAAAGTCTGGGAGGTTGGGGGCCGCGCCATTGTACAGGTGTTTACCGTCTTCATCGAGCAATAGAATGCTGCACCTCAAGGCCTTATTCTCATGCTCTATCTGTAGAACAATGGCATTCAGAATTTCGCTTAAGCCGATTCCTCGGGCTACCATTTCAAGTATTGCATCCCGTGCCTGTTTGCGCTGCTCCAACTGCCAGTGTTCGGTAATGTCTGAGAAACTGACTAATCTATGTCGGCCAACCCACGAAGGGCGTATGATGGTGCGTCGGATATCTCCATTTTTACAGGTAATATCGGTCTCTAGTTCGGGAGGGCGAGAGCCAGTATCACGAGCCAGGTCTGCCTGTTTACTCCATTCACGGACCACTGTGTCTCGATAGAGTACATCGGGATAGGCTCGTCGAAACCAGGACTCAAGATCCGGCAAATCATCAAGTGTGTAGCCAAATAACTCAGTGAACTTATGGTTGATATACTCGATGCGTTTTTCATCATTTGACCATCCGATGGCAACCGGGGAGAAATTCAAAATGTCCTCGAGCTGCACACGTCTTTCGGCATGCGCGTTGAGATCCTGTTCCAGTGAGCTCTGGCGGATTCTTGCTAGTCCACTGGCTGCAAGCATTTTTGCCATTTCGACCATAACCCCCATATAGGATTCAATACGTTCCTTGCTTACTATGGGGATAGCCTCTATGGATTCCAGATAGGTTTTCTCATCAAAGTCGAAATGTTCGGCTTGGCTTTTAAAAAAGTTCATATCCGGTGGATCGTGAAGTACCTGTCCGAGAAATAAGGTCGCCAGTTGCTGGCCCTCGATAATCACTGGAGTGGCGTAGTCCATCAAGCCATTTTTACATAACCCACCGACTACGTGTCCTTCACTGAGGCCGTTCATTATAAGAAGATTGCTTTCTCGACAGCGCTTTTCGGTTTCGGGTTGGCATCGATGAAATTGCGAACAGGCATTTTTCCTGCTCGACATGGATATCAATTCGCCATTTGCTTCTACTACACCATTAGGTATGCCAGTTGCCTGAAAGAAACTTTCCAGCATGCGTGTGAATGCCGGCATATCAACGAGATCGCGAAAACGGTAAGTGACACTATTCTCTGTAGTTACAGAATGCACAGTAGCTACCAATGAAATGAGTTTCTATAACTTGAGTGTAACAGATAGAAGGATATTTATACGCCAGGATTCAGTGAAACTCAGCTATCATTCACCTTTTCAGGTTAACGCTAATTTCATTCAAATGGTTTTGTTATGTTATTGAAATATAGTATGTTTTCAGTGATATCATATGCAGGCATTCAGTGTGTGAAGCCCTAATGGTAAGCAAATACACAGGGGGGGATTTAGTTTCCTGATATATTCAGTCATAAGTAGTGCCTCATAAACTAACCCAGGAAGATTTTCCGCAAAAAAACTCGAAATATGGATTTCCGTGTTTAGGTCATTTGCAAATAGCTACGGTTATTTTTCTTAAGTGAGCGTCGTTGGTAGAGAGTCATTTTCTACCAGTCCTAGCCTGCACACTAAGCGATGCTGTTGCATGCACTGAGATTGCTGAAAATAAGTGACATCCACCTCAACGTGGTATCCAATTGAATAGAATACGATGTTTAACCATCAGCCAGATCAGCGCAATTGCTGAAGCATGCACCATGGTACCCAATAAAAAGTTACCCTCAAGAGGAATCGGTAGATTGCTTACCAGCAGAATCACATATATATGTATCGTAAACACATACAGAGAGGCTTGGCCCAAAGGGATCAGTAGCCAGCCCAGAGCTTTGTCAAAGATCGACCAGTAACGGGATAATAGGATATACATGGTGATAAACAGTGCGGCATTGTTCAACAGGCGCCCCGGTCCAAGGAGAGTTTTGTCGAACCAAAAGCCGTGCAGATAGAGGTAAGTATTGGAGGGAATCAGTGACAAGGTCGGCCATGGCCAGAAAAGAGGATCTGGCGCATTGAAGGCCAAGAGGATAAATCCCAGGCAAACTATTGCTGCCAGTCGTCCCATCCAGCTAGATTTTTCCGCTACCAGCCAACCCAGTACCTGTTCACGATAAAAGCCGACAATCACTCCATTGAAGAACAGTAACTGCCATGTTAAGAGTGGAAATCCCAATTCGAATCGTGCGGGAGTGAGGTGAAGGAATAAGAATAAATTGGCTATATATAGACCCCAGGATATCAATAGGAGTCTAACGACATAGCCTTTAATCAAGGCCAGGATTGCCAATGGCGCCAGACTTAACAACACAACATAGAGTCCGATGATCTGGAACTGATGGGGGCCAATTTTCAGCATCAATGTTTTCCATAACCATGTCCACCACGGGGTCGGTAATACTGGATAGAGATCATAAGCCTCGGTTCGTACTGCTGGCACCCACCAATGACTTACATCGTGCACATCGATAAAAGACAGCAGACCTAAGAGGGGGATGCTCAGGATAACGAAAATATTTACACGGTATAGTTTGAACGCACGTCGCCAAAGATATTTGGATGTTGGAAGCAGTCCCTCGGTCTTTGCACGATTTCCATAGACTATTCCCACAACAATGCCTGAGAGTAGCACAAAGCCTTCTGCGCTAGAGATGATGCCAAGGCGCTCCCAAGCCAGTAAAGAAAACAGCGAGTAGTACTCCAAGTGCACTATCACCACATAAATCATGATCAGGCCACGCATGAAGTCCAGACGAAGATCTCTTTTGTTGAGAGCTGGATATGCCCAGCGGTTGTTTCTTTCCATATTGATATTATTTTTATGAGAGATGTCTTTCTCAGATAATCCTTGGTCAAGTGAATGCTGTAACGCATCGCATATGCCAGCATGCAGATTGCCACCTACTTTATCATCCCGCTCTGTGATCCGACCAGATAAGCGGAAAGAATACACTCTTAACAATACATGAGTTCACTGAGCTTGAACGGAACTGATCCTGGGTTCAAAGAAACAATCAAGCGGCATGCTGATTTCTATTTTTTTTGTTTTTGCTCCATGTAGTGAATAAATGAACGCTCCTCATGGTCTGGGCGTATTTGAAGATAAACTACCAACACAACGACCACTACTCCAACCCCCACTAAGCTCAATGTACCGAGATAGCTGAACTGATAACCTAAAGCCTCGAAATAAAATCGGTCTCCTTGACCGGCAATAATTCGTTTGACCAACATACCGACAAAGCCAGACAAACCCAATAAGAAAAGAAGCAAGCCAGCTATAAAACGCTTTCTCGGAAATTTTGGATCAGAATACTTCAAAATAGCGCTCCAATTTATTCATTTTCGAATGCAAATTTATCATTCTTATCAATTTTATTGTTCACTTAACCAAGTGCGTGGACTCTTTCCAAAATGGTGTGTAAATGAGCGGCTGAATGAAGATTGACTATTGAATCCTAAATCCAGTGCAACTCTCCCTATGGATTGACCATTTGTCAGTGATTGAGTCGCCAGACTCATACGCCACTGATTCAGATATGCAAGCGGAGTCTGTCCAACCACCAAATGAAAGGTTTTAGCAAACTGGGTCCTGGACATTAAGGCAATCTTGGACAACATATCCAAATTCCAACTCTTAGATGGATCATCATGCATTGCCATAAGCGCTAAGCAGAGTTTTTGATGAGCCAATCCAGCCAAGGCACCATCGGTAATAGAGCTCTCTTCAATCTGCAACCGAATCAATTGAATTATGAGGATTTCACACAAGCGATCCACTATGGCACTTTGCCCGCAACCTGGCTGCAGGGCCTCATAAAACAGTAAATTAATAGTCGATGTGAGTAGTTGAGAACCTTCTCCCGTGTGTAGCACCATATCGGGAAGACTCAGGACTATAGGGTTGTACTCTGCGCTGGAAAACTTCACTGTGGCACAAATCACTTCCACCGAACTGTTGGAGTCAGTGCAAATTGTATGATCAATAGCCTTTGGGTAAAAGACGACACTTGGTGAGGCCAGAACTTCTGATATACCTGCATGAGAGACCTGCAGCTCTCCTCCCCTGCAAAGGTGCAGGTGGCCGACACCCTCTTTCGGAAAGTGATGATTGCCACACAGACTTCCAGAATAAAAGGTACTCGCCTTGAGGCTAAACTGGGCCAGTAGCCCGGAGAGTCGATCTTCCATGCAGCTCCATAATTTGGTACGAAATGACAAGTATAATGCACTTAATGTGACATATAATTCAAGTATTACCTCTAAAATAGCAGTCACTGCTAATATTTATCCCACAAATTGGGAAGGAAACAGAGATGACTGAAGGCTATTTATTTAAAGAACTACTACCCGTTCAAAGTGATAGTGCAACACCTGCTCAAGCCAAACTGCTGGCTCAAGCTAAGGCAGCAGTTGGTTTCATCCCAAATATGTACCGTGGCATGGTAAACCTACCGGGTTATCTCGACACTTATCTCCATGGATATAGACTTTTTCGTGAACAAGGAGGGTTTTCTCCCGCTGAGCAAGAGGTAGTTTTTCTTGCCGTCAGCAAACAGAATGGTTGTAACTACTGTACTGCTGCACATAGCACTCTAGCAGCCAACTACTCAGGAGTGCCGATGGATGTTTTAGAGTCCATTAGATCAGACAGTCCTATACAAGATGGCAAAATGGCTGCGCTTTATGCCATGACGGTTGAAATCACAAACACCCGGGGACACCCTTCACCTGCAACAGTGAAGGCATTTTTCGAGGCGGGTTATAGTGAGAAAGAAATTCTGGCCATTACTTTAGCTGTCTCGGTAAAAATATTAAGTAATTACAGTAACCACTACTTTGACACGCCTGTTGACGAAGTATTTTCCGCCTACAGAGTCAAGTAGCTGTTTACAGAAGTGACACATGCATACCTAAAGATTTGGGCCAATCACTGTTAAAGGGGGGGCGAGTCGACTTGAGAATGGACTGAGCTGCTAGAGAAATGCACTTGTTTTGTTTCGAGGAGGCTCACGCTATAGGAGCTATCGACTCCGACCCCTTCAGGTTACAGGCTGATCTCTTGCATATCGTCAAGCCATCCGGCCTTTTCATCCAACTGCATGATTTTTATTTGGCTCCCTTCATGGGGCTTTTCTGGTCTGGAGTGGATGTGTTTTAAAATCAACTTGTCGTCGACTCTACCGCATATCTCGATTTTTCCGATGTCATGGCCCATGATGAACTTGAATCGCTTTGCGTAACCATCCAGTCGCTCTCTGGCCTTGTCGACAATATCCACGCCCCTTCTCAATGGTACTTGGAAATGGTGCCTGACACGGGAAACCGGCATACATTGGTAGAGGTAGTATGGATTAACACCAATCTTAACCAGACCGTTCATCAGGGATTCGATATCGTCGACACTATCGTTGACCCCTTCCAGAAATACCGCTTGATTATTAACTGTAACGCCTGTTTCACGTATTCTGAGCACGGCTTCTTTCGCTATATCTGTAATTTCACTTACATGATTAAAGTGAGTAGGCAAATAGAGGGACTTCTGCCTGTTGAATTCCCTGAAAGTATCAAGTAACTCGTCGTCGAAGAACCGCATCGGGTAGACCACGGGTGTTCTGGTGCCGATCCGAACGTAATTGAGATGATCTATATCCACTAGACTCTCAAGAATTTTCTTGATTCTGCTGGTGTTGATCAACAGAGGATCCCCACCCGAGATTACGACGTTTGTTATCTCCTTGTGCTCCCTGATGTATTCTGCGGCACGTTGAAAATTCTCTACTGTTCTGTCATTGGGCAGTCCAACAATCGCTTTTCTAAAGCAGTGTCGGCAATACATCGAGCAGTAGTCAGTGGCTACAACAAGTGCAGAGTAGGGATACTTGTGTAGGATACCGTTACCCTTGTTGTGTTTTTCATCACCATAAGGATCCTGGGTTGTTTCTCCCATCGATCCGGCAACCACCAGCTCCTCTTCACTGGGAAGTGCCATCTTTCTGATCGCATCCCCTTTATCAGTTTCATCAATGAGGCTTAAGTAGTATCGCGGTATGTTCATAGGGTGATTATCAACCACCTCTTTTAACGTCTTCTCCTCTTCATCTGATAATTCAATATACTGTTTCAGGGAGTCGATTGAATTTATGTTGTTCTTCAGCTCTTTCTGCCAATCGATCGCAGTCCAGTCTATGTTCTTCAGTTCGTTGAGTTTGCTCATTGAGTTCAGCTGTAACCTAGAGGGCCTGTGACATCAATACACAACCCGGATTGGGTAACACTTGCAATCTTGATTCTCACCAAAGAAAACGTAGTGTTGAGTCTGATGGCGACTAATTGGATTAGCTGTCGAAGGCTTATGGAAGGGATTTATCTGTAAAATATTCCTGCAGATACAGACAAAATTTGGTTGGATTGTCAATCAGTGTACTAAATTTTAGCTTATCAAGCAAAACGTGTACTTTGTTAGTCTGTAATAAATTTAAAAGGCAAACCAAAATACAATGTTTATAAGATATTATTTAATACCTCCGGGGTCGGAATCGAATCTAGAGTGGAGTGACTTGCTAGAGAAATGCACTTGTGTTGTTTTGAGGTGACTCAGGCTATGGAAGCTCTCGACTCCGACCCTTGCCAGGCGACCCCTTCAGTAGCTTGTGGTGATGCCAAACGAGATTAACATAGGCAACTGGTAGATTGGATCTCTGTCAGTGTAGTCAGCACTGTATTCATAACCACTGACATTCTTCTGACCATAGGCGTTGATTAACTCAACATAGGCAGTTGTTTTCTCACTGAAGCTGCGGCTCAATCGCAGGTCCAATCGGTGATAGTTCGGCATGCGTTCCGAATTGATATCGCCATAGACTGCAATATAGCGACCATCTCTATCAGGATCTTCGGTTGCACCAGTGATCGGGGTGTAGGGTGCACCAGAGTGATACCACCACTTTGCACCGACTTCCCACTTATCGTTGATATGGTAATTACCGACCAGGGTAACTGCTACGGGCTGATCGTACTCGAAGGGAAAGCTTTCATCTGTTGCGGTATTGGTACGCTCTGCTTTGGATAGGGCCAATGAAAGCCAGCCTGACCAACGATCTGTGCGCATCTTGCGTAGGAATAACTCGACACCGGCAGCTTTACCCTCTCCAGAGTTGTTATATCGAGTGATTGGATCACTGCTGACCAGATTCTCCATCACCTTGTAGTAGATTTCTGATTTCCACTCCCAGCCATTCACGCCAATATGTTCGATACCCGCCACGTAGTGTGTGGCGTCAAAATGAGTCAGTTGAGGATTACCAAAGACCTTTTCCACTTGGTTAAGAGCTGGCATTTGATGATAGCGCCCGTAACCAACACTGTAAGTCCAGTCTGATGGCAGGGAGTATTCGATATGTAAACGTGGTTCGAGAAAACTCTCATCGAGATAGTCTTCATGTTGTCCTGAAAGGCCTGCTGTAAGTGCGAGTTGTTGAGTGGGATACCAATTCTCTTCGATGTAGAGTTGTTCAGAGGTAACTTCTATCTGAGCTTCGCTACTGAGTTGGTCAGACTCGGTGTAACTGCAATCGACATCGAACTCAGTGCACCCTGTATCACGGAACTTTATGTCGTAATCTGCGCGTAATCGGGTCACCTGTCCGCCAAGGGCGAGAAGGTGGTCGGTGCCTAAGGGTTGGGTCCATCGCCCTTTGGCGTATATTGTATCTGTTTCCAGATCCCAATCGCCTACTGATGCAGCTTGAGCAGTGATCTCACTATTCATGTGGCCGATAGCAAGTGTTGGAGTGTTGCTTCCGGGAGTGCCCTCCCAAACCAATCCCTGGCTGTGGTAGGCGATGTCATTGCTGTGAGTGCCAACCAGTACTGGTTCGTTTTGAGCTGCTTTGCTATCGGAAGCAAGTTTCACCTCCATTTCATCACTTGCTCCAGTAGCCTGGAGTCTGATGCGACTGCCATTTTGCAGCTGCCAGAGATATTTTCCCTGATAGTCTGTGTAGCGGGGAAATTGTACGAATTCGATACCATCCTCGTTATCTTCCACCACATCTTCTAGTAGCAGATCCATATAGCTCATACGTCCCGCCAGATAGAATGAGTGACCTTCACTGATTGGACCTTCAAGCAACACACCGGCCTGGAGCATGCTGACGTCAAAGGTAGAGGTAAAGCTATCGTTGTTCGGATCACGCAGGCGGGTATCGATCACTGCACCAGTTCCGCCGACATATTCGGCACCGTAGGCAGCCGGGTAGTAATCAAAGCTCTCTACCAGTTGTGGGTTGAATACACTTACAGTGCCGCCGGCGTGGAACAGATAACCTGAGGGAAGGAAATCAACAAAATAGCTATTATCCTCGGGGCGGGAACCACGGATCGCTGGGTCGGCGCTGGTGTCGTCATTGACGATCACTCCCGGCAGTGCCTGCATGGCGCGCATTGGATCGCTGCCAGCACCAGGTATCTTTTCCAGGGTTTTGCTATCAATGTGGTAACCGAGGGGAGGTGCTGACTCGAGACTTGATGGTTCCTGGTCTGGTGTTACGGTCATTTGTTCCAGGTGTTCCGTCTCCTCAGCGCTAGCAACCCTGACCAAGCCAGTCAGGATGAGTAGCAGGCAACCTGGCGAGATAAATCCATTGATGATTCTACTAACCATTTTTCCTCCATGAAGAAGTAATAATAAGGGTGCCTCTATTAACTGCCAATGACAAATAGAGTATTCGCCTTCGTCAGTTTCCTGCTCCATCTGAAATTCCATACTTGCAGTAACGCTCTAACCCTATGTGTGAATAGTATCTGTGTAAAGACGTATTACTCAATACGACTTGTGTAACAAATTGTATTTAGGGGTAGGCTGATTAAAAAAGAGTAATGTTAAGCACTGCATGTTCAGGTCAGTACAATGCTATTGGAACGGAGCAGTCAACTTTTTTAGCTTAAATGATGCTGTTTATTTAATGCCTGCAGGATGGCTGGATAGTTAAATTGTACAGCGAGACGGCTCAGCGTTTGTTGCAGTGTTTTGTCATACGACTCAACCTGTTGGATGGCTGCGTAAATACGCCCAGGTTCAAGGTTGAGCAGTGCCTCCCTGAGTTCTTTAAGCAATGCCTCGGGCAAGACTTTCATCATCTCCGGTGTTAGTGTCAAGCTCTGCTGTTGAGGTTCTGGCTTGTCTGCATAGAGATACTTCACGCCCAAGTGTCTTGATAGACAATCGTATATTTCGATCGCTCGATAGGGTTTGCTCACATAATCGTCCATACCGGCAGCAACTATCTCCCTGCGCTGATCAGCAAAAGCGGAGGCGGTCACCGCGACGATCTTTACCTCCCTGCCATTGGGTAGCTGACGAATACGCCGCGTCGCTTGAGTACCGTCCATTACCGGCATCCGTTGATCCATCCAGATGAAATGAGGATGCCAGCTAAGAAACAGCTCCACCCCTTGTGCGCCGTTGTTGGCTGTCCTGACCTGGAAACCCACAGACTCCATTAGCCTGACAAGCAGTGACTGATTTTCAAGCTGGTCTTCCACAATCAGGATGCGGTATTCGAGTTGACCTGGTGCCAACCGTTCCGCGTTGCCCATCTCTGTAGATGTCATTTTGACGATATCGCTCTGCTTTGCTTCGATAAGGGGTAAATCAACCCTGAATAGTGAGCCTTCTCCTGGCGTGCTTTCAAGCGTAATGCTACCCCCCATCATCTGTACAAACTGGTGAGTGATGGTGAGACCGAGACCGGTGCCACTATTGCCATTATGCGGACGGAGTTGGACGAATGGTTCGAAAATGCGCTGCTGCTCTTCAGGTGTTATGCCTGCACCGGTATCCTCAACCTCTATCAACAGTTTGGCGGTGTTGTCATTCTCTGTCGCCAGGCGCAGGGTCACTTCTCCGTGTTGGGTGTATTTGATGGCGTTACTCAGCAGGTTAATCAATATCTGTCGTAGTCGGGCTTCATCACCGACGATGTAGTGCGGGAATTCCGATGACTGGTCAATGTGCAGTTCCAATTGTTTCTCTTGGGCACGTATATGCATCAGGTCGGTAATATCGCGTACCATTGATTCCAGGTCGAATGGTAGGTTATCGGGTTTTGCCTCTCCTGCTTCGATCTTCGCCACATCAAGGATATCGTTTATCAGGTGCAGCAGGTGTTCGCCGCTGCGGTTGATAATGTCGAGGTAATGTATTTGGCTCTCTGCAAGTTGCGGGTCCTTCTGCATGAGGCTGGAGAATCCGAGGATGGCGTTCAATGGAGTACGCAGTTCGTGGCTCATGTTGGCGAGAAAAATACTTTTCGCTTGATTGGCCTTTTCGGCATTTTGTTTTGCCACGACCAGTTCAGCAGTACGTTGCTCGACTTCGTCTTCCAGCTTATCTTTATAGCGGCGCAATGCCTCCTCAGCCTGCTTCAGGTCGGTGATATCCATCAGATTCCCGACAACACTTACAACCCTCTCTTCTTCATAGATAGGTTGAGCTGTTGTGCGAATCCATAAACGCCTCCCCTTTATGGTGGTGAATGGAAATTCAAGATCGTAGGGTTCACCTTTCTCATAGGCGTTTTGAAACGCCTTCAGTATGACTGGCCTGTCTTTTGGGTCATAGCAGTCAAGACCCAACTTCAAATGATCTGTACTGGGATCATTGGGTAATTCATGGATAGCGTAGAGTTCATCGGTCCAAAAATAATTATCTGTTTTAGCGTTGTACTCCCAACCGCCGACCTTGCTCAGACGCTGAGTGGCATTCAGCAGTGCTTCACTCTTTCGCAGCGCCTCTTCCACCCGCATGCGTTCTGTAATCTCTGCTTGCAAGCGCTGATTTGTATTCGTCAGCTCTTCTGTACGCTCGTTGATTTTACGCTCCAGCTGTTCGGTGAGCTCCCGCAGTTGCAGCTGGTTTTCCACGCGAGCAAGCACTTCCTCCGGATGAAAGGGCTTGGCTATGTAGTCTGCCCCCCCTGCTTGAAACGCCTTGACCTTATCGCTCTCCCCTTCCAGGACACTGATAAAAATGATCGGGATGTTACGCGTCCTATCATCCTGTTTGAGCAGTCGGCACACCTCAAAACCATCCATTCCGGGCATCTTAATGTCCAGTAGGATAAGATCGGGCAAGGTGGTTTGCAGAAATCGTAAAGCGAGCTTGCCATCGGAGGCTGGGTGCACAACATAGCCTCGATCTTTGAGAATGCCCATCAACAGTTGAAGATTGGCCGTGCTGTCATCCACAACAAGGATTGTGCCTGACTGAGAAAAGTTGGTTTTTCTATTCATAGCTGTCTGATTTTTTTAGGTTGAATCAATAACCTTCCGGAGTATAGTGTTCAGCCGTCTCTGGACGTTCGATCAAGTCGCACACCACATCCTCGAAGAATGGATCCACTCCTTTGTGCATTTCGATAGAGCAACACGACTCCGAAGTGCCAGTCAGTCGTTATACAGGCTCCCATGTTCCCCGTCTTCATATGGCATCTCGCTCTCTATTTTTGTCATCAGCAGCCTCGATTAACTCGAGAATACGACCATATTGCAGCTCTTTGGCAACAACAGCCAATGCATCAGCAAGGCTTGGGTCATACTCTCGTATTGCCGTTATCGAATGTTGCAGTGCTACGGCATCAAGGCTGACAAGAGCCTCTTCCAGGTCGTTGCGTAACCCGGCAGATATCCCAGCCAGAGCTGCTGCGGTCAGCGGTTGTGCAACCTCCTCTGCGGGATGGGTATCCTGCTCGTAGATAAAGCGGGTACCGAGGTGTTTCGTCAAGGCATCGAATATATCGGTATCTTTAAAAGGTTTGCGAAGAAAATCATCGCAGCCCGCCGTGAGGATTTTACGCCGCTCTTCTTCCAGCGCATGGGCGGTGAGGGCAACTATCCTGGTCTTCGCAACTTGCTCGGTCGCCTTGATCTGGCGGGTCGCCTCCAGCCCGTCCATGATCGGCATGCGTATATCCATGAAGATCAGGTCGGGGTGCCACTTGGTGAAGAGCTCCACCGCCTCCTCACCGTTGACCGCTTCCTGCAGATCGAAACCGAGAGGTCCGAGCAGTTTGTGCAGCAGCAGACGGTTCTCCCGCTGGTCTTCGACGATCAGCAGACGCTGGCGGGGCTGTCCATCTTCGATACCAATGACCCGGCCGTGTTTGGGCTCCAGGGTTCCGGCCTCGGGGGCAACTATTGTCACTGGAATATCAAAGTAGAAGATCGAACCTGTTCCCCATTCACTGCTGATACCGATTGTGCCGCCCATCAGTTCGACATACTGTTTGCCAATGGCGAGTCCCAGGCCGGTTCCAGCCTCGGAGGGTGCTCGATCCTCCAGCTGTTCAAAGGGAGAAAATATCCGCTCCCTATCCTCCTCGCGGATGCCAGAACCGGTATCCTCAACCTCGAAGCGTAAGCGTATTGGCTCAGAGTCACTCGTTTCAGCAACCATGGCGCGCAGTGTGACGCTGCCGCTTGATGTGTACTTGATGGCATTTTCAATAAGGTTGAGCAGCACCTGCTGCAGTTTGCCGCCGTCGGCATTGAGATGTCGGGGGAGGTCAGGGGAGTGATCAACAGCGAAGCTCAATCCTTTATCATGGGCTCGCACGTCCATCAGCGATTTTATCTCCTCCAGTAAACGAACCAGGTCGATATGTGACTCCTCCAGCTCCACCCGGCCCGATTCGATCTTGGAAATATCCAGCACGTTGTTGATCAGGTTCAGAAGGTGCTCTCCGCTGCGGGTAATGATGTTCAGATTCTCTATCTGGTTGAGGGTGGCATCTGCGGAATTCTTCATCACCTGGGAGAAGCCGAGCACTGCGTTAAGCGGTGTGCGCAACTCATGACTCATGTTTGCCAGGAAGACGCTCTTGGCCTGGTTGGCTCGTTCGGCCTTCTCCTTGGCGACTTGCAATTGGGATGTACGTTCTGATACACGCTGTTCAAGCGAATCATATAGGGATCGCAACTGCTGAGTCATCTTATTGAAATTTTGTGCCAGGACATCTAACTCGTTGTGTTGCATTCCAATATCTACTGTCCGTGTTAAATCACCGGTGGCTACTTGACTGGCCACCTCTGCAACATTACGAATGGGACGTGCAATCTGCCGGGCCAAAAACCAGAGCGATACCTCACCGATCAAGATCATGATCAGGGAAATTCCCAGTAATCTCCACATCAAAGCATTTGCTGGAGCGATAATGATCTGGAGTGGCACGCGAACTACAGCTGCCCATTGGTTGGCGACATTCCCAAAATGAATGGGGACAATCGCTATCAGGTGGTCCTTTGTAAACAGAGTGTTCTCTTTCGCTGTTGTTATAGTATTTTCAAATGCCCTGTTCGTTTCTCTGTCACTCAATTCTGAGATCAGTTTCTCTCTCAGTTGAGGTTGACCGGTCGCCGCGATGATGTTTCCGTTGTTTCCGATCAGAAGCAGTTTCCCTGTTTTATTGTAGATATTCACTTTATCTGCAACACCTTGCATAAAGCCGACGGGAAGGTCTATTCCCATCACTCCGTAAAAAACTTGGTCGACAACAATAGGAGCCACGATGGTGACCATCAGCGTATCTTTTCCCGCCACCGGGTATGCATATAAATCCGAGATATACTCCTGCTGCGTTATTTTGGGTACCTGGTACCAGTCACCCTCATCGGTAGTAGGCGCTTCCACCATAATTTTTCCAACTCCGCGGTGAAAATAGGGCTGAAATCGTCCACTCTTACCATACGCCTGTGTATTGGTATGACGGGAGTCCTGGCCGTCAAAGGCATCTGGCTCCCATAGGGTCCATACCCCGAGATACTGCGGGTTCTCGATTAATACCTGGATCATCATGGCATTGACCTGATCACGGCTGATATTCAATTTATTCGCTGGTGTTTTTACCGCCATTAATGCCTGAGCGAGGGTACGAGTGGCATCAAGAGTTGTTTCAATCTCCGACTTAACGATACCTGCCTGGACACGGGCTTCAGAGAGTGCGCGCTCATTCGCAGTCTGGATCGATGATGATCGGGCGATGACGACAGCATAGCCCACGATAGCGATGCCGCTTACCAGCAGACAAATGCCTGTCCATAAGGCTATTTTCGATTGAATGGTAGTAATGTTGAAGAATCTCATAGAGCTAATCTTCCAGCTTTCCAAAGTTTCTTATACGCATCGTTGGAGAGTAGTCTGTCTGCGACAAGGGCAATAACTCCTCTCCCAAAACCATACCGCCATACTTTTTAATCGCACAGACGGTGGTGGCCCAGATAAAGCCCTGACGATCCTGCAGAAGATGATAGACCGAATTGTCCGAGAGGCCGTCACCTATGGTCAGATGGCGGAAGACGATCTCGTTCTGTTGCGGCTGAGTTAGCGGGAGTGGTTGGTAAGTTGGGGCAATATGTTTCACATTAGCCTCAATCCCGCCGTGCAGACTCTGCTGGCGGAATAATAACGTGGGTGGCTATCACATACGTCGATGGCATCTGAATCCACCTCTAAACGCATCAGAACTAGCTATGGCGTACCACGCTATCTCCCTGCTCTGTGCACATAGGCTCGATCAGACGCCACATACCTTCCATCAGCAATCTAAGCTGTTGTACGTCACCTTCATTATAGTCCTCCTCTTTGTTTCCAACGCCGGCAACCAAGACGATTTTATCGTCAACGATCACGGGTAGATTCATGTGGCGGATCAGCTTCACATGTCCTTCCGGTGTGCCCTTCTTCCAAGGGTTTGGTGCGATGTAGTCGTTGGTGATAATCGGGCGGCGTTGGCGTATGGCTTCGCCCCACAGCCCCGAGCCTTCTAAAGGAAATATCTGCGGTGTGCCTTCAACATCGCACCCTGCCATGGCCTCCGGGGACCAGTATTTGACGTTAAGGGTGGTTTCGTCATCATTCATCAATCCAAGATAGCCCAGCTTGCTGTGGGTCAATCGGATCGCCGCCTCGTAGGTGAAATGCATAAGTTCATCCTGACTGGCATCACTCATCTGGTAGAGCTGCAGCAGGGTCTCCATCCGTTCTGCGCTGAGCTTGAGCATCTCTTCCGCTTTTCGCTGGGCAGTAATGTCGACTATGATGCCATCCAGGTAGAGTAGCTTTCCATCGGAGCCGAAGACGCCCAGGCCCTGGTTATGCACCCAACGCTGAGTGCCATCTGCCGCCATCAGGCGGAAGTCCACCTGGTAACGATCTTTGTTTGTTAGCGCAGTTGTTACTGCATCGGTAACGCTTTTTTGGTCGTTTGCATGAATGATGCTGGCAAACGAGCGTATCTGGTTGTGCTGAAACTCTTCGCTTGGATACCCGCTGATCTGTGAGATAGCTGCGCTGACGAATTCCATGGTCCAGTATTCGTCATTGGCGCAGCGGTAGATGGCGCCCGGGCTGTTGAAGACGATGTTTCCCAATCGCAGTCGGCTTTCGCGCAACGCCTCTTCTATCTCTTGGCGCCGATTGATCTCCTCCTCAAGGTGTTTGTTGGCAATCCGCAGTTTTAAGGTGCGAGCGCTGACCTCCTGTTCCAATCCTTTGGTGAGTTCTTGCAGACGTAGATGGACACCAACTCGGGCAAGCAGCTCTTCAGGCTGGAACGGTTTGGTGATGTAGTCCACGCCGCCTGCCAGAAAGCCCTTCACTTTATCACTTTCATCTTCCAGGGCGCTGAGGAAAATAATCGGGATCTGTCGCGTATTGTCATCAGCTTTTAGTCGTCGGCAAACCTCATAGCCGTCCAGTCCTGGCATCTTGATGTCCAGCAGGATGAGATCGGGCAGTCTCGAATTGACAAATTCCATTGCCAGTTCACCGTTGATGGCGGGATAGACGGTATAACCCTTCTCGGTCAATAGCTCGATCAGCAGCTGAAGATTGCCGGCGTTGTCATCAACAACCAATATCTTGTTGTAATCTGAAGGGTTCATGGTTTATTTACAGGATTATTTTCGAATGAGTTTGTTGTCATGTTTTGCCTGGTACCCGCTATGCTTGTTGCTTGAAAATTCAAGATTCCATGCCTGCTGTACCGGTTGATCATGTTCAGCACCATACCCTTCATTTCTGGCATATTGAGACGATCACGCAAGCCAAGCGGTCGTACAGAACTGGTAAGCCTCCTCGATCTCACCGGCCTCATCCTCCAGGTAAGTCGATAACATCCCGATCATGATCGAGCTGTTTTCTCACTGCCACCGGCAGTCTGAGAATCGGGGCTGTTTTTACCAGAACAGGACGAATATCAGGCGAGCGAACGCGGTAGATTAAAAAAATCTCTGTCTCGCTGATAAGAGATAGATCCTTATATCCCAGGGTTGCGAGAACTTCGGATCTTAGATGTGGAATACCTTGCATCTAACCCTTCTCAACCTGGCTTCTGAGATGACTTTGTGATTTTGCTGGGCGTAAGTAGCCAACCAATACCCAACTATACTGCTATGTATTCAGGTGTTAATAGAGTCTCTTACTAAACTTATAGACCTGTTTGCAAAAATTGGAACAACTTATTATTCGCAGAATGTTATTTTTTGTTAACCATAGATTTTATTTATAGTTGGATCTTATTGTATCCTACAGCGCTCAACGCGCCAAAAGTGGAAGAAAGCAGAAATCGGCAGGTTCGAAAGGAATCGGAATGAAAAAAAACTGTATCTTCTTTTTAATGATATTTTCAATTTTCTCTCTGAAGGCTGAAGGATTAAATCAAGAATTTGATTTAGCTGAAGCAGAAGAAGCAGAGGAAAGCTCATCAGTCATGCCAAAATATGGCAATCAAAAGGATAAGATAGCGCCGACTAGAGTACTTTCCAGTATCGCAAAGAAAGCAGACATAAGAACCAAAGAAATAATAAGAGAGTTGGAAACCATAACTCGGTAAGTTAAATGGCTGCTGTTACTCTACTCACCTACTCCTGAAACGTGAGTAAATACCCCTCCACCACGAAGGGGGGAGGGGAGTAAACGATGAATCGGCTGCACTATATGCACTGATCATATTTGACACGCTGATGATTTTTGCTTTTTTCTCAGTCTCTCATACTGTGCCAGGTAATGGTTTTCAGAACTCAGAAACCAAGAAAGATCAACTCGCATTCAACTCTTCTCACCACTGATAATCCAATACAGATTAACTGCAAGAAATATTCGAAGGATATATTCTAAAGTTTTACAATATATTTTGAGAGCCATCTATATAAGGTTATTTCTCAAAACAGATTCAAAGTCTGGTTAGTGTGGTGAAGTTAACTTTATGCCTGCCCGAGGAATTTCAGGGTTAAGCACTGGGAGATGAGGTGCGTTCATTTGTCGACGACAGTGGCTGAATAGTAATCTACACTTAAGGGCATTAGCAATTAATAGAGGTGCCCTCAAACCTGGAAAAGTAGTTGTCGCTCTATTCTGATAGTAAATTACTGGTTGTGATGAGACGCTACCAACTTCTTTCTCTAGGTTAAACGAGTGTGCTGAAGTAGAATATCGACATGTCATCTAAGAAATCTAATAGCAGTGTCGAGAAATACCATTTTCTACTCTATATAGATTCATCGAAGCCAAAATCTAACTCTACTGCTGACAGACTAGCCAAAATCTGCTGCGATAATCTAATTGAAGCCTATACCTTGGAACTCGTCGATCTTCAGGATAACCCGGTACAATTCGAGCAACAAAATATCATTGCGGTACCAACATTGGTGATTGAGACACCGGAGCACTCTCGGCACCGATTTGTTGGTGACCTTTCCCAATCTGAAATATTCATCATCGCCATAGGTTTTGCTCAGGAAGCAAGTAAAATGAGCAAACAGGCGTCAGATATGCGCAATAAGATAGAACCACTACGCTAAGCTTGGTGGCAATAGTAGAAAAAACGGGAGGACGGATGAATAACAACAAGGTAACCACCGGGCTTAAAGGCTTCGATGCCATATTAAAGGGAGGCTATCCGGCGGCCAGTCCGACCCTGCTGAAAGGTGGGCCAGGTACCGGAAAAACAGTATTCAGTTTGAGCTTTGCAAATGCCCAGCTGCAAAAGGGCAACCCGGCGATAATCGTAACCTGTGAAGAATCCCCCGAACGCTTGGTCGGCTATATGGACGAGTTCGGCATGGCAGGTACAGATCATCATGCCTCAGGCAAGCTGATAATCCTCGATTTTCGCCCCAACCTGAGCGAAACGGTGGTAGGTGAGTATGACCTTTCACCGATTCTATTGCGCATAAGCCATGCCATTGAACGCAGTGATTCAGAGATACTGGTTATCGATTCACTGCAAAACCTTTTATTGGGACTTGGGGTAAATGAGCCACGGAAAGAGATATTGGAGCTTTTCGATTGGATTCGCGAGAAAGGGGTCTCTACTCTGGTCACCATGTCAGCCTCCCAGGAGATCAAACAAAGCCTGTTAGAAGAGTATGCGGTGGATTGTGTAATCCATTTGAACCAGACACTCGACAACCAGCTGATGACTCGATACCTGCGGGTAGTGAAAATGCGGGGCTCGGCACACGGTTCCAACAACTACCCTTTCAGCCTTACACAGAGTGGTGTTTCTCTGCTGCCGATCACGGCAACTCACCTAAAAAACGCTATGAAATTGGATCGGGTCAGTACCGGTAATCAGCGAATTGATAACATGTTGGGAGGTGAAGGCTATTTCAAAGGGGCTGGCCTGATGATCAGCGGACGTTCTGGCAGTGGTAAGACCATTTTGGCCAGCACATTCCTGAATCAAGTCTTAAAAAATGGTGAGAAGGCGATATATGTCTCCTTCGAAGAATCGGAGAGCGATCTAAAGCGTAATCTGCAATCAGTGGGGATCGATTTCTCTACCCACAGCGATGCGGGAAAGTTGATAATCCACACTGGCCGAGCCATCGAGATGGGATTAGAGGATCATCTGATTACCATTATCAATCTGGTTGAAAAGGAGTCACCGGAGTTGCTGGTGCTTGACCCGGTCTC
This sequence comes from Candidatus Thiodiazotropha sp. AKIB8, assembly GCF_058244675.1. Taxonomy (NCBI): domain Bacteria; kingdom Pseudomonadati; phylum Pseudomonadota; class Gammaproteobacteria; order Chromatiales; family Sedimenticolaceae; genus Candidatus Thiodiazotropha; species Candidatus Thiodiazotropha sp. AKIB8. Next base: position 135,301 of record NZ_JBSYOO010000049.1, on the reverse strand, counting down.
CGCGTTGATCGATATGGGATCGTCACGCATGGTAAAGATGCTGATGATCCGCTTTATCTCCTATATTAAGGAACTGGGCACGACACTGGTACTTACCGAACTTCTACCCGATGCATCTGACGATTACAGTGAACTGGCCATATCCAGCCTGGTGGATACCTGGTTCAGATTGCGTCAGGTAGAGAGTAATGGCGAGCTTAACCGCCTGATCAACGTAGTTAAATCACGGGGCTGCAAAACTTCCAATCAAGTAAAGGAGTTCACTATTGGAGAGAGCGGTATTGTGCTGGAAGATCCCTATATCGGTGAAGGTGAACTGGTTATCGGTAGCGCAAAGATATCGCGTATCAAACAGGATCAGCAGGAGGTAGAACGAAAGCGGCACGAACTCGAGCAGGTTGAACGGGCATTATCTACAATGCAAGCAGCCTATGACTCAAAACAGAAGGCATTGGAAGCTGAATTCGATTCGCAGAAACGCGATTTGATGCATCAGTTAGATGAGTTACAGCGCCAGGCCAGCCAGGTGGTTGATCAGCGGAAAACCATGAGAGGATTAAGGGACTGAATATGACAAAGCAGATCGTTAGGCTCTATATCGTCGGATTTACCCCCATCGCACAGCGTGCTATAGAAAATCTCAAACTGCTATGTCAACAACCGGAATTCAGTAATGCCTACGATACTGAGGTGATCAATCTGCTCGATAATCCATCCTTGGCTGAGGAGGAGAAGATTCTAGCAACACCAGTATTGATCAAGAAGCTACCGCAACCGATGAGACGGATTATCGGTGACCTTTCGGATAGGGAGAAGATCCTGGTTGGATTGGATATATGTTCTAACCAGTGACTCCTGCTATCTCAGTTCCATCCCTTCAGTGACGCGTTGGCTGCATGTGGAGCTGCCAGTGATACAGTTGGTTCTCGTCACTATGTTCTCAATCAGTCGGGTAAGGAGTACTATGGTTCTACCTGGATCGACTAACCGCTGCAAAATGCGCCCCCCAAGGATGTAGAGAAGTTGAAAAGCCAAACCCAATCACCATTGGGAAGGATCGGGCAAGTCGATTATTTTTTGGGCTGATAGGTCGTATGCATGACTTTGAAACAGACTGTTTTGTATCTTGCTGTAACTGCATTTGAATTGTGATGCACTAGGGCCTATTCGATTAGTGTTAACAGGCCCTAGTAAGCAGGATTCACTATACGGTTGCCCTGTTTAAGGAGACAAAGTGATTTTATTCCCGAGGCTAGAATGTTGGAATACCACTTCCAAAGTGGCAACTATTGCAGCAGATGTTGACAAAACACGCGTGCTTTGCCGGATCTCGTTGGAGATTTTAAAAGAACAATTCGGCCCCTCAGATTTGAAACCTATGCAGTTTGTAGCTCAGCATCGAGTCGATATTCAAAATGCGGCTAGAACACTGATAGAAAACGGGGTTTATGAAGAGGATGGTTCCATTCTTATTCGTGCATGTGACTTTCCGGTAGCGTTGCAAGTAAACGGGATCAACCGGGTAGATCCATAATTTGCTATAAATTCCCGTTACAATAATCACCTGGTAATAGTAGCTAAGATTGAGGCAACCAAATGACCATCGATTGAATGGTTATTGTGGCTGCCTCATGCCATAGATATCAGTCCACTAAAACTAGTTATCTGTGTTTAGCTTTTTCATGCAGTTATCATAATCGATATCGGTAGTGTAATTATTACTGAATCCCGATAAATTATAGGATAAACAAAGGTAGTTTTGGGCATTGAATATATAATATCCATCATCAGTGCCCGCAGAAGCGTAACTGAACCTTAGATTATGACCAAGCGTTCCATTAGCAAGTGTCGTTTCTCCGAGATCTGAGTAAGTTGTTGGCGAATTAAATTCCATAAAGGTTGATGAGGTGGAAGGATTTCCAGAACAATCATTACTCTCATAGGGAAGGGTTGCATAGAGTACTTTATTGTCCTCGGTAAATTTTAAGATAATGTTATAAGTACCACCGGTGTCAAAGGCATAACATAATGTCTGTAACCACCACATGCCAAGCAAATCACTGTTTTGAGGATTGGGATTTGGGTTGGGGTTTGGATTAGGGTCTTGACCATTTGCATCGCTGTGGATGGTCAGGCAGTTATTGTAGTCTATCGGAGCAGAGGGAATGATCTCATACGAAAAATCTGCCGTGTTGATTGAAAAATTACTTGTAAAACAGAGGTTGTCTTGACTGGTAATCGTGTAGTAACCATCAACAGTGACGTTATTGAAAGCGATTGTAATCAAGTAGCCATTTGCGCCATCTTGTAGCGTTTCACTCGCCCCTTTTGTGTAGGTTGTCATGAGGCTGGACGGTAAGAAAGTTTCATCTTTACGTGTTGTGCAGCTGGTGTCTTGAAAGTCTTGGTAGCCCTCTAGAACCTCACCATTAGCCGTAAATTTATACAATGTTTTAAAATAGACGCCAGCACTATCCTGGATACAATTTGAAGACATCCAAATTTTTGAACTGAGATCACTAACACTGTTGTCATCAGTGGAATCGTCGACATCAGTGGTATCCTCGACATCAGTATTGTTTGAGTTGTCATTATCATCATCACCGCCACCACCGCCACCTCCTCCACAACCTTGAAGAGCGAATATAAGTGCAAGTGGCAGTAGAAATGATAAGCGAAGCAGTGTCCCTTTGTTCATAAATATCCCTATAAAATTACTTTAACAATTTAAGAGTTGATAATAGATTTCTTCCGTCGCGGCATCATATAGTCGAATTTCGAAAAGGGATATAAGCAATAACCCTAGTATTTTATTCGTTTCCTTAGCGGGTACTTTCTATATGGTGTTCAGTATTACGATCGCAGTCTATACTGTGCCTAGGGATCCTCTGAACGAATCACGAACTCGCATCTTGGGGCGCCGTCTGCCTTTTACTGTTCAATTTCGTCGCAATAGTCGGCGGATAGGTGTAATTGAACCTCGGATTGACAGGTTCTGATCACTAATCCCTTCAGTTCAGGCTTTATCAGAGGTCCCCTTCTACCGCATACTTTATGAGGACTCAGATTCGTGACAGCAGAAAATATAATGAGCTTTCGGCTGAGAAAGCTCAGTCCGAATGATAAGGTGTGCGATGCTCTGCAGATAATGCATACCCATCAGATACGTAATCTCCCTGTGGTGGATGACGAAGGCCAGTTTATCGGCCTGTTCGGCATCCGCCGGATCATCTCACTGTTGCTACCGAAAGCGGCTCAGATTGACCACGGCCTGAAAGACTTGAGTTTTATGCCTGATGAGGTGGAAGAGTTATACAAGCGGCTGGGTGATATCGGGCAAAAGCCAGTTACGGAATATCTTGAGAAAAAGAAAAAGTTGGTGTTTTGTAAACCATCTGCGACCTTTCCCGAGGTACTGGAATTGTTAGATCAAAATATGGATACCAGCTTGCCAGTGATTATTGTGAAAGGTAAAAATAGAAAGTTGGTTGGAATGATATCTTCTTGGGATGTACTGGATAAATTGGTCATGAATATGGTTTCAGGGAGTCAGGATGGAGAACTGCAACATATATGTGGAGATTCTGTGAATGCAGAGGCAGAAGAGAACGTCGATAAAAGTTCTGAGAGCGAGACCTGATCGCTAATGCATGAAGAGCTAGAAATCGTTTCCCAGGTTGTTTTTGGATGGGACCCGTTGTGGGTCTCAACCATAATCTTTTTCGTCACCTATGCCGTCATTGTGACCGAGCAGATCAATCGTGCGATTGTTGCAGGGCTTGGTGCAGGACTGATGATTAGCCTTGGTGTATTGAATCAACAGCAGGCGATTGCTGGTGTGGACTTTAATACCCTGGGGCTGTTAACCGGCATGATGGTGATTGTGGCGATTACCCGGCGTTGTGGGGTTTTTCAGTTTGTCGCGGTCTGGTCGGCGAAGAAAGTGGAGGCGAGTCCCTGGGGTATCATGCTGATGTTGTCCGTGGTAACGGCATTTTTTTCAGCAATCCTCGACAATGTGACTACCGTCCTGCTGATTGCGCCGGTTACTCTGCTGATCACCGAAGAGCTGGATGTTAGTCCCTATCCCTATTTGTTTGCCGAAATCTTCGCTTCCAATATCGGTGGAACGGCAACACTGATTGGTGACCCACCGAACATCATGATCGGTTCTGCTGTCGGCCTTAGCTTCAATGATTTTCTACTGAACCTTGGTCCGATTTCATTGTTGATTCTGGTTGTGATGCTGGTTCTATTTTACTTTCTATGGGGGAAGGATCTGCAGGCAACGGATGAGGCGCGCCATCGGATAATGCAGTTCAGAGAGCGCGATGCCATTACAGATAGCCTGTTACTAAAACAGTCGCTGGTCGTTTTATCCCTGGTCGTTACCGGTTTTGTATTTGCGCATCCACTACAGCTTGAACCTGCGACCATAGCTATGTTTGGTGCTGGTATGCTGATGTTTTTGGTGAATATTGGTAAAAAGGCAGAGGAGCAGACTGAAGATGTGCACCACTCATTTGGCGAAGTGGAATGGGTGACCATATTCTTCTTTATCGGTCTATTTATCGTAGTCAGCGGAATTGAGCATGCTGGTTTGCTGGGTATGCTGGCAAATTATGTTATTAGTCTGACTGGTGGCGACATGGCAGTGACAGCGATCTCGATTATCTGGGTGTCTGCCGTCGCCTCAGCCGTGGTCGATAATATCCCCTTTGTGGCGACCATGATCCCGATGATCGAATCGATGGCGTCAACCTTTGGTGGTGCTGAGAATCTTATGCCGTTGTGGTGGTCACTGGCCCTTGGGGCATGCCTGGGTGGCAATGGCTCTTTGATTGGTGCCAGTGCGAATCTGATTGTGGCTGGTTTTGCTGAACGGGCAGGTCATAGAATCCGCTTTTTGCCTTTCATGGCGATGGCTTTCCCATTGATGTTGCTGAGCGTTGCAATAGCAAGTATCTATCTCTATATTCGATATCTTTGATGCTGTCAGCCAATACGCTACGGCTGAGTGTCATAACACTTATGGTCTGATTAGTAATATGCTGGTAAGTGATGTCATGATTCAAACCAAGGTTGTCAAAAGCGGAATGCTCGTGCGTGATGTATTTGCGGAGTGTGGCCGTGCACATGTTCAGGCATTGCCGTTCATTGATAGTAAAGGAGCGATCAGCGGTCGGGTGACGTTGAAGAATATTATGGAATTTTCATGTCTGCCGGAGCATATGGTGGATATGGCGCCACTTCTGGGTAGTTTTCTCTCCTGTGTGAATAATGCGGAGGAGAAGGTTAAGGAGGTGCTTTGTTCTTCAGTCGATAAGTATGTTCGTGATGCCGGCCGGTTTATCAATTCCGAAGCCCCTGCTATCAAGGCACTGGCATTTATGGAGAAGAACGATACCAGTTATCTCTTCGTTGTGGATGCAGGCCAATATATGGGTATTGTCACCATACAAGGTATCGCAGCACGGATGTCGGAGATGGCGGAGTGTCCACTGCCTGGCGCAAAGTCTGAGTAGTTTTTTATTGCTGACGAACTTTTGGCAGGCACATACTTCGGCTGAACATGGCTATTAAGGTGCAGGGTTAAAAACTTATAAGCCGGTTACTCGCTTTGTCCGTCGGATATCTACTCTTCTCGATTCTATAGTAGGCTTTGAGCAGATCCGGCTCCAATCCGATTCGCTCGCGGATCTGTGCGACTGGCATATCCATGTACTGATCATAATTTACCGCAGAAAGCGGGTGGCAATCCGAAATAAAGCCAAGTCTGGTGGCGTCCTTGAAGACCTCAATCTCTTCCTCGTTGAATTTATACGGCCCAGGGTAGAGATACTTTGCTGCGAGGGAAAAGAGTCGCTCCTCTGTGGAGCTGACTCGATTGGTACTGCCCATGGTAAAACCAATCACGAAAGCCTCATCCTTGGGTAGCATTCCCCGACCAAGTAACACATGGATGCAATCATGGGTTTCAAGATCAACAGCACCATTGAAAAGATCGATACCCGGAATATCGAATTTAGGATTCTCTACCAATTGGATAATCAAAGGAATATCGTCCTGACCCGCCTTGAGATGGGATGATTCCTTCAATATCTGGCGTAATGTCTTACTCTCTTCACTGAGCGGTACTATCCAATCGCGCCAGCTTACTTCACTGTTTTTTACTTCGTTCATTACTCTCTCTCAACTCCTCTTCGGTCAGTGTCTGGTAGGCGTTGGGATGGGTCAAATTGAATGCCTTGGCATGTTGAAGATATTCCGGGTTGAACCCCTCTTCTCTCACTTGTTGTATCAGATCACCAAACTCAGTGCTATGTTTAACCGCAGTACTGCTCATGTAGCGGGGTAGTGCATGATCGGCAACCACCTTGGAACCGCGATTGATCTCCTGGCCATCACCACGATCGTCTCGATAGTATTGGGACAGTACCAGTAGACGGGTACCTAGAAAGGCTGCCTCTTCCAGATCATGGGTGATGAAAAAGATGGTCATCTGTTGTTCTTCCCAGAGCTCGATTAGAAACAGCTGCAGATCCTCACGGGTATCGGGGTCGAGCGCACCGAAGGGTTCATCCATCAGTAACAGTTTGGGCTTCATAATCAATGATTGTGCTATGGCGACCCGCTGTTGCATACCACCAGAGAGTTCATGGGGATACTTATGACCGTGGGCTTCCAGTCGTACCCGCTTCAGGTAGCTGCGGGCTTCCTCCTCAATCTGTTTGTTACTCAACTTGTCGGAGCCGGCCCGTCCGCCCAGACGCAAGCCCAGCGTGACGTTGTCGAGCACACTTAGATGGGGAAAGAGAGAGTATCGTTGGAAGACGATGCCACGCTTCTCATCGGGGGTGCTGATCGATTCTCCGTCAAGCAGAACCCGGCCCTCGCTCTGTTGCTCCTCACCCACCAAAATGCGCAGTAGAGTCGATTTACCGCAGCCGCTGGGACCGACGAGGGTACAAAGCTCACCCTGATCCACCGACAGGTCAATATTGTCTAGCACCAACTTGTTGCCGTAGCGCTTGTAGAGATCCTCGATAATAAGATAGCGATTGCTGGTGTTCATGATCTTAGAATTAATTCTCCTCCCCTACATGCCAAGGGAAGAAGCGTCGTTCGGCCATGCGTAACAACCAATCAAAGAGGAAACCGAGGAAGGTAATCCAGAGCACGTAGGGCAGAATGACGTCCATCGCCAGATAGCGACGCACCAAAAAGACCCGGTAACCCAGCCCCTCATCCGCGGCGATGGCTTCTGCGGCGATGAGAAAGAGCCAGGCCGCACCGAGCGAGAGGCGCACTGCGATCAGTAGTCTGGGCATCACCTGGGGCAGCATAATCCGATAGGCGATCTCCAGCTGGGAGGCACCCAGTGTCAACGCTTTGGTGATCTGCTCCCGAGGAATCTGCCTCACCGCCAAACGAATATCCCGGCTGATGAGCGGAAAGGTACCGATAAAGATCAGCATCACCTTGGCCAACTCATCGACACCAAAACTGATAAAGAGGACAGGCAGTATCGCCAGCGGCGGAATCATGGAGATGAATGTGAGAAAAGGGTTGAAACCACGGTCCAAACCAGGGAAAAGCCCCATATTGAGGCCAAGTAGCAAACCGGTCACCGCCGACATAGAGAGGCCGATAAGCAGCCTTTTCAAACTGGCTAGAGTATCCGCAACCATCAGGTATTTACCGTTTCGCTTATTCTCCTGGAAGGCCATGCGCTCTACTGCGTTGGTCATCTGACTGATACTCGGTAACAGCTTGTCGCTGGGATTCTCCCGGTGACGTATTTCAGATGCGGTAAGGTATACCCCGAGCATCAGAGCAAAAGGTAAAATCGCAAGCAGCCACTTCAGCCAACCTGTAGGCTTTGCATGGATCCCGAAAAGGTTGCTCATGTTGTTTCCAAGCCCATTATTATCTCCGCTACTGCTGAACCTTCATCCACTTGCTGCTAAAGCGCAGTTTGATATTGCCGTCATCACCCAGCAGTTTACCATCATCGAACTGGATGCCGACAAAATCGGGCGATTCGGCAGTGTCGCCATAAAGCCCCTTGGCGAAGGAGAATTGGCGGACATGTTCCATGGTCTCCATGGGTTTGCTGGAAGCGACAAAGGCGACTGCATCGGCGGGCTTGTAGAACATGGCAGTAGTTGCCAGCTGGGCTTTGAATTCGGCCAAAGTGGCACCTGAGGCTGTGGCCATATATTCCATGGCCTGTTCAGCGGCAGCATCCTTCCCGGTAATCACAGCCAGGGTCTCGTACCAAGCACCACTCAGTGCCAACTTAAGACTATCTGGTGCATTGCTGCGCACTACCATCAGGTCGATGATCTCACCTGGAATATTGGAAGAGTCGAATACCAGTTTCGCCCCCTCAGCGTTGCGCGCCTGCATCAGTGGTGGATTCCAAGTTACAGCAGCACCGTTCTTATCGGAGACAAACAGTGCGGCGATGTCGGCATCACTGGTATTGACCAGCTTGACATCACGCTCGGAGAGGCCGTTCATGTCGAGTGCTCTGGCCAGTAAATAGTGAGAGACAGACAGCTCGACCAGATTGACGGTACGACCCTTGAGATCAGCCACTGTATTGCCACCCTTTATCACAATCCCGTCGTTGCCGTTGGAGAAGTCACCGACCACCACCGCTTCGCTGTCGATACCACCCACTGCCGGGATGGTCAGCGCATCCATATTGGTCATGGCGCAGGCGTCAAATTTACCGGCAGTATAGAGATTGATCGACTCGATATAGTCATTCACCAGTGTCAGCTCGATATCGATGTCATATTTATCAGCCCACTTTTTCAGAATGCCGGCATGATTGGCATAACCCCATGGTTCCCAACCGGTGTAGTGGGACCAGGCGACTCGAAAACTCTCCTTGGCTTGCAGCGAGTAGGGCGCCAGCACCATCAGGGCCAGCAACAGGGGCAGTACTCGTTTAATCATCTTCATCTCCTATTCAATGATTTCCAGTGGGAAGTCACCCATGGTCTCTTCCGCATTTTCGATCTTCCGGATCTGCTCCTCGGACTCTTTCGACAGCTTATCCATTTCGAGAATATTGGCGGCCATCTCAGGCAGTGCTTTCTGCCGGTAGCTACTGATATCATCCAGGGCGGTTTTGATATCGGCGAAGGCCTGTTTCAGAACTTCCACCTTGATTTGAGAACTGGAGGCCTGCTTTTGAATCTGTGCCCCTTGTGTCTTCAAGCGTTCCGCCGTTGAGGCTATAAGATTCTCGGTGGTGGTGTTGATCGCCTCCACCTTCTCCAGCACGATACGCTGATTGGCCAATGCCATGGCTAGGGTCGCCCCGACTTGCAGCGCGCTGACCGTGGTATTGAGCGCCCGATTCACACCCCGCATCAGCTCCTTGTTGTTGCGGATGATCATCTCGGTAGTTAGGAAACCCTGCTGATTTACCAACAACTGCTGTTGCAGGTCCTGGGTACGCTGACGCAGGGGGAAGAGCACCTCTTCGGAGAAAAACCTATGTCGTGGATCGTCCTGCAGGATTTCGGTATCAAGTCTGTTCTGCAGTTGTCGGTCGATCAGCTGAGCCAGTTGGATGGTGCGATCCAGCTTGTGGGTCAGCTCGCGCATGGCCTGCTGATCGGCAGTCAGCGTCACATTGTCCCGTTTGAGCTGCTCCCGTCCTGCTTCCAGTGAGTTAATAATGGCATCAATGGTGGTAGTAGCACTCTCGAAGCGGGAAAAGTAGCGTTTGACTGGGGTACCCACACCTGGGATGTAACCCAACACGCGGGTCACCCAGCCTGCCTCGAGGTTGATCTGGGCTGGGTCGAGATCCTCGACCTGCATTTTCAGATCGATCAGCGAACTGGCAACCGTACTGCCCTCTTCGCTGTCCTTCATCATTTTCGACAAGGGCTGCTTAAGCATGGCGCTGCGCCGAGCGGCCTCTCTCTGCAGATTCATGCCGATAGTTTCAACTGCCGCCTTCACCTGCTCCTGACCAGCATTGTCGTTGAGATCGGTGGAGATGATACGTGCCACCACATCCTCCGCCTGGGCCTCGAGTTTGCTGTCCACGTCGCTGCCTGTATCCTGCGGTACGGCAAATGGATCCTTGAGATCCAACTCCGTCTTTAGTCGTTCCTTATCTGCGAAGACCAATTCGTTGTCCTGTCCGCTCATGGATTAACTTCCTCCTCAGCATAGTCGTGCTGATTGTAACACGCCCCCATTGCGGGCAATTTAAATGTCTGTGCTGGAGATGCCCGACAGATCATTCAGCTATCGGTTTCATAATCGCCACTGCGGAGCGCCAGCTCTTCAAGTTCCAACATCGCCTCTTCTATATCCATAGTGGCCCGCCGGTCACCCAGATTGAGGGGAGCGATTGCTGCCATCACTTCATCCAGCTTGGTCATCGCCGTCTCATTCTGCGCCAACAGGGAAGCAATCTGCTCGTTCTGTTGCAACATCAGCGCCTGACGCTGGGAGAGTGCCTCCATCTCCTGCTTCTCGGCGGCATCGACCTCTCCGTCGCGAACGATCTTATCGACCCGTCGCTGGATATGCGAAAGATTAATTGCGTTCAGACCCCGCCGGATATGGGCGACAATGTTCAAGTTGTCGAGCCCCCCCAAATAGAGCTGTTCAGCCATGCCCAAGTAGCGTCCAAAGGTTAGCTCAGACGGTTTCAGCTTGCGTCGTAGCAGAGTGTCAAAGGTCTCGTATTTTTGCTTGAGGCGCTTAAGTTGTTCATACCCGTCGGTTTCACCGACCTCTTTCAGTTCCGCCTCCAGGGAGGCAAGGGAAGCGTGGGTTCGTCGCTCCAGTATCTCATGTAGTTTGCTGACATAATCGTTGGCATGATGTTCCCGGCGCAGGGTATTGTCTAGAATCCAGGCAAAGAGTCCGACACCGCCTCCAATCAGGGCAGGTAATAAGGGTGTACCCAGCAGCAGGGCCGAGAGACCACCCAATAAGCCTGCCGCCAGTGGGTAGAGCACATAGGGCTTCTGCGCTGTGGTAGTGACTACCTGGCGGGTGATGGCGCGGCGGGAGAAGTCGGGCAGGGAGCGGCTGTTTTTTTGCGCTTTCTTAAACTCTCCCGGCATCAGCGGCCTCCGCTCAACAGCGAAACCTCAACCCGTGGCAGACGGTAGGAATAGGCTCGGTTCGACTCTCCCGGTTGCCTGGACAGGGGTTTAGATGCCCCATAGCCGATCGCTCGCAAGCGGTCATCGTCGATACTATAGGTTACCTTTAGATAACGGGTGACTGCCTCGGCCCTGGAGAGTGAGAGCTTGAGATTCTGTTGCGGCTCTCCAGCCAGGCCAGTATGACCCTCGACCAGGATGCGAAAGCTGGGATAACGGCGTAACCGCTCCACGATCAGGTCGATGGTTCGTTTCCCCTCCAGATCGAGCAGCCCGGTGCCACGCCGAAAGCTGATCGGCTCCACCTTGAGGGTACCCACCCGGCGCATCGCCGCCCAGGCCTCATCGCTGAGCGGTTTGAAATCGTTGCTGAGGGAGTTTTCCCGGGAAACGCTGGCGCCGTTGGGGTAGGTCTGCTGATAGAGATACTGAATGAACTGCTTGCTGGTCAACCGGTAGGGATCGTCTCCTGGCACCGGCGAATGGTCAAAATCCCCATTCTCCACCAATACCTGGGCAGCTGCCTGAATCGCCTCGATAAGACCGTCATTACCGAATGTCTGACGTTGCAGCACATCAAACCAGAGGGTGCCATTCTCAGCCAACCCGGCCCAGGCCACCCCCTCCAACATGGGATCGACCTGATTCCTCTTCAGATCCGTCTCGTCAAGGATATCCTGAATCAATGTGCCCCGGCTGGCACTATAGCTCTCAAGTGTTTTGAACCAGGCATCCAGCAGGGCCTGAACCGCGTCCGCGTCCTGAGAGACCTGACGCCGACCGGCGATCAGGATGTCGACGATCAGTTTATCGGTATCCTCTGTACCGACCAACTTAACCATGCCCCTCTTGGCCAGTGCTCTGGAGACATCAGGCTCCCAGAGTACGGCTGCATCAACCTTATTATTGAGTAGCTGATCCAGGGCGGCGGCGGAACCGTCGCTTGGGGACTGCCACTTGTCATTGCCACGGTTGTAAAGACCGAGATCGAAATGGGCGTTCACGGACTTCAGCAGATGCTCACTCGGAGAAGCCGGAGTGAAAGCAATCTTCAAACCTTTGCTTTGGGTGAGGGCGTTGAGGTCGGCGATCCGCTCGCTGCGGGCGATGATGGCATCACCCCCCTTGGACTCGTCAATGACGGCGACGATGACCCCCGGGTAACCTCTGTTGGAGCCGTTCAACAGCCAGGAGTCGACTGTGGCGACAGCAAAATCAAGTTTGCCATCCGCCAACTTGTCAAATCGTTCAGCGTAGTTCGCCGCATCATCGATACACTGCAGGGTATAGCCGTGGCTGCGTAGATTGCGCCTCATCTCTGGTGAACAGAGGGGAAAGTAGCCGATCCAGTTGTCGACACCGATACGCAATACCCCACGGGTGGCGGCGGCATCTGAGGTGGAGCGCTGTTGCAAGGCGGTCCAGTAGGGCAGCAACAGCCGCAGTGCCCCAATGACCACTATGCCCACAACCAGTAGGCCAAGAAAGATCTTGAGGTGTTTGTTCATGCCCGCTCTATGCCTCCGTTACCCAGCCGACAGGCCGCTCATTCAAAACTGGAGACAGTGAAAGCTGGGGACTCCGCCAGCACGTCCTGCAGACCCTGTCGCAGGGCCTGCACGTTGTCTGCTGCCTGATAGGAGAGATAGCGGGGCTGGTTGAGCACATGCTGCCTGCCGATGCAAAAGCCGATGGTGTGCACATCGACAGGTGATTCGGTGAGGATCCTCTTAATGATCTTGTCTGGATACTCCCCTTCGCTGGCCTCGCCGTCGGTAATCACCACCAGGTGATACTCTCCGTAGCCAAGCTGTATCGAAGCCTGTCGGTTTAGGGCCTCATATCCGCGGGTGATCGCCGTCGCCAGAGGCGTGTTGCCACCAACCACCATACGCCGAGAGAGACCACCGATTGCCATGGGATTCTGTCTGCCGATGGGTAGCAACTCAGTGAAGCGCCCACCGTCAAAGGACATTACACCCAGATTCGCCTGCTGCGGCAGTCCCTCGGCAAAAGCCGACAAGGCGTCTATGGCCGCACTCAATCGGGAGGCATGGCCGGTGGCGCAGACATTACTCTTCATACTGCCTGAGTCATCAAGGATGACATAGTAATTTTTTGCAAGCTTGTCCTGCTGATCCTGTACGCTGGTGTCGGCCAGTTTGGGCCAGTCATCTCGCACTGCGTTGAGTCCGTAGGAGTTCAGTTCGACTTTGTCGAGACCGCTAGGGACTGGCGCCTGATTTGCCACGGTATTTGTTGGGCTGTTCTCTTCAGAAAAATAGATGTAAGCCAGTACGGCAGCGGCAACAATCAGAGTGCCGCCCCAGTTTCCCTTTTTCTTTGTTGCCATTGATATTGTCCCTTGGCTAGCGGATTAGAGTGGATTGAAGACCGAGGATTCCGCCTCGACCTGGAGGATGCGAAACTCAACACGCATGTTGTCGCGCCACTCCTTCTCTGTCTTCGGTGGGCAGGGATCCTGACCACAGACGCCATTCCTGGGTTTGGAGATGCCGTGACCCACCACCGCAAACTGACTCGGGTCGAGGGTGATACCCTTCTGCCCCGCATAGTGAGTGATATTGTCGCGTACCGCCATGGCGCGTGAGAGGCTGAGGTTCTTCGCCGCCTGTTTGACCCTGCCGAGTACGATGGAGGACTCACCAGACTTTTTCTTGCGCAGATAACCCAGGGGATCGCTGTTGCCCTCCACTGTGATCAGGGCGCCGCCATAGGTGGCGGAAAACTGAATCACCTTATCGAAGGCACTCTGATAGAGGTCGACTGCGAAGGTATTCTGATTCGGCTCAAAGAAAATCTCGAAGGAGAAGAGCTCACCCTCCTGCAGTGTTCCCTGCTGCTGCTTGCGGGCGATCACTGAGGTCACCTGGGAGCTATCGAAACGGGGTGACTCACTGCGATCAGTAAACCGCAGTTTCTGTTTAAAAAGGTTGTAGTCCCATCCCGCCTGAGCAAGATTCACACGCCCGTTCAACAGGCCCAAGCCTATCAGGCTGGTCTGAATCTCAGAGGAGAGCTGCTCCAGGGAACGAGGATAGTTGGGGTTGGCGAAGAAATCCGTATTACCCTTCCACTCCACAAACTGACAGTCACCATAGAGACCCTCTGCATCGGCCAGAGCCAGCGAGCTGTCGAGCAGTAACTCGGCGGATGTGGTGAAGGTCTTCTTGTAGCCGCTACTGCCTTTACTGGCAGCCAATTCACGCAGCTCTTCGGCCCCCTGCATCAGTCCGCCGACAAAGGCCTCCACCTGTTTACGGTGCTGTTTGAAATAGTCACTACGTACCACATAGACGTCAGAGATCACCCGGTTAGCGGTTCGTGTGGAGAGCAGAATCCGGGCGCCACGTACAGATCCTTCCGCACCGGTACCGACGGTACCTCCCGAGGTCAGCAGCATGGCATCCGGCGTGATGGCGAAGGCTGCGTCCACTTCTCCTGTCTGCATCGCTGCCATCGGGGTGTTGTCGGTGCCGGTCAGGTCGGGATACCACTTCAGTTTGACATCCTTCAGGCTCAATCCAGCATCAGCCAACAGCCGGCTCATGTAGTAGACATGGGGGCCGTAGGCCTGCACACCGATGGTCTTACCCTTGAGGTCAGCGGCGGTGCGGATCTTACTGTTGACCGCCAGAGCATCGCCGCCAGCGGACCAGGTTAGCTGATAGACCACTACTGGCTTGGTGCGGGGATCGGCTGCAAGCAGTTCACTGGCCATATTGATCATGCCCAATGTGCCGCGCAGATAGGGCGACTCACCTCGCATATAGGACTTGACCTGGTTGGCGAAGACATCCTCTCGAACCAGTTCGAAATTAAGCCCGGCCTTGGCAAAGATACTACCTTGGCGAGTCTTGCGAGCATCGCCGTTTGCCAGAATGGTGGCAATATCGCCCCCCCAAGTGATTAGAGGCAGTTTGATGGTCGATCCTGCCCGGATGTCACCTACAGGAGTCCCTGCAAGTTGCTTTTTCATCGCCTCGAATCTGACCGTTTGCGGTGCAGCGAGCAGCGGCAGGCTCAGCATGAGCGAGAGACAGGTCATTAGCGCAAGCATTTTCTTCATTATCGAATCCCTGAAGTGACGCAACAAGATGGCCTGCAATCCGTCTCTATTTCGGTTCAAGGTTGAACCAACGCAGAGGAGCGGATAGATTGGCCGGACTGAACTGGCATTGTAATGATCTAAACCAACGCAGACAAACCTCGACCCAAATGAGCGACTTACAGGACATAGAACTGATTATCAGTTCCGGAACATCTCTACTCTTCATTGAAACCGACGACGAAAAGCAGGTTGAAGCCCTGTTCGAACGTCTCGCCACCCGGCTGGGACGACAGCTTTGGCGTTGGTCCGTCGCGAGCGGCCTGAAGAACTTGCATAACAATCAGACCAGCCATCTCGACATACGGGAACCTTCCAAGGTTCTTGGAGAGGTGGCAGGCCGCACAGTGAGCGCTATCTACCTGTTGATGGATATTCATCACTGGCTCGACGATCCTCTGACTCTGCGACAGCTCAAAGAGATCGCTCTCGGCAACCCCAACCAAGCCCTTGTTCTGGTCAGTCATGCCGCCGAGATACCCGACGAGTTACGTTCCCTTGCCGCCAAATTCCAGCTCTCTCTGCCTGGCCGGGAAGCCCTGGAAGAGCTTCTGCAGGAAGAGAGTCAGGCCTGGGGCCGACAAAACAAGCGCAGCGTCAAGGCGCGGCAGGAAGTGGTCGACACCCTACTGGGCAACCTCACCGGGCTCACCCTCAATGATGCGAGGCAGCTGATTCGCAACGCTATCTACGACGATGGCATGCTCACCGAGCAGGATCTGGACACACTGGCGAAGACAAAATATCGGCTACTCGATGGCGAAGGGGTGCTCTCCCTGGAGCTCGACACCGCTAAATTCAACCATGTGGCCGGTCTGCATAACATGAAACGCTGGCTCGAGCAGCGGCGGGGTGTTTTCCTCGCGGAGCAGCCTCCGGTGGGACTCGATCCCCCCAAGGGAGTGCTGCTACTGGGGGTGCAGGGAGGTGGCAAGAGCCTGGCAGCCAAGTCGGTCGCCGGCAGCTGGGGCGTACCCCTGCTGCGTCTCGATTTCGGCACCCTTTACAACAAGTACTATGGTGAGACCGAGCGCAATCTACGCGACTCCCTGCGGACAGCCGAGTCGATGTCACCCTGTGTGATGTGGATCGACGAGATCGAAAAAGGTATCTCGGGTGACGGTGACAGCGGCCCCTCCAAGCGCGTGCTCGGCACCCTGCTCACCTGGATGGCAGAGCGAAAATCCCGGGTCTTCCTGGTCGCCACGGCCAACGATATCGAGATGCTGCCGCCGGAGCTGCTGCGCAAAGGACGTTTCGATGAGATCTTCTTTGTCGATCTGCCGGACGCAGCGGTGCGCGAGGAGATCTTTCGCATCCATCTGGATATACGTGGACAGGACCCTGCCGCCTTTGATCTTACTCTGCTACAGGCTGCCAGCGAGGGGTTCGCCGGGGCTGAGATTGAACAGGCGGTGGTGGCCGCCCTCTACGCCTCACACGCCACCAAGGAGCCGCTAGATACAGATCTTATTCTGCAAGAGATCAAACAGACCAAGCCTCTCTCGATATTGATGGCGGAGAAGATCGCCTATCTGAGAAGCTGGGCGGCAAACCGCACCGTGCCAGCCTAGAGACCTGAAACGTTCAACTGATTTTTTTAGGTTCAAGATTTGCATGAATTCAGATATGAATATGTATGGTGGTCTGTCGCTTAAAACTACCTGATCATGGGGATGGTTCAGGGAAAACAGAATCTCTAATCAATGCTCTCTTCCTGTTGTGACTCACTGAATGTTAAAGCCCTGTAGCACGCATCTGCTGCGTTGTGATGCTTGAGAATGGAACAAACATTCTGTTTCAGGTCACGCAGAGGTTCCCTTAACTTGTGATTAGTGTCTAACCATGTTGGACAATGACAAGATATCATATTGGATGCTAATGAATAGCAACTGCAAATAGATTTGCGGTTTAGGGAACTCTTTAACATATTTGTTCGTACATGATCATTTATAGATTTCCTTGGTAACTACTATTATCAGGCTGGAACATTGCAATGGAAATTCTACCTAAGAGGATCTATGAGACTCTAAAAGATAAAGGCGTTTCATCAATATGGCATGCAGATAGTGTTGAGAATACATGCCTTTTCCTTAAGCATCGCTGCTTGATGTCACGTGACTATATTGAAAAACTTGATTCACAAAGGACGATGCTGAAGCCAAGTCATAGCAGTAATAGTTATAGCGATAGGAATGATATATTTGCTGATTCCTTGGATATACACAAAAGTGCTAACAAAGCACATAGTCATGGTCCTGTGTTATTCGAGCTTGATATAGAAATCATCAAAAACACATTTACAGGAAAGGTCTGGGTTACAAAAAGCAATCCTATGGAATGGGACAATAGTACTCACCATGAGAATAGATGGTTTGTCTCTGCCAATGACTTGGAGAGTAATTTTTCATACGGGAGCTTTGATCATATGGTGGTTTTTCGCCATTGCGCTGGAAAATTACCACTTCTTAGCTATCTGAACAGGGTTGTAATCGATGATCCGAAGCTGCAAACAGATCAACACCAGGTAGATTATTTCAGTATGGCTTACGGTGCGATAAAGCTTTCCATGAGAGAAGGTGGCTTTGATGTTCCAGTTGAAAGGAGAGCATGTAACAAAGGCTGCGAATGTTTAAATAACTATAAAGGCGGGGTTGTGCGCCTGGATGGAATGTTTAGTCTTTAAGTGGCCCCGGTTATTTATATGGGCACAAGCAGTTAATAGAGGTGCCCATATGTCGGTTTTTTATCGGGTGCCCTTTACATCATGCACCATACTTCTTAAGACGATAGGCTATCTGCGGTCGGGTAAGGCCGAGCATGCGACCAGCGGAAGCAAGATTACCCCTCGCCCGATCAACTGCCCTGTCGAGTAAACTGTTTTCCAGCAATGCCAGAGGTATGTTCTGGTCTAACAGTTGATCCAGCATTTGATCAAGGGGCAGGCCAGCTGTCTGTGGGGTAGGGGAGTCTGTGGTCTGTCTGCTTTCTGCTGTGATTGCTGAAGAGGAGTCGATGTTGATGCCTGGAAATAGGTTTGGAAGATCGATATGAGTGTCGTTGGTGGCAATGATCACGCCACGCTCTATGATGTTCTCCAGCTCACGGATATTACCTGGCCAGTTATAGTTCCTGAGGGAGTGTAGTGCCCGCTCGGTAATGCCAGGGATGCGCTTACCATGCAGCGCCGTGTACTTCTCCAGGAAACGGTTGACCAGGGCTGGTATATCCTCATCGCGCTCCCGTAAAGCGGGGATCAGAATAGGGAAGATGTTAAGGCGATAGTAGAGGTCTGCGCGGAACTTACCTTCGTCCACGGCCTGTTGGAGTTCGACATTGGTGGCCGCTATCAGTCTCACATTCACTTTTCGGGTTCGGCTGTCGCCGATGCGCTCAAACTCCCCCTCTTGCAGTACCCGCAGCAATTTGACCTGGGCGGCGGGGGAGAGTTCTCCCACCTCGTCGAGAAAAAGTGTGCCGCCGTGGGCTCGCTCGAAGCGTCCTGGTCTTGAGTGTTGAGCGCCGGTATAGGCTCCCTTTTCGACACCAAAGAGCTCAGACTCGATCAGCGACTCCGGAATTGCTGCACAGTTGATGGCGATGAAGTTGCGTTCTGCGCGGGAACTGATGCCGTGTAGTGCGCGGGCGAACATCTCCTTGCCGACACCAGTCTCACCAAGCAGCAATACCGTAACATTGCTCTCCCCGGCCTTCTTCAGCATTTCGCAGGTCTTCAGAAAGGCTGGAGCACTGCCTACCATGTCTCCGGGGGCTGTCTCCTCATCCAGCGAGTAGCGGAGATGTGCCACCTCCTCCTGCAGCTTCAGTAGTTGATCTGCAATATGGTCGGGATTGAAGTATTTGAGATCTCCTTCCACGTCGCCATCCCAGTCGTCGATCGGTTTGCCCACGTTGCGGCAATGACGATCTCCCATGCCGCAGCACTCAGGTTCGCGGTAGAGGATGAAGCGACCGACAATCTCACTGGTGTAGCCAGTGGCGTAGCCGACCTGGGTCCAGCAGACCGATTCGGTATGTACGCCAAACTGTTCGATGTGTACATCCGCCTCGTAGGAGTTCTCCCAGATCAGGTCGCCGAAATATTTACCATTGGTGATGTCGATGTCGATTTTGATGGGAGAGACTTTGACGATACCCTCCAGCATATGGAGCTTGGGGCCCATCAGCATCAGCTCTTCGTCGGAGGCGTTTGGCATCATTTTGCGCGCGAGTTTGGCATCGCGAACCCCGGAAGCATAACCCAACCGTGTGAGTAGTCCCCGTGCCCGTTCGATGCCCAGAGTCTCAATTAACTCTTTACGCAGGGAGCCCATGGCGCCAACGTGGAGCATGATCATGCGTTGGTCACTCAGTAGTATGCGACCCTCCTCCAGGGAGAGGTTCAGTTCAGAGGGGAGATCGAATTGGGAGCTCAGGTCGATTTTGATGGTCATAGGGTCGCCTCGGGCCTAGGAGATTTTCCAAACTGATTATTTGGTGAGATAAAGATATCACGATATCGTTAGAAAGTTATCATATGATCACAATATCTTCTTTTGTTTCAGTATAGTCATAAAATAACAGTATAAAATAACGATTGAAAATATAAATATCGATATTAATTGCAATAACAACATTGTATAAGGGTTATCCCTTAAAATAGTTATCATTTGATAACATATAGCGTTCAAAACACCACTTTTTCATTGACCTTTGTTGCTGGTCACCCTTTCAGTCCTGCACGCTCAGCCATCCTCTCTATCCCGTCTGGCACAGATTCTGCTCTAAGCCATTCAAGGTCTGCTCACTCACCGAACGGGTGGTAAGTGGCTGGAAATACCGACTATGTATACAACATTCAACGAAAGGGGGTGCGATGCAACACCGGATCATCATCGAAAATTCTACCGAAACCTATCCCTGCTCAGAGAGCCAGACCCTGTTGCAGGGGATGGAGAAACTGGGCCGACGAGGCATACCCGCCGGTTGTCGGGGTGGTGGATGCGGTGTCTGCAGAGTCCAGGTGAACTCAGGAACATTTCTAAAGCGAAAGATGAGTCGCAGTGTAATCAGCGAGGCTGACGAATCGAATCAGATTGTGCTGGCTTGCCGCTGCATTCCCACCAGTAATCTGTCGATCACTGTGGTGGGAAAAATGGAGAAGTCCCTGAGACCGGATTTAGCAATCGATCCCGAAGATGAAGTGTGTATTAGCAGTGTCGGCTGATGGCCTTGAGACAGGCTCAATAACTATACGATTTTCACAAAACAGAGAGGATTTCAATATGGCATTTAAAGGCGTACTCCGTCCTGGACTGATACAGATTCGCGTACTGGATATGGACGAAGCGATCAATCATTACCAGAATATTTTGGGACTCAACATCGTCAGCAAAGAGGCTGATGGCCGGATCTGTCTCAAAGGCTGGGACGAATTTGATCACCATAGCGTGGTGCTGCGTCAGGCTGAGAGCGCCGGACTGGACTATGTTGCTTTCAAAGTCGACAGTGATGATTATCTGAAGCAGATTGAACCCAAAATTGTTGCCTGGGGTCTCGAGGTGGATCATGTACCTGCAGGCGAGCAGCCGGGATTCGGACCACGTATCGGCTTCACGTTACCGACTGGACATCGCATCGAGCTCTATCATCAGGTTGAATTGTCTGATGATCATCCCGGTATCAACAACCCGGACATCTATCCCCGTCGTCCTGAGGGTATGGGCGCCAGCCGTTTCGATCATCTGCTCTGTTACGGCCCCAACATCGGCAAAGCGCGGGAGTTCTTCTGTGACGTGCTCGACTTCTATCAGCCTGAGAAGGTCGATATGCCTGAGGGCGATGACTCTCTGGCTATCTGGCTCACTGCCAGCAACAAGGCACACGACATTGCATTTGTAGAGCACGAGGAGGCTGGCAAGCTGCACCATGTTGCCTTTCTGCTACAGGATTGGAATGAAGTGGGCGCTGCTGCTGATATCATCTCCATCAACGACGTCTCCCTCGATATTGGGCCGACCCGTCACGGTATCACCCGCGGTCAGACCATCTACTTCTTCGATCCCTCTGGCAATCGTAATGAGGTCTATTGTGGTGGCTACACTGCCTATCCTGATCATCCGGTGCGAACCTGGGACTTTGATCAAGTCGGCAAGGGTATCTTCTATTATGAGCGCACTCTCAATGACCGCTTCCTTACAGTTCTAACCTAAAGCGCTACAGTCATTGGGCTGCAGATCAAATGGCCGGCGGCTGTCAAAATGGTAGCCGCCTGCTTTTTGTCAGTGTTAACAGGCCCTAGTATGAGACGGTAGAGTCTCAACCGTAAACGTAAACAGTGATCCTTATTCATAATCATTTAAAGAGGTCAACCCATGCCATTGATTCAGGCAACTATCATGGAAGGTCGAACACAGGAGCAAAAGGAGGCCTTCTATCAGGGTATCACCCAGGTCGTGGTGGATACGCTCAAGGTCAAACCGGAGCAGGTCCGGGTCATAATCCAGGAGGTGCCGAAAACCCACTGGGCCATCGCTGGAATTTCAGTGGCTGAGCGAGATGCTAAGCCCTAGACTCCTTATCCTATGCGCTTTTTAATCCTTGGTGCCGGCGGCATCGGCGCCTACTATGGCGCACGTCTTCTGACTGCCGGTCACGAAGTGGTGTTCGTTGCCAGAGGGGATCATCTGACGGCGCTTCGTGGTAATGGCCTGTCGGTGAGCCACCCGGAGTTCAACTTCGACGGGGCGGTGGATGCAATCGACCAGCGTGCCCTGCTCGAAGATTGTCAGGCCAACGATTTTGATCTGCTCATACTGACTGTTAAAGCGGGCGCAACAGAAGCAGTGATGGCTGAGCTCGAGCCCTGGCTCGCCAGTGCCGACACAGCGGTGTTGTCACTACAGAACGGCGTAGATAACGAGATCATCATAGCCTCCCATATTGGCAGTGAGCGGACAGTGGGTGGACTCGCAGTACGCATTGGCGGCCATATCGTCACGCCTGGTGTCGTCGAAGCCACCGGAGTGGCGCAAGTGGTGATGGGGGCGTGGAAGCAAGCGGAGGATCATCCGCGCTTGCAAAAGGATTTGGAAAAAGTGGCCGATTGTTTTAACCAGGCCGATATCCCAACCACTCTGAGCGAATCGATACAGAAGGCGTTATGGCGGAAGCTATTGATCAACAACGGGGTCAATCCACTGAGTGCCCTGACAGGCCTCGACACACGAAGTCTGACAGCTCATCCTGTACTGACCCGTACCGTCTATCAGTTGATGGAGGAGGTGGCAACTGCCGCATCCGCTGATGGTGTTTATCTGACGAAGTCTGATATCGACGAGATGTATCAGCTGATCTGTCAGTTTGATGCCATCAAGACCTCCATGCTGGTAGATCGGGAGAAGGGAAGGCCGTTAGAGTTGGATGCCATCAGCGGTGTGGTCGTGGCTCGTTGCCTAAAGCTGGGGAGAGAGGCGCCGATGACCGCATTGATCTACACACTGTTGGAGAATCAGTTGACAGCCGATAGGGAAAGTTGAAGGGTGCAGTGACCCTTGCATCGGTGAATCACAATCATCTCAGGTCGGTCTGCTTGTTGTTGAGTGAGCAAAGAGATTGCCACTGATTGCATATCTCTACCGCTATCAATGGTTCCCACGCCAAACGATGCTGTAAAACCATCTCTTGCTCCCTTTTTCAGCCTAATTTCATCAGCGTCTATCAGTCGCTCATGCACGATGAAGGGTTTGACCAGGATTCACAACTCCCTGAAGGATAGGTCTGTTGGGGAATACCTGCTTCGTATTCGGCCACACCTCCCAGCTGGGCAAGTTTGGCACGGATCTCATCACCAACGAAGCGTTGAGGTATAGAGGGCGTACGATGCTCTCTGTGCTCTTTTTCATCTATCCATTTTGCGGCAATATCGAATGCCTCGACAAAATCAGGTTGTCTATCCAGGGCATGTTTGAAATAGGCTGTGCCAAAATCGGTAAACTCACTCTTGGCACCGCAACCGAATGATTTTCTGTCCTTGGCTGCGGCTGTAATGATCAGTGTCTGAGGTGTGCGCAAGGGTTCGATGAATCCCCCGGAGTAGCAGCTTGATACCACTATTACACGCCAACGAATGCCTGCATCATCCAGAGCCTGACGTACCTGCGTGGGGGTCAAGTCGTCCAGTGGAACAGGGCCAAAACTGACTGAAAATTTATGCTGCTTACTGCCGTGTGAGGTCATGAAAAGAAACAGCACATCCTCGTCAGGGTCAATGATCTTGCCTACCACATTTAAGCTGTCGGCCAGATTGTGACGGTTTGCCAGGGGGTAGCGATCCAGGGTGTCTATATTGTTTACCAGCACCATCGATCGTCCGGAGGTGTCAAAGCGTCGATCGAAAAGATCACGTACATACTCGACCTCATTGAGAAAGACCTTCTCCAGGCCATATCCTCCCACTACCATTAAGTAGAGATCGGGTTTTCCTGGCCGTTGGGGCATCAAATCATTCAACGCGCTATCAACCAGTGAGTATTGATTATAGAAAAGATCCTCCACACTAAGATCATTTAGCTTTGAATAGGTGTTCTCACTCTGTGTGGGCTCATCGCTATACCAGAGTAGGCTATATGGCAGAATCCAAGAGCTTGAAATGGAGAGTAACAGACTCAAGACAGCCAGATAGGCCGCCTTGCTAAAGGCCTCCATCAGGATGATTCGCAACAGGCGAAAAACGATGAAGAGGTGCCAGATGAGCAGTAGTAACAGCAGGCTGCCGCCTCCTACTGGATGGTTATAATAGAGTTGTTCGGGTAGTGTGAAGAGATGGAAGACAACTGTAATGAGCGGCATTGAAGCCAGGAAGGCCAACAGCAGCCTGCCTGTGTCGGTGGAGTCAGCTCTTGCCAGTCTGGCCATTAACATCAGGATCAACAGATCAAACAGATAGGTGGCGCCCAGGTAGTTCAGGCCATATGTGGAGAATAGCGCCGGTTTTTCCGCTGCCAGGTAAGGGATTATGATTTCGAGGCAGAGCAGTAGGGCCAAGAGCCAAAACCCCTGGTCGATGGAGTAGACGAAATTATTCCGTGCTACTTTCTGCCCAGTGGCAAGGCGCAATCCTGCTTTGAGATTGATGGTTACTGCGATAAGTTGTTTTAGAATAGAATTTACATCCATGGTTGCTCTCTGTATTCCCTTTAGTATCACAACAGGCATCGGCAGCAGGATGAAAATCCTGAGTTCTTTATTAGGGCTGATACAATTAGTGTTAACAGACCCTGGTAAAGGGTAATTCACTGCATATTATACGGAGTAACTGACAAGGACGAGAAGAAGAATGCAGAATAAGAATTGTCTAGCTCAATATTGCGAAAATAGTATTCTTGAGATCCCCAAAGCGCTCTTTGATATGCGGGATGTCAAGCCGATACTACATAGTGATGAGTCTTCAGTGTTCTATAAAGATCTAGATAGGGATCTGATCAATATTGAGTTCCATACCAGTGTTCCCTGTTTGGTATATATCAAGTCAGGTAAGGAGACTATTACTACAAGTGATAATGAATCGTACAACATTGGTCCGGGTGAAGCTGTTTTTTTACCTAAAGGATTGAACTTATACTCAGACTATATACATGAAGAGGATGGTCTAAAGGCGTATCTGGTTTTCTTTGGATCGGAAGTGTTATCCAGGTTCTTGTCCCATGGTCCTATGAATTCATTGTCAATATCAAATCAAGATGCCATTTTAAAAGTAGAGATTGATAATGTTGTGGCGGAGTATTTTGTCTCACTACATTCGATTTATGGTTCATTAAATAATTTACCTCATATAGGGGAGATTAAACTTTTAGAGTTGTTGTATCTACTTGATATTCATGATGACGGAAACCTGAAAAAAAGTTTAATAGCTGTTCAAAGAGGCAGGGCTAAGCGAAACATAAAGCGTTTGATGGATCAATATGCCTTATCAGGTCAGAGTGCTTCAGAGCTGGCGGCGCTATCTGGGCGTAGTATCTCCACCTTTAATCGTGAGTTTAAGGCGCTTTATGGTACGACCCCAAAACAGTGGTTGATTGAGCAGCGTATCTCCCATGCCCATGCATTACTAGCAAAACAGTGGTCTGTAACTGCCACAGCTATAGAGGTCGGTTATTCAAATGTTTCACATTTTATTTCTGCATTCAAAAAAATGTATGGCATGACACCACAACAGATGAAAGACAAAAGATGAACAGAAAACCGTATTTATGACCGTTTCCTGGTAGTGATGTTGATGTTAGACAAATAAAGTATCTCCTGATTTAACTGACAGGAGATGGATATGAATAAAAAAGTAATTATTGAATCAGTTGTAAAGAAGAGCGCTTATGATAGTTTGCTGTCGTTTCTGCAGAGCAATTTGTCAACAGTCAGGGGGTTCGAAGGTTGTTTTGGGGTTAGGGTTTTCTTGGATAAAGAGTCCGGAGAGATGATTTTTGATGAAGAGTGGTTGTCAGTTGATCAGCATCAGAAATATATAAAATTCATTGCGGAAAATGGTGTCATGGACAAGTTGATTGCCCATCTTGAGTCTCCTCCAAAGATTAAATATTTCGATCACCTGACTATCTGATCCATCTTGCAAGAGAGTGTGGATCTTGTTTTGAATCAGCTAATCCTCTGGTGTGAATAGAGAGGAATAGATCATTATTTACAGCTGGCAATCACTAACAAGTTCGATCAGGTATCTTTATATCTACATGACCCTCTGTTACCAGTTTGTACCTAAACCTACTCTAAAAGCCCCTCTCCCTTTACGGGAGAGGGGTTGGGGAGAGGGTGCGCGCGAAGCGCTTATGACACTGAATCCTATGCGGTACGATCTGATCAATTCTTGTTGTGCTGAGTAATGGTCTGGATGATGGTGTTGTTGAACTCCCTCTCTTCCTTCTCGCAAGAGGGTGTTGCAAATGCAAGCTGGGAAAATTGGAAAATAGATTTTGGCGCATGAGAAAGCGAGGAGCTGCACGTTTCAGCACTTATGGTGGGGCATGGCCCCACCCTACGGTTACTCTAAAAGCCCTCTCCCCCTCCTAGCAGAGGGTGTTGTAAATGAAAGCTGGGAAAATTCGAAATTAGATTTTGGTACACGAGAAAGGAAGGGTCTGTGCGTTTCAGCACTTAATGGTGGGGCATGGCCCCACCCTACGGCTACTCTGAAAGCCCCTCTCCCTTTACGGGAGAGGGGTTGGGGAGAGGGTGCGCGCGAAGCGCCTTCCCGAGACCCTTATAAGGACGTGAGGTTAAGTGTAGCCAATTTGTCCTGGTAACCAGAGCACGATATTTGGTAAGGCGATCAAGGTTCCGATAGTGATTACGTCGGCAATGAAGAATGGGATGCAACCTCGAAACACATCCTGAACCGTGCACTCCGGGCGTACTCCTGCCACCACAAAGCAGTTCAATCCGATAGGAGGGGTGATCAGACATAGTTCTGCCATTTTTACGACGATAATGCCAAACCATATGGAACAGCCGACACCGGAGACACCGAATGCGGATTCAGCTGCAGTGACGGCCTCTCCCCCATTCAAGGCAATCACTGCGGGGTAGACCACCGGCAGCGTTAACAGCAGCATACCGATGGCATCCATGAACATGCCGAGTAGTGCATAGGCACAAAGGATGAGTAGCAGGGTTAGCATCGGGCTTTGATCCAGACTGGTGATCCAGTCTGAGAATGCGCTGGGGAGGTCGGCAAAGCCGAGAAATCTTACATAGAGCAATACACCCCAGATGATGGTGAAAATCATCACCGTCAATTTGGCGGTTTCCATTAACGAATTTTTTATCTCTGTCCAGCGTGCACCTCGATAGATTGCTATGCAGAGTATGATGAATGCTCCAAGTGCACCGGCTTCAGTGGGGGTGCCCACACCACCATAGATACACACCACAATTATGCTGATCACAAAGAAGATGGGTAGTGCACCGGGGAGGGATTGAAATCGCTGCTTCCATGAAAAACCGGTGATGGGTGGGCCAAAATTCTTGCGCGTCTTGGCGAGTAGAATCACCAATCCGCCATAAATGAGCGCGGAGACGGCACCGGGAAGAAATCCGGCCATCAGCAGCGCCCCTACATCCTGCTCAACGATGATCGCGTAAATCACAAGAATCGCCGAAGGTGGGATCAAGGAGGCCAGTGTGCCACCGGCAGCCACTACCCCTGCAGCGAAACGTTTGTCATAGCCAAGTTTCAACATCTCGGGTACTGCAATGCGTGCGAATACTGCCGAGGTGGCGACAGAGGCGCCGGAGACGGCGGCAAACCCAGCGGTGGAAAATACCGTGGCTACCCCCATCCCGCCTGGTAGCCAGCCGAGCCAGCGTTTTGCTGCTTCAAATAGTGCTCTTGTCAGACCGGCGTGATAAGCGAGGAAGCCAATTAAAATGAAGGTGGGAATCAATGAGAGTGCCAGAGTAGAGACTTTTGAGTGAGGAATGGTGCCAGCCATTTTGACAGCGACACCGAAGCCTTTTTCAAATCCCATCTTCGCAGAGAAGATCCACAACAGGCCGAGAAAGCCAGCCAGAGCAGCGGCGAAGGCAACTCTTACGCCGATTATGACGAACAGCAGCATTGCGCCTGTAACCCATAATCCGATACTGATTGAATCCATGTTCGCCATGGTTTCAAACAAGCTCATGAGCGATTCCCACTCTCTTTAATATCGCCCATCAGAGCCTCTGCCTCTTTGGCAGCAACTGTGGCGGCATTTTCAATCAACGGCACTGCCACAGGATGATCGCCGTCATCTTTTATAGCTCGTGCATATCCCCAAATTTGTAAAATCAATCTTAAGGCCAAAACTGTCAATGCCAGAGGTACGACCAGTTTTGCCGGCCAGGTGGGTAAATTGATGTCCAGCGATGAGTCGCCGATATCATATGCACGCCAGAAATGGAGATAGGAGCCGTAAATGAGCACAAGAGTGACCATCAGCATCAGGCATACAGATAGTACCTCGGCAAACCAAAGAATCCGCCCATGAAGGCGGCTGATCAGTATGTCCATTCTGATATGGCCACCAAGACGTTTGGTATAGGCGATACCGAGAAAAGCGATGAAAGCCATGGCCTGCTCAACCCAGTCGACATAGCCGTCGATCGGCAGAGAGAAAAGCCAGCGTCCAAGCACGTTAGTGGTGGCGAGGAAAACCAGCAGTAATATTGCTATGCCACCAATTAAATTAAGCAGCGACTCGAGTTTAAAGAAGAGGCGATCCGCGAGGCTTAATCGCGAATCGTCATTCAGTATTGTTGCAGAATTGGACATGAGTGCCTTTGCTGTTATAGCTGCAATTATTGTCAGTCAGCTATTTTCTGGTCAGTCGATTGGAGGTCGCCGTCTCCCTTTGGTCTATTTCGCAAACAGGGCAGCGGTAAAATCGAACAGTTTCTGGGAATCGAATTGCGCCGCATTGTTCTTGATCCACTCTGCTCTCACCGACTCGGAGAGCTTATTCAATTCGGCAGTCTGCTCTGCAGTGAAGGTCACTTTTGTGAGACCCTCATCTGTCACAGCCGCCTGATACTTACCCGTGGTGTTTTCATTGTAGTTCTTGACGTAATAGGCCAGAGCTTCATCGACTGAACCAAGCAGTGCATCCCGATGTACCGGTTTCAGGCTGTTAAGGGCATCAGTATTGACTACAACAGGGCAATTGGCTGATCCCAGGTTCAGGTTGGTGGTATACCATTTGCCTACCTTGTAGGATTTTGTTGCCAGATGGGCATGGGGGGCGAAGGAGGCAGCATCGATTACACCTGAATCCATGGACTGACGAACTTCGGAGAATGGAACGCCTGTTTTGACTGCTCCCAGTTTGCCCAGAACACCCATGATGCCCCCAGGGCCACGTACCCGAAGGCCCTTGAAGTCAGCCAGTTCCTGAATGGCATCGCTCTTACTGACGATGTTGTATTGAGGTAGCGGAGTGGGCATCAGCAGGGTGGCATTCCAGCGTGCCAAATCCTTTTTAACAATGGGGTGTTTAAAGACTTCTGTGTAGATTTCGGTTACCCGGGCTAATGAGATGTTGCGGGAAAAGGGCAGTTCAGTAACTGTAATCGTGGGGTTCTTGGCAGTATGGTAGAAGGAGCAGAATTGAGCCATTTCAAAAGCGCCAAATGAGATACCATCCAGATTTTCACGGGACTTGGAGAGACCGCCATAGGAGATATTCAGTTTAAACTCACCCTTGGTCTTGGCTTCAACCAGTTCAGCTAATTTTTCAACATTCTCAGTAAATGCACGGCGTTTGCCCCAGAGGGAAACATTCCATTCGGTGGCTGCTTGTAGTTCACCAATTGCAAAAGCGCCTATGATTATGGCAGCCAAAATGGCACGACCTGTTATTTTCATTGTGATACTCCTCGATATCGCGAGATGATGCCCGGAAAGGGGTGAGCAACTATGTGGGTTGAGATTACCCCCCTTGATACTTATCGTCTGCTTAGTATATGCAAGGTTAGCTGCTGGATTAAAAGAAGTCCAAAATTGATCAGAGGGTTATAGATGAGGCCAATCATAACCACCGTTTTGGCTTTGATGGGCATTTTGTATATTCAGCACATGAATTTGAAGTTGGTAATGTTTTAGGCGTGACATCTCTGCTTGAATGTGCAAATTATCATCATGTTAACTGGGGTTATCAGATGAAAAAAAGAGTTGAGAGATAAGTCTGCTATTCTTTAGTCTGGCCTATTAACTAAAGGGGTTCTCCTATGCCGTTAGTCAATATTTCTATACTTAAGGGTAAGTCAGCAGAATATATTAAAGCGGTCACTGATGGCATAAACTCTGCGGTCATTGAAACCATGGACTTTCCTGAAGATGATCGCTACCAGATTGTTCATGAGGTTGAGCCCCATTGTCTGCAATATCAGGAACGCGATGGTGATAGGGTGATGATGTATCTCATAATGCGTGCAGGACGATCAAACAAGGCAAAACAGGCTTTTTATAAAAAATGTGTTGAAAATCTTGCCAACGACCCTGGAATAGATCCGGGGAACGTATTGATTACAATCGCAGAAAACCATGACATTGATTGGTCTTTTCGCGATGGCATCGCGCAATTTGTAGTATGACGCACCACACTAGTGTTTGCAGACCCTAAGTGTCTGGCTTGTCGATTACAATGCTTATCTTGATTCTGCCCAGTGGTCAGATGGCTGCTGATATACCGTGTTAAGTTAAAAAATAATTGTCTAAGCTATGCTGCGCAACATGTTGTAATTTAAGTAAAAGTATTGTGCTTGCGCGCTGTGCCAGGTCGGTAAATAGCTGCTCATTGATATGATTTCTGACTGGTTAAAGTCCTATAGCAAACGTTAAAGTTTTGAGGTTTCAGGTCGTTATAGGCTACAGAAGCAATTATGATCTGCTTCTAAGCGTGTTCGAAAAGGCAAACCTGCTGAAAGGTAGGGACGCAAAATCACAGTCTAAGGGCGGTTTGACTGCCTATGACCGATGGATTACCGAAACCGTGATATGAGCCAGTTGAAAAGAACTGGTGGCGTATTCAGACCAATAACCATGTGTTGTGCGTCTTGTCGTTTCGAACTCCTATAGCATGATAGGGGTTGAAAGATGTACACAAGGTTCAAAGCACAATCACTTTTCCTTAGTTTGGCACTGTTGCTCTCTACTATGTCGTTCAATGGTATGGCAAGTGATCAGTATCATAACCCAATATTCAACGATGCTGACCAGCAGCGGTGGGTATGCGATTATGCCAGTGGCCACAACGATGTTCTCTATATTCGCTGCGAAAACCTGACTAGTATCTATAATGACCCCCTGATCATGGAAGGGGATTATCAGGATAGTTCAACAAAGCTGATCCCTATCTGGCGTAAACCAAGTAGTCGTGTGGGTGCTGAGAGGCTGGTTAAAGCAGTGATCTGTGATCAGAAGTCTCAATGCAGTGTTGAGATGAAATCCCTGTTTGATGCAAGACGAATTGTATATCGCTGAATGCTAATGAGATAGTTGGTAGATTTCACTGACCTCGTGATCTAGTGGTGCGCCAGGGGCGCACCCTACATCTTATTGATTTAGCTTATAGATTCCAAACTCCTCATACTCGTCGTTACCCATCGGTTTTAAAACTAGAAAGTACCCTTCCTTTAGTTTTTTAAATGATATCTCTTTGATAATTGATTGGTGGGTAAAAATAATAAGATTGCCCTTTCCTCTATAGTTGCCGATACGGCTTTCAAGCTGGGAAGTATAAGAAACTGATTGCTCATCAGGAAGTTTCTCACGCGATGCCAGATAATCAAATGATTCAGCACGCCCGAATGCAGAGAGTGCACTCTCTTTTGCCAGGCAGTGGGGACTGGTTAGCACACTATCAATTGCAATATCCCTGGAGCGAAATAGTCTACCGATTTTTAATGCTTCGGATTTGCCCTTTTCGGAAAGGTTAACTTTGCTTGAGCATGTGCCATCGCTCAATAAAGATTGAGATGGACTATTATTATCTGTGACTGGGTAACTCATAACCACCACTAGACCTCCATTCTCCAGATGAGCCCATACCTGGTAAAGCAGCCTGATATAACTGACAACACCATCGACCTCCTTTTCTGTAAGAATATCTCTCCATGCGGGCATATAATCCCCTTTCCCTTCAAGAATCTGATCAGCAAGGGATCGATTGCTGATAGTGTCAGTTTTTTGAGGGTTAGTAAGATCAATGGGTTTTACACCGATGAGTTTTGTTAAAGCGCCATTACCTCCACCATCAATTCCATGACAGATTGAGCAATAACGCTGATATACCTCATAGCCCAGTTCAGGATCTCCAGGCAGGTTGTGTTTTGTTGTACTGAGAAAACGAAGATAGGCGATTAGTGAGGTGATCTGGATCGGCTTGAGAATATCTTTCCATTTTGGCATATCCTCACTTATTTTACCGTGCCCTGAACGTAGGGATTTGGGTGATTTCCTGTCACCTGTAATTATCTTTTGAAGTTGATAGTCACTTTTAGTTGGTACATAACTGATGAGATCCTCTGCTTCAATGTCGATTCTAACTGCTAGAGGACCATCGCCTTTTCCATCCATACCATGGCATATCATGCAGTGAGATATATAGAGCTTTCTGCCTTCAAAAGCAGGGGATGGGTTGGCATTTGCTATAGAAGTAACAGCTATGAGAAGTGTGAGAAGCGCCAATATCTGAGCGACAAGTTTCATAGTTTAACCCCAAGTAAAATGACGTGAGTAATCGGCCACGAAATTTCTCAAAAGTAGTGTGAGCATAGGATGCTTAATAATCATAACCAGTATGTGCTACCCCATGACAATTGAGCCAGCAGACACCATTGTGTACGCCATTGTCTAACCAGGTTGGTTCGTTATAAACACCAGCACCAGTAATCTCCCTGACCTGACCCGCTACATTGGATGATGTTAGAAAGTTAATTAAGTGAGGGCTAGATGCAGAACCGTGTGGGTCATGACAGTTGATACAGCCAAAATTTTCGTCAAGAACGTGTTTGGTATGAGGAAAGGTTTGGTCGGTATAGAGATTGCCGGAATCGTGGCATTTAAAACAGAGTTCGTTTGAGAGTGATGTAGCATTGACCGGATCCCAATCATAACTTTGCGCCAATATACCTTCATAGGTAGATCCGTGTGGTCCGGCTGGGTCCACTCCGCCTGCAGCTGGAGATGCATTACTGCTGTGGCAATCACTGCAATAGATCTGCCCACTGGTGGTAGTCAGGGGAATATCATTGCGCAGGCTGGGCACCTCGCTATTGTTTGTGGGGTTGTTTAGCTCTATTGGGTGATAGGAGACCAGAGAGGGATTACCTGAATTAACTTTATCTCGAATACTATATATGCCATCTGCACGTACCATATTGTAGCTGTTTGCAGTGGAGCAGCGCTGGGTATCGCAAGCGCTTTTACCTGGTACACCGTGGCACTTGAAGCAGACTTCATATTCGTAGTCCGCTTCTGGTTTTAAGCTGCCATTGATGTCAATACCTGTTACACCTGCCATGCTGCCGTTGATTAGCGGTGCAGTTGAGTGATTACCACCGAGTGGATTGGTCGGGTTGAAAGAGATCAAGGGTGGTGAATTAAAACTTGCATGGGGGTTGTGGCAATCTTCACACTCTACGTGAAGAGACATAGTCAGAGGGTTCTCTATACGTAAGGAGTCATGATCAATGCTCGGCGTCTGTTCTACCGGGTGGTGATAGAACTTTTGCTGTTCACTCATTATGTCTGTTTGAGCGACTGTTCCGTTGTGGCATAGGTAGCAGGTATTCTCTTCACTGTTTTTTAGTAGTCGTTCTGGTGTTGTTGCATTATGAGGTGCATGACAATTCATACAGGCGTTCTCCTGTACAGTCAGGCCTCTCCACTCTGGTTTACGTTCAGACCAGGGATTTGCTCCCTGAGCTGTGGCGTTTGAGGTTGCATGGGAACTGCTGACCCACTCCCAGCCAGTACCGGAGTGTAGATGGCATGTGGTACACAATTCACCGTTTAACGTGGATTTGTGGAGAAATGGTGGATGGATGTTTTCATGTGCATCATGACAAGTGGAGCAGTGCAGTTCATTATTACTGAGTGGCAGGTCAACGTTATTGGGGTGGGCCAAGTCAGGGTCTGTTGATAGAAGACCTGGAGTATAAAAAATAGATACCGGGTGATCATCTGAGAGGTTTGTGCCGACCAATGATCGGCCAGTGATGAATGTATTACCGAGGTCATTGGTGACGCCAGGATTAATCATATTACCCAAGGCAATAGTGCCATCATGGCATGAGAGGCACAACACAGAGGATGAACTCATAACGCCCGCTTCTGCGTCTTTGGTACTACTCTGATAGTCTATGTATACTCCACCCGATGATCTGTTCCATAGAGGTGAGTCTGGGGCTGATGCGTGAGGCGTATGACAAAATATACAGATACGATCCTCTGTTTGACTCTTTACCAAGCCAGGTCCTGATGTCGATAGGTTATGTAGTGTATCAGCCACACCACCTTGAGTGGTATTGGAAGCTATCATCAGCAATATAAAGAGAAGATAGATCTTATGCATGTCACTCATCCACCTTCAGGTATTGAAAAACCTGGATGCGTTGATTATAAGAGTCGGCAACAAAGATTTTGTCATCCCAGACTGTTATCCCGGAAGGCATGTAAAACTCACCGGGTTTGTCACCTGATTTGCCGAACTCAAGTAAAAAATTACCATTTTGATCAAATATCTGAATACGATTGGCCAGGGCATCTGCCACGTAGATATGACCGTCAGAGTCTACAGTGACGCCTTTTGATTGGGTGAAAAAACCTGAAGCATCCCCTTGCTTACCGAAACTGTGTATATGTCGGCCACTGTCATCAAAGGACTGAATGCGAAAATTCATGGTGTCATTGACAATCAGTCTATTATTGGAAAATGCCAAATGTGTAGGATAGTTAAACATACTATCCTGGTCTCCACGCTTACCAATCTTGTATAGAAAATTACCATCATAATCATAGACATGTATCGTATGCGCTAGAGTGTCTGAAATATATAGATGTCTTAATGTCGAGTTAATGGTTAGGCTCGTTGGACGGGAAAAGTTATTTATAACCTTTACAATTTCGTTTTTGCTATTCAAAACAAATACTTTATTCAATTTAGAATCTGCTACGAATAGTCGATTAGTATCAATTGCAACCCCGATTGGAGATTCAAAGGGGTATTCTCCGGCCGAATTGAAGCTTATATATGACTGAGAATCTAAATCATAAATATGTATAGTCGTTGCATCTGGATCAGCAATGGCTACTCTGTTTTTGTGAACGGCTACAGCGTAGGGGCGGGACAAACTCTGTTCTTCACTACCTGTGAAAAACTCGACTACTTTTCGAATGAACGATTTTTCGATACCCAGGTCATTTGGGTTATGAAAAGTGGTAATGAACTCTACTCTTGATATCTCAGGAGCCGCCGGCCATACCAGACGGGGAGTTTGATCAGTCTTGACCAGTGGTGTCGGGCCTGTTGAAGAACAGGCATATAAGAGCAGTAAAAGTGTTGCGATAAGAAATCTGTTCACAGGATTCTCCGCCTCAGTGTAAACATCAATCTGTCATCGATAGTTTCGGTTTTTCCATTATTCTGTGTGCTGGTAATTTCACGTCTGTTATGATGATAGTTGAAATCCAGTTCAAGTTTACGATATCGCCATTGAGCCCAAAGGCCTGCGGTGATGAATTGGTCCTCTCTGAATCCGCCTGTTATTGCGCTTCCTCTATCCTCTCTTTTCCACGCACTTATTGTTGGACGGATATTGAAGTTACGACTCACTTGCCAATTAGCAGTGAGATCAATACGGTAGAGATCCGTGTCCAGTGATTCCTGTTCGATGAATGATTGGGTGGCATTGAGATTCCAAATTACGCCCTTTTTTCTGTTGTTCCATGACGATGTCCAATTAAAAAATTGGCTCAATGTATATGCTGTTGATTCGAATCCGCCTGACAGAGTATAACGGCGTTCTGCACCTAGTACCGTATCTATACCTAAAGGTTTGAATCGAAACTCCAGGTCAGTGAAAGTGTTACGTGTATTCTGCAGAAAACTTTCACTAGCACCCGAAATAAGTTTGTCATCTGACTGACTGTCGGAATGGGACAATCTTATCCAGTCGTAGTCTATTGAGAAGTGGTAATTGGTAAAAGTAGTAGAGAACTCCTGAGAAGGAAGTTGCTGTGCCTGGTAGCTTACAAGTATTGTATCGCCAGAATTAATTCGTCCTCCAGGAATAGTTTGCAACTGTGTAAGATCACCAGATAGTTGAATCGTTGTGTAATCAGTATTCTCGTTATATACAACCACTCCATTGCTATCGGTTACTATAATTGTGCTGGCTATGATAAAGCGCTGATCAAGAATCACTGCGCCTGTCAGCGGTACTGCTTTACTCTCATCGAAGATATCAATAGTGCTCAGTTTGGAAATACGATCAGTTTCCTGATAGGAGGCGCGCAGACCAGCTCTAACATTTGCGCCTAAAAGTTTATTTTTCGTGTACTGTGTCTCCATACCGAGACGCCATCGATCTTCGTCCAAATTATCAGATTCACGACTATTGATATTGATATGGGCAATCGTATCTATATTTTTATAAAGCCTGTGGTGCAGTTCAAAGTCACCACCATGTTCTATACTATCAATACTCTGTGTGATCGACTGATAGTGATAGGATGTGCGACTATAAAGGTTGTTCAGGTGCTGAATTCTGGCTGTCTCATCGATACTCAATCGCTTGTTTTCATTAAATCCTGTTCGATCATAATAGGTTGCAATGGAGTGCAGTTGGCTGTTTTTACCCCAAAATAGATTATGCGAAACATTTCCTCTGTCGAGTTCATAGTCCTGGTCGCGGGTTGCGATTCTATCATCAAGTTCACTACGCTCCAGATGGATATTTAGTTTGCTGCTACGTCCTTTTAAAATCCAGCTCTTCAATAACTCATCACGTTCTGTAATAGAGCTGTTTAAACTTGATTGAAACTCTTCATCAAAGGTTCTCTCTTGATAGGTAAGGCTTGAAGGGAAAGCAGGATTTTTCCAATGTAAGGTGCCACTTTTAGTATCGATTACAGTATCAAAGCGGCTACCCAGAGAACCGGTGTTGAGATTAGAGCTTTTTTGAGCTGACATATCTAAACCAAATGGGCCAGGAGTGCCACTTAAAAGACTCGTCTGCAACAGATAATTCAGAAATTCACCGTCGTTTTCCTGTCGTGACTGATCTGATTCGAACTCGGACCAGGTATATACAGGTTCGATGTCAAAAAGGAACCAGGCAATTTTTTGGTCCAGCAGGTAGCCCATCTGCCCAATCCTCAGCCCGGCTTCCCACTCTGTTTCACGAGAATTACTGCCATTGCGCCTCTTAGTACCATCAAATTTTACAATAGCATCTAACTCTGTTGGATAAAGCCCAAGATTATCACCAAGCTCTGCTGAAATGTTAGTGCTCCATATGCAGATGAGAGTAATCAGTAAACACCAACATATAGGAGATATCATGTTCTTTTGCATGATCTCCCGCGGAAGCATACTACTACTTCTCTTTTATCAAATGACAGCGATTACAATTCGCAAAATCGTCGTCAAAGGCCTCTGTACCATTATGACAAGTGGCGCAGACTTTGCCTTCTTTCATCAGATCTTTGTTGATCAGTGTGGTGCCTGTCTTCATTTCAAATAAAGTATTGTGGCAGGCATCACAACGGTAGTTGATACGATGTATCCAATGAGGGAAAATTGAAGGTGGAAATGATTTCAGTTTTTCTGGATCACCACCTTCACGGGTGTACTGAATATCTCCCGGAGCAGCACTAAGCGCTGAGCAGCACGCAAAAAGAATTATCAATGACGATAGTAGAATACAACTGTACTTACTAATCAGACCATAAGTGTTACGACACTCAGGGCTACAAGAATGGTTCAGATCAAGGCGCGGGTCGCTGGCAGGAGTGGCACAGGGGTGTGCCGTTAACGGACCTAAGGATGGAATGGCCCCTCCCTTGTCAAGAGCTGCAACACTGAGCTGAGTCATTCTTGTAGCCCCTAACCTAATGAATTTTAGCGACAGTCCGTCGTGTGTTGGCTCACGGACTGCGTTATCAAAACTTGTTGTAGGAGTGCTACTTTGGCGTTTTGATGCCTTGCCATGAGTCAACACACGACGGCTGAGTGTCGTAATACTTATGGTCTGATTAGTACACATAAGCTCACCAATTATTTACCCATAAAACGAAATTAATATATTGTTATAAGTCAGTCGTCGTCTTCTTCTTCCTCGTCATCATCGTTTATGTGGCAGCGATCACATGCTTTGAGAGAGAAAGATACTTTCTTCTTGCCGTGACATGCCCCACAAGATGCCCCTCGCTTCATCTCTTTCATGGTTGCAGGGTTTCTTTTGTAGGGATATAGCGTTGGGTTATGACAATTCTTACAACCAAGCCAAACAGTGTGTGCAGAGTGGGGAAAGAATGCGTCGTCCTCACGCTCTTCGGCTTTAATTATAAAATCCCATTGGAAGGCAGTGGCCCACAATGTTTTTGGGTCCTTACCTGGACGAGGTCGAATCAAACCATTCTCTAAAGCATCTGACCAGTCAATATTCTTCTCATCATCTTTAGGTAATATTTTCTTTACCTTGTCCCACTCTTTGATTGACTCAATGTCAGGTCTGGGTGCATTGTCTTCTGGCAGTAAAAAGAGTGTGCCACTCATATTTCCAGAATGGCTCTGTTTTAGTTCAATTGTTTGCGATTCAATCAAAGCAGCCTGTCTTTTTAATTCTTCTTCAGCCAGATCTTTGGCTGTAGGAGGCTGTATATCGAAGAAAAGCTTCTTGGTCTCAGTACTGCAAGCAGCAATCAATAGAATACAGGATGTAACCAGGGTTATAAGCATAACCCTGGCTATCCTGCTCAGCTTGTCTGCTAGGCAGATCATGCGACTATTTCGCAGTAATACTACTTAATGTGACATGCCAGGCATAACGCACTACCGGCATTGCTTAAGCGTAGAAAAGGCTGATTGGTATTGTCATGAACAGAGTGGCAAGTACCGCATTCGACCTGATCACCGCCTGTACCAAACAGTTGCAAGCCGTTGACCTGGGAATTTACCGCGGCAACGAAATCAGTATCCTGTGTGGAGTTGTAGGTGAGGGAGATCGGATGATCATTACTCAGGTCAGTACCAAGACTGTCACCCAAAGTGAATACACCTTGCGCAGCGGTTACACCGCTCGGAAAGTTAATTAATTGATCTGCTGCAACAGATCCATCATGACAGCTAAGACACGCAAGCGAGACACCTGATGGTGAGCCTGCAATTGTCATATCAAGAGATGGACTGCTGTACATAGTGTAGGTTGCTGTGGTGTCCTCATGATTCCACAAAGGTGTTGTGTTGTTAGTTGTACTGGCGTTATGTGGAGTATGACAGTAAGCACATATTTGAGTGTTACCTGCATTGGTCAATAGAGTTGTCTGACTCGTCAGGTCGTGAGATGTACCGGCAATATCTGCAAATGATGATGTGACGAATAGGGTGAAGAAGGCCAGTAGTAATGCCTTGGTTGCTGTGTTCCTCATTCCAATCCTCCCGAAAGGTAATGGATGATGCACCAGCTCCTTTTTAGTGCTGAATATTTAGTTCTAATTTTTACTGCTTAGGGTGCTTCTACTGCTTTTTCGCCTGGGCTGCTTTGTAGATCAGCAGTTCTGAGGCTTTCTTAAGGTTTGCTTAAGAAATGGGATAAAATTCCCACATTAATAACAATCCTATGTCAGTATTCAAAGAACGTCAATGTTTTTGGGGAACTAAATGACATGTTGCCAACGATCAGCAGGTAATTGATTTGCAAAGTAGGAGGGAAATAAATATTAAGTAAATTACTTGGTATTTATTGATCTAAATGTCTCAACGATGAATCTACTAGTTAAAGATAAATAGAAATAAATCTTCACTATTGCAACTAATGGAAGTTAAGTATGTTCTGTAATCTAATTAACGCTGACAACAATAGGCTGAACTCCAGCATATGGTATATCAACTAATGGTTCGGATGAATATTACCGAAATAGTGGTCCTACCCACTAGGGTTCTTGACCATTTTTCAGATACTCAAACATTTCGATTCGCTGGTTCAACTGGTCAGCAATAAAGATGTGATTGTTTTGGTCTACATGAGCGCCGGCAGGTAGATAAAACCCTCCTGGCCCAGTGCCGGACTGGCCCAGAGTCAACATCAGTTTGCCATCCGGATTAAAAATCTGCACATTATTGAAAGCAGCATCCACGGTATAGATGTGGCCATCACTATCGATTCCAATACCTTTGAGTCGACTAAATTGGCCTCGTCTGTCTCCGAGTTTCCCAAAACTTCTTAGGTATGTACCTGCTTGGTCAAATATCTGAACACGAAAGTTCATCGTGTCAGAGATGTAGATTACTCCATTTTTATCCATGGCAA
The DNA here is from genome assembly GCF_058244675.1 of Candidatus Thiodiazotropha sp. AKIB8. NCBI lineage: Bacteria > Pseudomonadati > Pseudomonadota > Gammaproteobacteria > Chromatiales > Sedimenticolaceae > Candidatus Thiodiazotropha > Candidatus Thiodiazotropha sp. AKIB8. Next base: position 94,939 of record NZ_JBSYOO010000049.1, on the reverse strand, counting down.
TATTGGTAGGAAAGTTAAATTTACCAGAGTCGCCACCGCGTTCGCCAATGGTGAAATCAATTCCACCATCCTTATTAAAAACAGTTACTTGGTGCTTCTTTGAGTCGACGACATAAAGTTGCTGAGTTTCATCGTTGAAGGCAAGGCCGACAGGTGAAGTTAAGATATCCTTGCCGCCATATGCATTTATAAAACTTCCATTTTTATCATAAATGACCACGCGATGATCTATAACATCGCTCACGTAAACATTGCCTTGAGCATCAGATGTAATACCTGTTGGCTTTTTTAATGCGCCAGGACCAGTAGTACCCCAATAGGTTAAATTTTGTTTTTTGCGGTCAAATACCACAAGTCCTGCTATACCTGTATCGGCTACATATACTCGCCCTTGCGAGTCACTGTGAACACCATAGGGTTTGATTAATTCCAGGGGCTTCTCCTCTTTTTTTCCAAGGAACCAGTCACGCAAACTCTGTTTACTCTCAGCAGTTAGTGATTCAGAAGATTTAAGTGAGCCAATGTAGCGAATTCTCGGTTTTGCTGGTGGTGCAGGCCAAACGAAATTCTCTGCTTGAGCTTGTTCGCTGGAAGAGGGAACGCGAGAGGCGCAGCCAGAAACTAATGTAATCAATGCTAATATTATAATTATCGGTGTCAGACAAAATTCTGGCTGATATCTAAGATTGGGAAAACCAGTTTTTGGTTTAAGGCTCACTTTTATCCTCCCGGTGGTTCAAATGTCAGCTATTGTTTTGTAATAGAGGTGCTGATCGAGTACGCTTAAGTGTATGGTAGCTTAACTCCTGCGTCTCAGGAACCCAGCATGGTATCGAATCAATGTCAGAGGATTCGGTGACAATAGATAATAATAGAATAGCTACAGAACTATCAGTGTGCCTATATCTCGTTGCTTTGGTATTTGCACTCAACCAGAATAAAAACATAGCAAATATTAGTCTACCGTTGAGATCTTTTGGCCAAGACCTATCAAGAGGTTTCCGGGATAAGCCTTGCTCAATCTTATTGAAGGGATAATTATGTATAACTTCAGATCATTCGTGACAGCAGTTCTTCTGTTTACTAGCCTGGCGACATCAGCTGATGAGGTTGGTACAGGAACGGGTACGGTTAAAAATGTCATCGATGTAGGCAGTTATACCTATGTGCAGCTCCAACAAGAGAATATTTGGATTGCAACCACTCATCTGGCAATAGTCGCCGGGGATGAGATTGAGTTTTCAGGTGGCATGGAGATGAAGGACTTTTACAGTAAAACCCTGGATAGAACTTTTGAGTCCATCATTTTTGTACAGAAGGCGAACCGGGTAGGTGACATGGATATGGATAGCCTTCACAGCTCAGTGGCTGGAAAAGGAGAGACAGAAGGGGCTATGGTGGCTCCTCAGTCAGCTTCAGTCAAAGCCCCAGAGCCTGGTGATATTGATCCACTCTCAGGCGGTATGACGATAGCTGGGATTCAGGAGAATGCAACCAGACTAAAGGACACAATCGTGGAATTGCGAGCAAAGGTTGTTAAGGTTAATCCGAATATCATGGGCAAGAACTGGATTACATTGCAGGACGGTACGGGTACCAAGCCAAATGATAAGCTGATTGCTACCTCAGATGAAATGGTCTCACCAGGAGAGCTGGTAACTGCTAGCGGTGTGGTTCGGAATAATATTGATATAGGCTCTGGCTATAAGTATAAAGTTTTACTCGAGCAAGCCAAGTTCACACAAAGTACTGAAGCACCTTAACTTGTTGGCTAGGGTCTAGATCAGGAGGCGCGAAATACGCCCCCTGCGAGACTATTTACTTACTGCGGATAAGTTCGACACGTCGGTTCTGTGCTTTGCCTTCAGATGTCTCATTTGAGGCAATTGGCTGCTCTTCACCATACCCCATGGCGCTCATATTGTCGGCAACAACGCCTTTGTCTGTAAGATAGGCCATTACCGTCTCAGCTCGGCGTTGTGATAGATCCTTGTTGTATACCTCATCAGCGTCGCTGTCGGTATGACCGGCAATCTCAACCACAACAGTTGGGTTTGCAATCAGGGTGTTGGCTACCCGATCAAGAATTTCAATAGAGCTATCGGTCAACTCATCGGAATCGGTCTTGAAGTTGACACCACGCAAGACGATGGATGCTGACTCTTCACAACCTAAACCATCAACGACGACACCGGCTGCAGAATCAGGACAAATGTCTGCAACATCCAGCACGCCATCTGCATCACTATCGGTTTTGACTGGGGATTCGTCAGCGATCGGTGCTGGTTCAGCATTGGCTGCAGTAGCAACCTGAGTGACGGTATCAGTGGTGAGCGGTGCTGGCCATGCGTAAGGGCCATGACCATAACCGTTATAGCCACGTCCATCTCCGTAACCATGGCCACGCCCTGAGCCTTTCATGCTGATACTGAAATCCATGTCCATGTCGCCAAACATGTCTCCCATGGCGTCGAAAGGTCCCCAATTTGAACCTCCCCAACCGTTGTTATGGTATGGACGGCCATAGTATGGGGCGGGTGCACCCCAGACTGGTGAGCCATGTACGGGTATGCCGGCCTGAGATGAAGCAGGAGCCGCATAGGGCGCAGTGTCTGGTTGCCAAAAGTCGGGTTGTGTACGGGGGGCCGTTGCCATTTTGGCGCGCCTCTCTTTGACCCACTCAGGTAGTTGGTGGCGTTCAAAGGCAGGCATCTGCTGCATGGATTGATGTTGCGCTCTACGCTTAACTACCCATTCGGGTGTCTCAAAAGCAGGCATCTGCTGCATGGATTGATGTTGCGCTTGACGCTTAACTACCCACTCGGGAGTCTCAAAAGCAGGCATCTGCTGCATGGATTGATGTTGCGCTCGACGTTTAACTACCCACTCGGGAGTCTCAAAAGCAGGCATCTGCTGCATGGATTGATGTTGTGCTCGACGTTTAACTACCCACTCAGGTGTCTCAAAAGCAGGCATCTGCTGCATGGATTGATGTTGTGCTCGACGCTCAACTAGCCACTCGGGTGTCTCAAAAGCAGGCATCTGCGGCATGGATTGTTGTTGTGCTTGACGCTTAACTACCCACTCGGGTGTCTCAAAAGCAGGCATTTGCGGCATGGATTGATGTTGTGCTCGACGCTGAACTACCCACTCGGGTGTCTCAAAAGCAGGCATTTGCGGCATGGATTGTTGTTGTGCTTGACGCTTAACTACCCAGTCGGGTGTCTTAAAAGCAGGTATCTGGGGTGTAGTCGGCATTTGAGAGCGACGATCAGCGATCCAATCTGGAACTTGAGGAGCCTGATATGGCTTCATGTTGGGCATTTGACGAAACATCCTGGGGTCTCGTTCTGAGGCAAACTTTTCACGCAACGCATCCATCTCGGTTCGACGCAACTTGATCCACTCGGGGGTTTGAAAGCGGTTGGAAGTTGAAGTCGGCTGGTATTCTGATTCAGAGGTAGTTTCGGCAAGGAGGGTTGCTGGGGCGGCTGAGACCGCAATGCTGAACATAATTGTAACGAGCGGGCTTTTGGTAAACATGACGTTCACTCCTGTCAGTGGACTGGCCACTGAACAGCTCGTGGACCGGGTCTATTTCTTTGGTATTTTAAAATTTTCTTATATTCTACATTATTTCTAAAGGAAAAATCACCTGGTTTTAAAATGCTACAAATGTTGACATCTAAACTATGAAATATTGAAGGCGTTTGGTGGGGAAGATCAGATTTACTTAAAGACAGTGAAAAAAAGTCTGAGTAGTTACTTTTTATATCTCATTGTACTCCTCAGACCAGCCCTATATGAGTTGCACTAACAAATTGAATTCACTAGATTAGGAACGAGATGCCTGTCTGCCGGCTTGATGAGCTTTTGGATAAGTCGTGATGCACTTTAAAGTTGAATCTTCCAAAGATAGCTATTTTAGATAACTGATATTACTCCAGCTTCTACGAATTTGTTCTTTGAGGTGAGGGAGTTTATCCCTAAGTGTGTATATCTGCATCATGATAGGCCCGTTTCCCGATTTATGACCAACAAAGACCTTTACATCAATCGCAACACCATTTGCAGTTCCCCGGTAATTCAGTTCATAGCCTTTAAGTTCGCCATAGCTAGATAATGTTGGCTCCATTTTCGATATATCTTGATCAGAAACTTGATAGTTCTTAGCGCCAGTTTTAATTGCAGTTGTTGCTACTTCATATAGCTCATTAGGATTTAATGCCATGCCAGGAAATGATACGATTGACATTGCAGCAGGAGGGTATACCTTGGGTGGCGATTGGGCTGTAAAAATTGGCTTTTTTCCACGATATTTTATGTCTGTTATCCAGAGTGGATCAAATTCCGTCCATACTTCGAGACCTAGCTCATGAAGTAGGTTTTTTTTCATTGGGCGTTTTGATTGTTCCGCAACAGCAACACCAATAAAAAACAAAAGAGAAACTAAAGTAAAAAAGAATCTTGATTTGGTGACTCCTATATAACGATTCATAATTGCTATCTCTGGATCATTCCTGCACCTAATCCTAAAAGAAATATAAAGATCAAAAGAACTAATCCATACCACTTGAGACTATTAGAAAATGTTTCGCGCCATTTAAAGCTACTGAAGAAGAATATAATTAGCCAAGTTATGAAGTAACTGATAACAAGGCGACCGAGAAGATTTCCGATTAAATAGGTATTCATATTTTCTACTTATCCTTCTTTGAGCAATCAATTTCTAATTGACGTATTAATTTAGCTGAATCAAATTCATGAACTGGTAATGGAAGAAAAAGAATGCCACGGATATCAGAATCATTGATCAAATCATATATACTATCATTTACAATAATTCTATTTTCAAAGTATTTGATTCGGAAAAGTGATGAATCTTTTTTTATTATAGAGTTATTGATTTCGAGAAGTTTAAGGCTTGTTGGTCTTTTTCCTGATTTACGTTCAACCAATGTATATTGTGATTTATCATAATCAAAGCAATCTAAAATAGGGCGAAAATGCGCTAAATAGAATGTCCCATAATTATTGTTGGAATCATCCAGCGTTGTTATTGGTACGTATTGACAATTAACTCCTATAGCCAGCAGCATATTTTTTAATTTTTCTGAGATTATTTTGGCAGTACCTATTTCGTAGTAATCTGCCATAGGTAGTGACTGGCACTTAGGATCACAATATATAGAAAAGAATTGTTTGATATATTCAACAGCTGAATCTGTTAGAGGTTGATCCTTTACAAGTAATTGTGATATGGCTCTATAGTTGTCGACATCATAATCAGTTCGGTGAACAGAAAAGGCATTACAGAAATCCCCACAACTGACTGGATTTACATGAAGCTGGTAGTACATAGATCAGTTAGCCTCTGTTAGGATCTGCCGCCTGACAATATATACGACAGTTTGTTAAATCATCTGTGATTTCAGATTGGATTGAATAAACCCTATCGAATAATTCCTGTTCAGTCATTTCACCACTGGCCCATTCAGCGTCTAGATCATCAAGTTTTGCTTTGACATAGCTATAATACTCATCAGTGTGGCCACCAGTGTGAACAGGTAGGTACGGTGGTCCGTTCGCTAACATATCATCGATTGCTGCTTGTGTCCGTGGTAATGCTATACCATTTAGAGGGTTATCAATGTCATATCCTAAATTTTTTGCGGCATATTGAAGAGCATCAGATTGCTGGGCAACTGAACCTGATATTGCGTGATGAGCTGAGTAGCCATCAGGAATATTAATACCCATATCATTCATTTGATTTCTTAATCTTGTAGATGAATGATTTAAATTTCCAGAAATGCACCTAATTGTTGCATTATGTGCCCAGATTAAACTATTTCCAACGAAATAACTTTCAGTATTAGCTACGCTAAAATTATGTACTTTTAGAGTGCTATTAATCCTTGTGTTGCTGAGCACCCTTGCATCACTAGTGCCAGTAGCAATTACACTCCCTCGTTCAATATCTTTAGTTTCTACCCAACCAACTCCCTGTACCCATAGTGGGTGGGTATCAGTTATTTTTATTGTTTCTTGGTCAGTTACAAGTAGATGATAATGATCAACGAACCTACTAAAGGTATTTGTCACGGATTGGTCAGTATCAAGGTATGAGTATTCATCCCGTGAAGCAACTAGATTACCCTTTAATACACTTTCGATTGGTTTAAGACCAAGTGATGTCTGTATTTGAGTGCCAGATGAAAAGCTGGCGCATGGCATATCTTCTTTAACACGTCTTAAAGCTTGTGCTAGATCACCAAACCTACTAAGTTTTGTAGCTAGCTTCATCATAAATGCAGGACTTACATAGTTGCCAATGATCCTACCTCTATCGTAAGCGCCACAATTTACAAGTTTGCTCCAGTCCTCGCCAAGGGCTTCACCAATCATTTGAGCAGTGCCTACTGGATCATTGTAGAAAGCCTTACCAAGCTCAATCAAACCAGCAGCTGTGTCGATAGGATGTAGTACAATGTTTACGAGATCTCCAATTTGGTCTTTTATTCCAGCCCAGAAACCTTTGACGAACTCATAACCTTCTACCAATCCATCTTTTACACCATCCCATAGGTCACCCCAAAAGCCTTGATCTTCATCACTAGCTCCCTGATTATCATCTTCAGGGCTATTGGATTCACATTCGACAGAATCCATTGGATTGTCGCTATTTGTATTCTGATCGTCGTTGAAGTTATTACCAGCATCTCCTGAATTTGTGTCTCCAGTATTGTCCGTTCCAGAACTGTTCTCATTATTACTATCTGAATTGTCAGATCCTGTATCATTGCTGTCAGTAGATGAACCTTCACCAGTATTACCTGTTGCAGGAGTGCCACCACCTGGTTCTTCGGTTGAATGAATATTGTTGTTATCTCTCCACGCATCGGATTGCATACGTACAGTTGCAACAGAGGTAATAGGAATGCGGCGTGAATTATAAAATTGACTATTATCTGGATCGAATTGACGCATAATCGCAGGAATTACGCGGTCCATCAGTGGCACCTTTAGCTCATATCCAAAAGTGGTTTTTATCTTCAATAGGTTAGCGTCTTGAACATTAACACCGCTATTTGAATTTACTGATTGGTCACGCCAACGTAAGTGGCTATTTGGTATACCAAAATGCGTTTGGTTTGTACGTGGGTCTACGATATCTCTACCATAATCGTCAAACGCTTCTACGGTAGGGTTTATAATCTCAATTTTTGTGAATCTAGGATCTTGAACCTCAAGACTTGAGCGGGTAATTGCTGCAATAGCTTTTCTAGGGGTGCCATCACCACCATAGAGAGGGGCAAGTCTGAGGCCAAGTTCTGATTTGATAGCACTACTTTGTGCATGTCCTACAGCCCCTGCGCGAGCAGCTTCAAATGTAGCATAGTTGATGGTTGTTTTTGCATCATAGATAAGTGCGGTTTGCAATCCGCCTAAACCTAATAGGAGTAGGGCAGGTAAAGAAACCAGTAATTCTGTCATGGCTGCGCCATGTTGCCGGATCCTTTTGACACGACTAAACCGCTTCGTTAAGCTCCATACATTAATCATTGAATTCTCCTATATTTCCTTGTCGTGCCTTTTTTTATTACTAATAACGTATAAATCGCTGTGCCGGTGATGGCAGATCCTTTATCCGTTTATAAATAATTGGATGGAGTTTTTTCCGCTTTTGCACAATAACCTTTCGATCATAGCTATTGTCAGCAGAAAGGTCGTAAGCGCGCTGTAATGATAAATAAGCTAATATTAAATATGATTCAGCGAGATTATGATGAGTCTTTGCTTGGTTTTGGTCTCGTTGTATCGATAACTGATAAGCATGAATCGCAGACTCTAAGTTGCCTTGTTGTAAGCGTGTATTACCTAGTCTAAACCAGGCATAAAAATCTGTAGGGACTGCTTTTGTTATGGCTAGATAATGTTGTTCGGCTTCAGCCCATCTACCTTGTTCATATGCCTTGTCTGCCATTTCTAAAAGTGTAATGGATTTTGTTTTGGCAGTAGTGCTACATGCACCCAAAGACATAGTTATAATAATTATGATTAATGCATTCTTATACATGATTAAAAACTCATACCTTGCCAATTAAAATGATCATTTACTGCAATACCCTGTGATTTAATAGTGCCGTTATTCAACTCGAGTGTGTAGTATGCGTTTCGTGATGAAGCAGTGCGGAATGGTTTAACGCACTCCTTACATTTTAATACTTTGCCGCTCCTATCTAAAAAAACAATATCGAGAGGATAGTGCATACCAAAAGTATGAATTGAAGAACAGTTGAATAGTAAAAGGCCTTCCATGCTACCTAAACGTTTACTGGCTAATAATCCTCTTAGGCGTGCAATGAAGCTTTTTGCCAACTTAACTTTGAAATATGGACTACTTTCCTTATTTGAAGTTGGTTGATTTAATTGTATGTTTACTATTTTCATGTTCTATTTAGATTTTTCTAGATATGTTAAAACTTTAACTATTCATTTTCATCAGACGCTTCTGTGCTGATTTCCATCGAGCCATAAGCAGTACCAGCATATACGTTAAGTGTCGCCCTATATCCACCACAAGATGTATTTGTACGAATAATCATCGATTTAGTGCCGTGATACTTTTCAGTTTGTGTATCATATAAAATCGAATCACCAGTACTGCTTACAAGTTCCTGAGGATGATCTACAACGCCATTGCCGTTAAAATCATCATAAAGGTAAAAGACATATTCATTATCAAATTCAACTGGTGATGTGCTATTTGATGGTGACAAATACATTGATATATCAACTTCACCTATTGGACGTTCATTACTGTCGAGAACAGAGATTTGCACAACTGTGTCCTGATAGACGTCTGTAAAGTAAATACACTGACCAATATCATCGAGATATTCTGTAACCGTCCATGTATATGAAGAGGGTGAAACAGTAATCTGACTATTTGGTGGAATTTGATCATTACTGCTATTACAAGCTGATATTGCTACTGTGATAACAAAAATGGTCATGAGTTGTTTTATATTCATTGAAAGGCGACTTCTCCAATGTGAATTAAAAATTATCCAGGCCAATTAAATGCCCATACAAGAGGCTTAAAAACAGGCCAGGTTAGTACGCCTTTTTGAATGGCGCTGCTGATGATTACGAAAATAATTATTAAAAACGTGTTAGGAAAAATAAACATTACCAGTGGACCAAGTAATTTTACTGGTGCCTCCATCGCCATCTTTTCAGCTTTTTGAAATCTTGCAGTTCTTAGTTGATCAGCTTGTGCTTTAAGAACTGGGCCTAGACTTGAACCTGTTTTCTCTGCTTGTATGATGCTGCTAACAACACTTCGTATACTCTCATTATCGATTCTATCTGACATGTCACGTAAAGCTTCTGCACGAGGTTTACCAGACCGAATATCTCTGATTACGCGACTGAATTCCTGTCTCAGTGGTCCATCTGCTGCTTTAGTGATTGCTTGCTGGAGTCCTCCAGTAAAATTTGTACCTGCTTCAACAGAGAGGATAATAATATCAAGATAGAAGGGGAGGTCTCTAAAGACTCTTTTGTTACGCAGCATTGTTGCCTCACGTAACCATAATTCAGGATAATAAAAGCCGCCAATTAACCCAAGAAATAAAAAAGTCCAGCTATTAGTATCTAACATGAAAAGTATGAGGTAGACAAACATAATGCCAGTAATTGCAGCTACTATTTTTCCACCAAAGAACTGGTCGGGACTTAACATATACTCAAGTCCTGCCTTTCTTAGTCTAAGCAATGTAACAATACGATAGTTTTGTGTGATGAAATGACCAAAATAGTGTACAAAAGCATTTATAACAGGCCAAGTTAACCTAAAGCCCACTGGGGGGCGATCGAGGTATGAACGATCTTCATCTGGTACAGCAGCAAAAAACCTATAGACATTCCAGAATAGAGTCGCTAGGAGAATACCAAAAATGATGCTAATTAAGAGTAGATCCATTATGTTGCTGCTTTCTAATTTGGTAGTTTAAATATCAATACTGACAATTTTTCTTATCATCAGTCCGCCAATAATCTCATTGATAAAGATAATACCTAAAAATATCCAGCCAAGGAGATTAGAAAAAATTGGTGCGATATTATCTCGATCAACAAAATAGAGTGCTATTATGATTAAAACAGGTAACATACCGACAACCCAACCTTGAAGAATACCTTGCGAAGTTAGTGCTTTAATTTTACCTTCCATTTCTAGTTTTCGTCTTAAAGCAGATGACAGTCGCTTGAATATTTCAGATAAATTACCACCAACTTCATTAGAAATTTGCGTGGCAGTGACAACCAGATCAAGCTCTTCAGCTTGTACTCTCTCGCCTAAATTCTCCATAGCTTCTGCTAATGACATGCCTAACCTTTGTTCACGTATTACCAGAGAAAATTCTTGACTGATTGGGCCTCTTGTTTCTTGTACCATCGTTTCCAAGGCGGATGAGAAAGTCTGTCCTGCACTCATACCACTTGCAATTTGTGTTAAAGCATCAGGTAAAGATTGTATAAACTGGTTTTTTCTCTTTGATTCAAGGCGATATAGTAGAAATTTTGGTAAAAATAGTAGACTTGCAATTGCAATAAATAAGTAGAAAATAGAATCTGTAAGAAGATAAGTGACAACTGGCAGTGCAAGTAGAAGAAGTATATTGAATAAAAAAACTTTTTTGGTATCTACAAATAAGAATAAATTTTCTAATTTACTCTCAGTCCTTTCTGTAAAGGTAGATTGATAACGTTCAAAACCACGCATACTAAAAGACATAAACTGCCAGATAGCGAGGCTTACACTTACAAATACAATAGCGAGTATCAGATAAATATCCATCAGCTGAATTCATCCAGACTATTGCCAAAAATAGAAAGATCTACTTCTATTCCTATAGTTTTCAATTCTTCATAGAATGAAGGGATAAAACCGGTTGATTGAAATTCACCTCTTATTTTTCCGTTTTCGTCAACTCCGTGTTGTTTATATTCAAAAATATCCTGTAATTGTATTGTGCTACCTTCAATACCAGTAACTTCAGTGATTTTTGATATTTTTCTAGAACCACATGAGTAGCGGGTTTGCTGAACGATAATGTGTACTGCTGATGCAACTTGTTCTCGGATTGCTGTAACAGGTAAATCCATACCTGCCATTAAAACCATAACCTCAAGTCGTGAGAGAGCATCTCTTGGTGTATTAGCGTGAGCTGTAGTTAGTGAGCCATCATGGCCTGTATTCATAGCTTGAAGCATATCTAGAGCTTCACCTCCACGACACTCACCGACTACAATTCTATCAGGCCTCATTCGTAAAGTGTTCTTAACTAATTCACGTATAGTAATAGAACCGCGTCCTTCTAAATTAGCAGGCCTTGCCTCTAAAGAGACCAAGTTAGGTTGGTTAAGTTTTAATTCTGCGGCGTCTTCAACAGTTATAATGCGTTCATTTTTTGGGATAAAGTTAGAAAGTACATTTAATAAGGTAGTTTTACCTGAACCTGTGCCACCTGAAACGATTATATTCTTTCTCTGTTCGACACATACTTTTAAAAAGTCAACCATATCTTGACTAACAGATCCGTAATTAACAATATCATCAAATGTTAGTCGTTCTTTTGCGAATTTCCTGATTGTCAGGCTCGGCCCTTTTATGGCAAGTGGTGGAATTATTGCATTAACTCGTGAACCATCTTTGAGGCGAGCGTCAACCATCGGACTACTTTCGTCAATTCTTCGACCAAGAGGGGTAATAATTCTCTCTATTACGGAGAGAACAGCTTGGTCACCACTAAAAGATTCACCACTATTTACTAATTTTCCAGATCGTTCGACAAAAATTTCTTGATGATTGTTAACCATTATTTCTGTGATAGTGTCATCATCTAGAAATGTTTCTAATGGACCTAAACCTACAGCCTCATTGAGTACATCTACACGTAATTTAGAGATATTAATGTCAGACGGAAGATCACTTTTTATTCTGTTTAGAATTTGATCAAGTAGTGCTTCAGCTTCTATTCTTAATTGACCATCAGACATGCTGTGCACATCTTTACGTCTTAAATCCATTTCAGAAATTAATTGATCATGTATGTTCTTAGTCCAATAAATAATTGCTTCATTCTTTTGGGTGTGCTCTCTAATATCTATATCAGATATGATATCGATTTCTTTTTGTGAGTCAGGTGTTTTAATCGTAGATGAAGTTACACTCTGTATATTTGACTCACGTAACTGCTGTATCTCTACTTTTATACTTACATCACCTATTGTTATTTCGTCATGTTCACTGAGTGGTCCATAATTGATTATGCGCTCACGGTTAACCCATGTGCCTGTCATACTTCCCAGGTCTTCTATATGTACTTGGTTGTTTTCTGAATAAATTGCTGCATGCTTCTTGGTAATGTGACGATGTTTCAACACAAGATCACTATGACGTGCACTACCAATAACACAACGATCACCTTTAATTGAATGACGTGCTCTTCGTTTTCTTCCCTGTTGGTATATAATATCAAACATCAATCAATCCAAAATACTAAATTCGAGATGTTCTGTAATCTCTTTAACTGAACGTTCTCTGATAGTAGCCATTCGTTTTGCTTGAGCATCATATGTATCTTCTACATCAACTATTTCAGGTGTTAAAAATACGACCATTTCAGACATTTCATTCTGTAAATCATCTGTGCCAAATAATCCACCAACTAAAGGTATATCTCCCAACCCAGGAACTTTACTGGTTCCTCTTCCTTGTTTTGCTTTTAGTAAGCCTGAAATTACAATAGTTTGACCTGATTGGACATTAACTATAGTTTCAGTTTCATTTTTTAATATTCCAGGAACACCGAGTACTGTAGTTGATTTATCAATCTCACTTACTTCGGCCTTAATTGTTGTATATATTTGATCTTTTGTGTTTGCTTTTGGTGATATATCCATTTTTATACCGTATTGTTTGAATTCAACACTGGTACTACCATTAGTTCCTGTAACAGGTATCGGGTATTCGCCTCCGGATATAAACTTAGCTGAACCACCATTGACACATGTTAAAACAGGTTCAGACAAAACTACTGCATCGCCATCTGAAGCGAGTAAGTTGATTGTTGAGGTCAGTGTAGATGCAATACCAAAATAGGACGAAAAGGGTTTAACAGCTAATGGTAATGTTGCTCCATCAATTGTTGCTTGTGCGGGTCTGTATAATGAGTTTGTGACAAAGTCACCGACAGTTGAAAAGGTTGGTCCACCAAATGCTTGTGACCAATCAATACCTAACTTTGATAGAGCGCTCTTTCTGAATTCAACCATTTTTACCTTAATTCGAATCATACTGTCCATGCGCACTCTTTTCTCAGGATCGTCTTTAGTTACTCTTATATTGTATTCAAAATAACTACCATCCTTATTCCATAATCTTAAAAATGTACTACCAGCGCTTTCCGCGATAATTAAAAGTTCTTTTGTTTTTAGTATTTCGACTTTTAATATATCACCACGTCCAAGAGCTACTCTATCAACGTTGACTCTACCAATGATCTTAATTTCACCGACAAACATATCAATATTTTCAGCTATGACAACATTTGAAAATAGTATTAACAGCATTGCAATATTGAATGCATAAATTCTTTTTAACACTTGGTATTACCTTCTATACAGGATCGTTTAATTTCTTGATCCGCCGATTATAAACTCAATGCCTTCTTTTTTTACTATCTGACGCTTTCGTATTCTTACTTTTGGTTTTGGTTTGTTAAGTAATTGAGCGATAGTCATAGGCGTATCTTTGAAAGATTGTTCGTCCTGTGGTGATTTTAAAATTGCCGTTATTTTGCCGACGCTTTTTGCTAAAGTAATTTTTTCAGCAATTTCAGGAGTTACCTCGACAGTAATCGTACGGAATGCATCTTCAGATAATCTTCCAGTTTTATCTATATGAGTTCTTACGCCAGTTGCAAGAACAAGGAGATTTTGAATAATTGGTAATACCTCGTTGTTATATTCTAGAAGTAAATCAATCTTGTCCTTAGGTTGCAAAAAACCAGAAATAGAATTGATTTTGTCTACAGTAAACGCAAGGGCACGCTTACCTTCTTCAAGTTTTCCAGAAAATGTAGGCATTAATCCACCTTCAAGGTGTGCCCATAACAATGATTTACCTTTGGTTACATCAAAACTAACTCTTTGACCAGCAGCTGTGTTAAAGGTTGATTCTGTAACAACATTATGGTGCGCATATTTTTTTGGTATTTCACGTATAGAGAAGTCACTTATTGATACTATTGTACCCCTGGGTATATTTCTATTTGGTACAACAACAGATACCATTTCTTCAGTCTTCTCTAGTTGGCTTTTGTAGTAATTTACTTTGTTTTCAATAAAACCTTTCGCTAGATAGACACCGAAAACACCTACTATCAGTGATAATATCAACATGACAATATTTTTGTTGATGAACTTACTACCAACACGCTTTTGTTGCGTGCCAACTTTACTTACATTGGTGTTCATTAAATTACTCAGTAGTTTGATATATCAATTATGGCAAGGAATAAAGCAAAGACCTGTTACGGTCAAAATCTCTAATTGATTCCATTAACATACTCATCACAGATTGATTATCATTAGATATTGGAGCAAATAGTATAAGGATTAGGATTAATGTAACCAAAACCCACTCAACTGTTACATGTCCAGACTGATTTTTAGAGAAAAAGTATTTGTTAACTGTCTTCATTTAATTGTACAACATTAGCAAAAATTAATGTTTTTCCATTTCTTTCAGAAATAGCAATTTCACATTGCTGATTTTCTTTAGTGAAATGAAGCATGGCGACATTGTTACGTATTTCTCCATTTGTGTAGTACCAACCCTTTTCACTCATGTTTGAACGATAGTAGTTGTTATTCTCATCGATAGAATATTTATTTGTTATCATAAGAGTAGTTGCTATTCGGCCACTATCTTGTGATTCTGTACTCGACAATATCTCACTATCAGTTAGTCGGGGAAATGAGGTTGTGATTTCATTAACCTCTTTTTTTTCAGACATATCACTTACAGAAATAAAGCCTTCTGTTACACCAGTCTTTCTAATTCTAGCCTGAACAACAACGCTAGAGTGGCCTTCAATTTTGCTTAAAATACGCCATTCACCCACAATCTTTTCTATGAAATCAGGAACGTTATCCTGGCGAACGCCTATGTCAGACCAACGTTGTTTGTAAAAGTTAAATACTTCGGAAATTGGTTGTTCAACGGAAAATTGTTTCATTTGAAGCGGCAGCCCGTTTTGGATCACATCACCAACATATATAACTTTAGCATTAGGAGGTTCAGCTACATCTGAGATATCAAATGCAGTACATGTAGATACAAGACTTATGCAGACTATTGGAATAGAAAAATATTTAGAAATATTAAGTGAATATATCATCTAACTAATCTTCACTGTATCGATCCATTGGCAAGACATTAGCGTTTACATAGCCAAATCCTCCATTACTATCAGAACGTAATCCCCTAATATCTTGGAAAAATGGGATATAACCCACATAAGCTATTGCATTACCTACTTCTTCAAGTGATCCTGCAGGTACAAATGTCCGTGCTCTATCTGCTGCTTGAGATGCATTTCTAGCATTCCAACTGTCAACAAAAATAGTGTTAGACTTGATAATACATGACGATATGTTTTCACTTTCTTGATTGTTACAATCAACACCAGAATTTAAATATTTATTACTAGCGATATCTACGGATACGGAAGCTGTGTATAGGCCTTTACCTTCAATATCCCAATCGCCTCCACTAAATGAAGACATGGTTCTTCCAATGGTTTTTATACCGGAAGAAAGAGTTCCAGCAATACTGTCCGGACTTTGATTTGTAATCTGAGGGCGTGTTACACTACCTGGTCCAACCATACGATTAACATCATTGTTCTCGTCATAACCATAACTAGTCCACATTGGATTCTGATACTCATCACCAGTCAAAGCTTCTCTATTCGTTTTAATAAGTAAGTCAGGCTTGGCAAAAAAGCGATTATTAATTTCTGTCTGTAATTGATCTGGTGTTTTGTATATAGGGCCAGCTATGGTCTGTTCCCATGCCAGATAACGACTTGTTTGTGTCGTAGTATTGTTTATGTCCGATATTTTACCCAGTAAAGGTAGACCGCCGAGTAACGGAACCATTACGGTTGCGAATAGAATGGTTTCAACGCTAGCATTACCATTTTGTTTGAATATATTACTAGTATGTGAATGATTCATAACTAATCCCTTTGAAACATCAAAATGATTTGCTTTTAAATAATCGCTATCTGATTAAATTAATATTACTTTAATTTGCTCATAGCATTGAAGATAGAGCGTTTTCAACTGCATTTTCCATAGCATTTTCTAAAGACTCTTGCATTTGATCAGTTACTTGATCAACGATTTGATTTTGAAAATCATCAGCTATCGATTGACTTTGTTGACCAGCAGAATTATTTAGCATTTGTTGGTAGCTACTAATATTCGTGTTAGATATGCTAGTCATACCTTGAGCCATGCCTTGATTTAGACCAGTTGCTACTTGAGATGTATCTACGTTAATAGATTCAAGTTGAGCGATTTCTGAGTTAGTTGAATTCAGTCTGTTCTCTAATTGGGTGCGAAGTGCGTTATCAGTTGTGTTATCTATCTGATCTTCCAGTTCTGCAACTAACTGATATAGTCGCTCTAATTCTTCTGTTTTATCACTGATAAACCTGTCTACACCATCAACAATGCCTGATGCGCCCTGAGTGAGCAGTGCTGTATCACGTAAAGCCCATGCCATGAAACGGCGTTGTACAGGGGTTTTAGTCAAACGAACTTCCCAATATGGACTAAAAAGACTGGCTATCTCATATCGACCTCTTCTATTTGACGGCAAATAGTCATCTGGTGGATGAAAAAATAACTCACCACTTGATATTGCTGCCATACCACCGCTAGCCATTCTGTCTTCGGTTCCAAACACACCTTGACCGAGTCCATTTCCTGATGTGCTATTTGGCGTAGAGGATGAACCTATACCATCAATTTTTGATGCAGTTCTGACTTCATTTTCTGGAAGCTCAACTTGAATGCGTAATGCGAGGCGTGGATCTTTGTTTTCTTGACTTAAATCAGAGAGGTCATAATATGCACGTATACCCTCGTAATCCACATCAAGTTCTTCGTTTTCCGTATCAGCAAGCATTTCACCTCTTCTGTTTTCATTCAAATATCTTGTACAACCTGAGCCGAACCACCACCATCTGCTTTGATTGGCAGTTTCGTCACATTCGAAGTCTCCATTGACATATTTCGAACCCCAGCCTAGCGGAACTTCATCGTGATCCCATCCATCCCAATGTAATACTTTAATATGGAATGAGTATGAATCCTTACCTTTCCACTCCCATTCAAGATTGCTTTCACTGCTATCGTTATTGTTTAGCCAATTGTTTGTGGAAGTAGAGGAATCTTCAGAAACAAGCCTTGATTCACCTTCTTTTTTTAACCAGACTTTCACGACTCCCAGATTGATTCGGCCTCCACTAAAATTTCGATTGCGTGTGAATTCGTCTTTAGAGCGATTAACAACATCTGCTTTTCTTAACAGACTTTCGTCGTCATCATATCTATTCGAAAAGTTATTCCAATCAACTGCATTTTCACCCATGCCTACTAATGCATAAGCTGAGGTTGCGTTGTAGCGATTGTCATTCTTCTGTACAACTTCACTGACGATGCCAGGTGTTGCAGCAAAGCTTGCCAGGTAGACTGCTCTTTGTGATTGAGTCAATACGGCATTAACATTATCAACTACAGGAATAAAAACTTCTGCAATTGTTACCATTACATCATCTAAACCTTCAGTGAACTCTTTAGCAGCACCTGTAATACCGGCAACAATTGGAAACCAGCGACCTATATAATCAATATTTCTTGCAAGAATATATGCGTACTTTGTCCAGGAAGTTAAACTTACCATCTGCCCAATAGATACATGATTCGCGACCATTGCGCGATTTGTATAGGCTTGGAAATTTAATGCGCGAGCTTGCCAGATTAACCCACTGTATGTTGCTGCATCTGCTGTATTCGTTAGACGAGATTTTTCAGATGCAGTTTGTCCTGTGTTGTATAAGACAATCGTAAAGAGGACAGATGATACAAGTAACGCAATTCCCAATGGGAGTGCCTGTCCTTTTTGTTTTCTACGTGTCAATCTGGGCATAATTACTTTCCATTTTGTGGCCTGACTTTACCTCTTATCCATTGGTAAAGTCAGGCCTCCTTATCATAAGCACAAACAGGTAAATAACCTGTTGTAAAAGCTACTCTTTAGTTTGTAGCATCATTAGCATCATAGTTACCCATGCTGTTTGCAGAACCTGCAGCTTGTGTTTTCGCGGTTTCACCGAGTGTTGTTGAGTTAGCACGAGCATCCGCACCACTACCTCCGCCAAGCTCAGATCCTAAACCTGAGATTTGATTTTCAACAATCTGACCGAAATAGCCGAAGGCTCCAATAGCTGCGACAGCAATAACAGCTACAATGATGATGTACTCAGTCATACCTTGACCAAAATGAGAACGACGAGATACTTGCTTTCCAGATTTAACTAACATTTATATAGCTCCTTAGTGTACAGATTACTTTTCCCATCTTGTGCTTATGCACTGATATGGCTCTTCTTAAAAACGTTATAATGTAATTAGATCATCTCTGATCCTTAGTATTCTCACCCTCTAAACTATATTGACAGGCTAATCTTCATAGCTAGGCAACACAGCTCTTCCAGTGATGAATTCTTCCAAAGTAACTTCTCGCCACTTATCCGATGGCTTGAAGTATTGAGGCTCTGGGCTGTTCAGGGAAATATTTACTAGCTCACCTATTTGCCCTTCTTGACTTTCTTGACGAACAACAAGGCCTAGCAATGTACTGAAATGTTGAATGTAAGTAAGACCTTGTTGATCTGTGCACTTCCAAACGCTTAATTCAGTATTATTTATTTCTCTTGCAGATAATTTTTCTGCCTTACTGTTATTGCAGGGCCTAATAGATAAAATACTTGGCGTTGAAGTGGAGTGTTTATCACTACTGGCTTTTTCATCGGTACCCTTATCTTCAGGTAGTTCGCTATAACAAGCTCTAGTTGTGTTTACCAGCCACCTACGTGATGAGTCGTAATCTTGTATGAAAACCATATGCTGTACACTATCTTCAGCATTCAGGGCTTCAGATCGCATACCATATTCGCTAAGTGTTAGCTTGGTTTTGTGCTTGGTTTGTTCGTTGTGCTTGTTGTATTCAACCAGAACAGCTGAAAAAGACCTCGCGGGTCTTAAATAGCTGTCGTGCTGTTCCAAGGCAACATTGATTTCAGTTGCTTGGCATATGGTTGTATAAACAAATACAGTAAGTGAAACAAGGCACCAATGAAAAATCTTTCTTGAAAGCGTCATCTATCCAATTGTCATCCAGTCCAGTGACTTCCAGTAAGATCCTTCTTGGTTGTTCAATCCTTTGTAAATACCTAATCAAATAACAACTTGATTCAGGTGGTCTGTATTGTCTGCTCAAAAGATGCTCAGTATATTCCGATCCTGACAGATACTTTTGAGTCTTAACGGATACTGCTGTTACTTGAAATTGCATCCTAATATTTACTGTGTTGTTGAGATTTACTACACAGTAATGGTCTAGAATCGCTTTATCACCTGCAACTACCCATGATAGATATATTATTCAGAAGGTATCAGCAGTCGCTATGAACATACCTGAATATTTAGCGTCTAGTTTTTCACTTCATATCCTAAAAAATACAATCTTTAAATTGAACTATGTCATTAACCCGAATACTAACTTTAATGGTTTGTAATTTACAATTGTAAATTTGGGCTAAATTGAACATTTAGAGGAAGATTAGGAAAACTATCTTAGGAGTGAGAACTCAATCACATAAATCAGTGATGTAAATTATTCTTCATATATAAAGAATTATCTCATCTGGCCGAGGCTATGCTTTCTTCGCCAGAATGAGTAATTTTTATATCAACTATGAAATAATATATAAAAAGATTACACGAGAATAGCTAAAGCGTTGATTAAGTACTTGGCATCAAAATTATACATATGTCCCTGCTTCTATTAGTATTTAAGACACGGGTACTTCTAATTCATGCATCTGTTTTTTGGTATATGACGTGTAATCAGGCTATCTAATCTACTCTCTCCCTGCTGAAAATAAACAGTAATAAATTATATTAAATACTCTTTGTTCTAGCTTGTTTTTCTGTTAGGCAAATAACTGATTCCTTGTATCTGTTGGCTCAGCCTGCAAATGGTCTGGCTTGCCAGTCTGGTTGTGATTACTTCTTTCTGGGACTTTGTTTGGAGTAAAAAACATCTGCTGGTTTAGCCTGATTGGGTCTTGCATTGACAAAATAAAAAAACTATCACATGTTGTTGAAATATATAAAAATTAAATATATATAACTTGAATCATGCAAGTTGTTGGTGGTTACAAGTAGGCTAACCGTTTTACTCCGGTAAAAAGCGCAGATGCGGTGACCGAAGCAGCAATAGAACTTTCAACCATAAAAGGCGGTATGAGACGCCATCATAAAATATGCAATAAGCATGCCAGAAAACACAAAAGGAGATGTGGGCGCTACGTTTTTCTTTGCGCGGCCATATCATTCATGACAGAGCCTATTAAATTAAAGCTGCAACGGCTTATTGCATCAATACTTGCCACAGAGTACAGCTTTTTTGGAAAGTAATGAAAAAAGAACGACGCTGGTTGTGATGCAATTCTGCAGCTACCACGATAGACACTGGGCAATGAAGCAACAGAGGAATTGATGCGATAGCGCACGACGGCACAAGCCGCTTAATCGGTATGCGCACCTGAGTAGAATAGATGATATATATTAATAGGGTTACCTATCGATATTCTAATATTTAATATTTAATTCACAAGCTCAAATTCGAAAAATCACCATAGGGCATCCGTCAGTGGTGGTTTTTGCTATACGATTTTGTGTTTGGTTATGAATATCTTTGTTTGCCAATCGATATTGACTGTTGTTTGATAATCATTTACCCATTTTTTGTACCAAAAAAATGCATAACGATTTGTCTCTGTCGAAGACGTGATCCTGCAGCCAGTTATTAAGAAAGCCCACTATCTCAATACGTGAAATCTTTTGTCCCTCTCGCAGTTGATCGTGCACAGTGACAATCCGATGAGAAAATTTCCGGTGCTGGATAATATGATCCTGTGCTTCATCGGGATAGGCTGCCGCATAGCTATAGCGCTGCATCAGCGCTTCTTCGGTTTCAAAATGCATTAGAGCGTAACAGAGTAGATTTTTGATCGCTTGCTCCAATAACAGGTCGCTGTCATCTACCAACAGTTTTTCATTTATCTCTTGCAGGATTTCTAGAAGGTAGTGGTGTTCATTGTCGATGACATCGATGCCAGTGGTAATCGCCTCCTTCCACTCAATTGCCTGCAATCCCGCTATTTGTGGCATTCTGTCAACTCCTTAGTGAATGCTGTATACCATTGCTCTAATGTGTGTGCAGGCATGGGTTTTCCCAGCCCATTACCCTGGACGATGGGGCAGTCGAGATTTGTCAGGTACTGGGCCTGCTCTAAGGTTTCAACACCTTCAGCGACTACTCGTAGCCCAAAAGCCCGGCCTAGGCTGATTACACCGACGACGATTGCCTCATCATCAGGGTCTTCAAGCATGTCGCGCACAAAAGATTGGTCGATCTTCAGCTCTTGGATACTTAATCGACGCAGGTAGACAAGTGAAGAGTAACCAGTGCCAAAGTCGTCCAGGGAGAAGCTGATTCCCATCGCCACGCACTCTCTGATAACCTGTTCGATAGGTTCAAGCTCCTCTAAGTCGTCAGTTTCTACAATCTCTATCATCAGTTGACTTCTCGGCATCTGCGGCCAGTTCGATGCAATAGCACTGCGCAGATCATCGACAAAGGAGTGGTGCTTGAGGTGACAAGGGAAGACATTGATGCTGATCGGCAGGGTAATCCCCCGCTCGTGCCAGATTTTTGCTTGACGAACTGCCTGTTTCATCACCCAGCATCCCATGCGGAACGCCAGAACATCGTTTTCGATCAGCGAGAGAAACTCCTTGGGACCTACCAAGCCGAGCACCGGATCGTTCCAACGTAGAAGTGCTTCAACACCGACCACCTGACAGGTTGTATAGTCCACTTTGGGTTGGTAATAGAGCTCAAACTGGCCGCAGTCCAATCCGTGGTCTATTTTTTCCATCAATTCAATCCGTGCAGATATGTGCCGTTCCAGACGTGCGTCAAAGATCTGGTAGCGGTTCTTGCCTAGCTGTTTTGCTGTATACATAGCATGGTCCGCATGGCGTAGCAGGCTATCCGCATCCACATTATCATCCGGGTAGAGGGTTACACCGATACTGGCTGTGACTGATACAGGTTGATTCTCTAACTGCATTGGACTGGATACTTTCATCAGTACGCGGTTCAGAGCCATAGCGCAATTGGATTGACTGCCTATATTGTTCCACAACAGCACGAATTCATCTCCGCCCAAGCGGGCGACGGTATCCTCGGCACGTGATATCGTCTCCAGTCGACGTGCGATTTCAATAAGCATACGATCTCCAGCCTCGTGACCGAACTGGTCGTTGATCGGTTTGAAGCCGTCGAGGTCGAGATAGCAGACGGCAAGATTTTTTGTGTGTCGTTTGGCATGGGCAATAGCCTGTTCCAGGCGATCCCCGAGCAGGCGCCGGTTGGCGACAGAGGTAAGCATGTCATAGTGTGCAATGCGGTCGAGATCTGCCTCGTGTTGTTTGATCATGCTGATATCTGAAAAAGCGCCCACATAGTGCTGTAGTTCTCCATGTTTATCACGCACCGCGACGATGGAAAGCTGCTCTGGAAAGATTTCACCGGATTTACGTTTGTTGTAGAGTTCACCCTGCCACTCGCCATTGCTGTTGATCGATTGCCACATCTCTTCATAGAGTGCTGGGTCATTTTGATTTGCACTGAGAAATTTGGGGTTTTTGCCCAAAGCTTCATCTCGGCTGTAACCTGTTAGATGACTGAAGGCAGGATTGACATCGATAATGCGGTTATTGGCATCACTGATCAGGATTCCCTCCTGACTGGTTGAGAAAACACTGGCGGCCAGCCTCATGTGATCCTCGCTCTGCTTGCGCTGAGTGATGTCAATTGTTGAGATAAATACTTTGGTCAGGCTCTTTTCATAACCCGGACAGACCGAAAATGAGAGGCTGATATCAATGCGTCTCCCTGTCAGGGTCTGTACTGCGCTGTCAAAAACCAGTTCTGTCTGGCCATTTGCAAGGGCGATGAGCTCGCTACGGAAAGCGTTATAGGATTCGGCAAGGAAGGTCTTCGGCAGGCCTTCTAATAGTTCCTCTTTGCTATTGGCCTCATGGAGTTCAATGACAGCACTATTGATATTGATAATATGTACCATTGCTGCACACTCAGCAATGACTTGAGGATGCTCAATAAGGTAGCTTTCCAGGTCGTCACCGCAGATCTCTTTCAGCTCATCAAGGCGTGATTTGACGGCAGAAAAGTCCTCTTCCCATATCGGTACCGGTGAGTTTTCATAGACCAGGCGAAAGCGTTCTTCGCTCTCACGTAAGTTACGGATTGATAGTCGAGAGTTCAGGGCATCTGAAAGACGGTGGCCTATCTCTTCAAACAAACGTAGCTCTTGATCGTTCCAATTCCGATCATGAGAACATTGTTGCACTACTAATTGCCAAGGCTGGTCAATTATGGGGTAGAGGGCCATGGTCATGATAGAGCGAATATGGAGTCTCTTCCGCATGATATCCGTTATCGGGTATTGTGAATCTGCTCCTAGTTTGATTGGTTGATTCGAGTCAAGTAGTTGAGCCATGGTGCTTGCAACATGCTCACTCATGGGCTGTTTCTGGCCGAGCTGGTAGGTTGCTGGATAGTCGGGCCTGGTGCGTTCAATCGGCACAAACCAACTTGGTGCGTCCGGGTTACAGGGATAAACCAGGTGGACGCGATCACATTCGAAGATATCGAGAATCTCATCCAGGGCCATGTTCATAACTTGATCGAAATCTCCCTCTGTTTGCAGTACCCGGTTGACCCGGTCCAGGCTCTGGAGAAAGTTAAGGTGTTCTTGTCGTTGCTGCTCGGCATGTTTTTTTTCTGTGATGACATTGGATATGACCAGTACAGTTGCGACTTTGCCGTTTAGATCAAACTCGGGTACAAAGCGTGCGTTTGCCCATTCGATCTCGCCTTGCTGGTTGTGATAGGCGATCTCATCGGAACACTCCTGTTCGGTTTCGATGACTTTATGGATAACGGCCATATAGGCTTCTGGGTCGAGCAGTGGTGAAGAGACCATGGAGGTCTTGTTGAGCGCTTGATCGAGCGGTACCTTAAACAGCTTTTGAAGTGCTGGATTGATATACAGGCGACGTAGATTCAAATCGTATCGTGAGATTTGATCAGGAGAGTTTTCAATCAGGGTACGGAAGAGTTGCTCACTCGTAGCCAGATGCTGTTCAACTTCGATACGTTCGGTTATGTCAGTCAGCATCGCAACTGAACCATTGAACTGGCCATCTTTGAAGATAGGTGTAGCGGAAATCAGCATCCATACCGACCTTCCATCTTTGTGAATCAAGCGTCGTTCATATACATCAGATTTATTATTTCGTCGTTCGCTCATTTTAAGAGCGTGTTCGATTTTGTCCTCTTCAAACATGAAATCGGTGGCTTTCTGTCCAATCAAATCGTCTGCGGTATAACCCAACATTTGTGCCATATGTTCATTGGCATATGTAGTGACATAGTTATCATCCTGAATCCATACGCCTTCATTTGCGGTATCGATGATTTGACGATATCTAGCTTCGCTCTCCTTGAGGTCGTTGTATAAAGAGGCATTTTCCAATGAGATTGCTGCCTGTGCTGCCAGTAGCTCCAGCAGTGCAACTCTATCCGGGGTGAAAGCGCCAATAGACTGGGTGTTTTCCAGGTACAACACACCTGCTGGATTGTTTGGGCTGAGGAGGGGGAGACAAAGCAGAGATCGCTTGCTCTTTTGTTGCAAATAGAGATCATTACTGAACACGCCAGGGAGAGATGTATCGTTGAGAATGACCTGTTGTCTGGCCTGTATGGCGTACGTGACAATGGTTTCAGAACAGCTATTACTATCGATCGGTGCCTGGACTGCTTTAACGTTAATGTTGTTTCCGTCTGCACTAGCCTCCACTTCTACAGTATTGATTTTATCATGCGAAACAATCAAAAGGCCCCTGTCTGCAGTCGAAGTTTCCAACGCATAAGTCGTTAGTGCTTGCATCAGTTTTGGAAGCTCTAATTGTTGTGAAACTTTTTGTATCGTTTTCACAAGTTTTGCTGCATCAAACTGTTGCAATGGCTTCTCTTCTCTGCGTGGGGACTCTTTATTTAATTCAAACCTGTGATCTTCTCCCGATGGAGAGTTCACTATGGTCTGAATTGTAGTGCCACTATTTCGCATTGAATCTAATGATTTCATCAGCGGGTGGCTGGGAGTGACCTCATTCTCACTAATGGTACCGATAATGAGGATGTGGTTGATATCTGGGTCGGTAAGCAGATGCTCGAGTAGATCTAGGGTAGGGGTGTCGATCCATTGTAAATCCACCAGTAACAGTACAAACGGATGGTCAGGAGTGAAAGTAACCTTGAGGAAACTATGTATTGTTGATGTAAAGCGTTTGAGAGTATCCCGAGGTTTTAGCTCCTGAAGTGGTGGCTGCTCTCCGATGAGTCTCTCGAGATCTGGGGCAAGGTCGTTGATGAGGTGTCCATTCGGCCCAACTGCTTTTAGTATCGCACCTCTCCAGGAATTAAGTTCCTGCTTTCTTTTGCCTAAGATTTTACGAATAACAGTTTGAACTATCTGAGTGAGAGCTGCGTAGGGGGTATCGACATTGGACAGGTCAAACTTAGACTCAACGAAATCTGTATCGGGTGCTAGCAATGGCTTGAGCAGTTGACTTACCAGAGCAGGTATGTCGACTTCGATGTATCCCGATAGAAGTATCAGTTTCGGTTTACCATACTCCTTCATTCTATCAAAGACCCCTCTCCTTGATTGAAATAGATGGCTGCAATAATGTAATTAATCAGGATCATAGAGTGAGTGGTAATGGTGCTATGATCAGTCAGTGAGGTTCTTGTCTGAGTAGGCACTTGATAACAGAGAGTTCTATTCTGAAGCTTTGCAGGATAGGGTGGCAGAAGTTCACGAGCCAGCTTGTGATACAGCTGTTGCAGGTATGTAGAGGTGGTTTGATAGTTGACTGAATCAGTATGGTAATGAAGTGTAAGTACTAAATACAAGAGATAGGATTCCCCCTCGCCAAAAAGAGGTATTTCCGTGTATCCCAGGTTTGCGAGTTGATATAGCTTAGGATGTATACTTGCATTCATCTAGCCTTCTCAACCTGATGATAGCGTAGTCGTCACTATATTATTTTGTGCCAATTAGAGCTGTCAGTTATTGATGCAGTGATAAGATTATTATAGCTCGTAGCTTTAATATAGACGCTTAGGAGTGATTGGGACAACTTAATTTTGTTGTGGTTGCCTGACCAGAAAATATGAGTGAGTGTTCACTGGGCTATTCGAGGATATACACTGCAATAAACGCACCATTTATCAATTGCAGAGAGTTGCAGTAGTGGGTGGTATGTTTGAGTGAGATATTCTAATCGTTGTTTATTTTAAGCTAGATAAGGTTTGTCCGGGTTGTAGATTTTCTCCTGATTATTTTTAAGTAAATTGGTCATCTTGTCTGCTGGTATGGGTTTGCTGAAAAGAAAACCTTGAGCCATTTCGCACCCTTGCTCTCTTAAATGATCCAATTGCGCTTTAGTTTCTACCCCTTCAGCGACCACGGATAAACCCAGGCCATGGGCCATAGCGATCGTGGCATTTACCAGTTCTCTGTCAGCTGGGTCCGTTGTTATGTCGTTGATGAAACTGCGATCGATTTTTAAGGTATCGAATGGATAGCTGCGTAGATAACTTAGGGATGAGTAGCCGGTACCGAAATCATCCATGGTTAGGGTGACGCCTAATTCATTTAACCCTTCCAGGGTGTCATCGATGTAAGTATGACCACTCATCAGTACGCCTTCTGTTAATTCCAGTTCGACGGATTCACTGGGTATCTTGGTTGTGGTTAAGATATCTTTTATCTGATGTAACAAATTTGGATCTCTAAACTGGCGCGGTGATATATTGATGGCAATTTTAAATGGTCTATTGAGAAGTCTCTGCCAGTGCGATGCCATCTTCAGCGCTTCCTGCATTACATACATGCCAATTGAGACTATCTGTCCAGTCTGTTCTGTTATAGGGATAAATTCATCAGGCGTTATGCTGCCTAAAACAGTGCTGTTCCAGCGCAGTAATGTTTCAGCTGCAACTACTTCACAGCTGGAGATATCGAGAATGGGTTGGTAATAGAGCTGGAATTCTCCTCGTTCAAGTGCCCCGTGTAGTTGCTCTTCGAGTTGCAGGCGTCTTGAAACACCAAGATTCATATTGTGATTAAAGAAGTTGAAGGCGTTGCGTCCCTGATCTTTGGATTCATACATGGCAATATCTGCATTGCGCAGAAGTTCTGCAGGGTGATCACCATCGTTTGGATAGATGGAAATGCCGATACTTGCTGTAAGAATCAATTCTCGTCCATCCAGAAGAAATGGTTTTCTGAAGCAATTGAGTAGCTTTTCCGCTACTGGAAACACCTCGCTCTCATTATGTAAGTTACCCAATAAAATGATGAACTCATCTCCACCCAGTCTACTTACGGTATCGTCGATGCGAACTAACTCCTGAAGTCGTTTAGCAGCATTGATAAGTAGCTTATCGCCTATCTCATGACTCATTGAATCATTAATTCTTTTAAAATCATCAAGATCAAGAAACAGTACAGCAGCATGCAGTTGGTTACGTTGAGCCTCTTTGATAATTTGAGAAAGTCTGTCTAGAGTAAGGAAACGGTTTGGTAGTTGTGTAAGACTGTCATAATTTGCCTGGTGAATGATTTTTTCTTCTTGCTGCTTCTGCAGGGTAATATCCTCTTTTACAGCAAGATAGTGGCTGGTCAATCCGGTCTCATCAACCACTGGTGCTATGTAGGCGCGTTCCCAGTATAACTGGCCACTCTTTTTGCGGTTTTGTAGTTCACCCTTCCAGGCATGACCGGATATTATCGATTCCCAGAGTTCTTTGAACAGAGAAGCAGGGCTGCTGTCCGACTTTAATATTCTAGGATTCTGACCTATGACCTCCTCCGCACTATAGCCGGTTACTGATTCAAAGGCGCTGTTTACATATTCAATGTTGCCAGCAGTATCAGTCATTACCACCGACACAGGACTTTGTTCGACAGCTTGCAGGAGTGTGCGAATACGTTTCTCAGCATGTTTGCGTTCACTAATATCACTGAAGTTAACAACTGCACCAATAGGATGGCCATCTCTATAAATTGGAATACTGGAATATTCAACAGGAAACGATGTACCATCCTTGCGCCAGAAAACCTCATCATCGATCGTATTCGATGCATTACCATTAAGTACCTTAAGAATTTTACATTCAGATTGATCGTGTGGTGTTCCATCATGTTGAGTGTGATGAATCAACTTATGATTGTTCTGTCCGATTAACTCTTGAGGTAGATACCCTAACATGCGAGAAGCTGAAGGATTGACAAAAGTGGTCAATCCTTTGTTGTCTATTCCGAAAATTCCCTCAACAGTGGTATCAAGCAGTAGTTGCAGCTGGTCTTCTGCACGCTTGCGATTCTCTATAACTTTACCGACTCTCGTCAGAGTGATGAGGAGCAGGTAGGCAGCTAAACTCAATGCAATAAGTACTACTGGGATACGCAAGCTATCATGAATGCTTTTAGCATCATGCAGTTGTTGTGTTAATGTTAAGAGTCTGTTTTGACTTTCAAAGAGTATCCGTGCAGCGTTTTCGTGTGTTCGCTGAAGAACGGTATTGATAGTCTTCATCAGATTATCAATCCGAGTTTGTAGGTTTACAGATAGAGCTTCTTCTTGAGCTATTCTCTGCTCGATCAATTGAAACAAAAGTTGTGCCTGTTTATCTAATTCATGTAGGGCAGGACTAAGCTCAAGGACTTCAAGAACATAACCGCCTCTCTCCGGTTTTTTGTAGATGGCTACAAGATTCATATTGTTGCTACCAGGTATGTTGGTTGCAATCTCATCTTTAAAAACACCTCCATTGTGTAATATTGCCAGTCCTTTGTTTATAGTAAGCAGATTAGCATCAAAATGTTTTCTTACTATTTCCAGATCCAGCTTGTTTCGTAACATACTCAGCTTGAAGATATGTGCCTTAGCTGAAAAAAGTCTTTGGTATATTGATAGACCAATATCCTGTCTTGCTTTCTGATTGTCTCGTTGTTGTTCTAATTTGCTTGTTTTTAGTTCTAAACCTGTATGTACAGTCACTAAGGTGATAACGATTATCAGTATCGATAACGCAAGACCAATGATTTGTCGTTGGATTGGGTGTTCAGTTAGTTGCTGCATGGTACTGCTTTTAATCAACGCTATAGAGTCCATAACGGTTAAATATGTCTATTCCATCTTTGGAGGAGGCGTAATCCAAAAATAGTCGTGCTATCTTTGGATATTTTGCGGTACTTAGTAAACCTAATACTAATCTTTTTTTGTTTGCATACTGTTCGTCAATGGGGAGTGTATCAATAAAATTCGAGTTTTCAGGCCAAGTGGACGGTGCGAACCAATTAATGACCAGGTCAGCCTCGCTATTATTAATGACATCGGTAAGTCGTTTTGAGTCAGTGGTCAACTCTCTCACGTTGAGCATGACATTCTCTAATAAACCGGCCGAAGAGAGGATTTTTTTAGTCTCTTTCCCGATGCTGCCACTATCAGCATTCCCTAAAACGACATAGAGGTCAGGACGTAGTAGTTCACTCAAATCAGGTTTTACCTTTTTTGGATTGCCCTTGCGCACCATCAATGCAGCCTTATTGTATCCTACATGGATCGATTCACTGATAAGACCCTCATCATTGGCCTGTTTTATATATGACTCTGAGCCGGGTAGGTAGAGGTCACCGATGCGGTTGAATCTGATAGATTTAAGTAGATTGCCTGAGCCGCCTTTGATGATCGATATCTTGATTCCTTCACGCTCCTCTAAGATCGAAGCGATCTCAGACATGGGCTTGATCAGAGTGGTACCACAGTATACAAGGAGTTCCTTTTTGTAGGGCGGTTGGGGAGGGGTAAATAGAAGTGAGTTGATAAAATAAGCTGCAAAACTCAATATTCCTAGTAAGGAAATGGTAGTTGTGACCTTTTTTATCATTTGCTGCTAAACCTGTCTCTTTGGCGTTACTCTATCCTTGTGTGAATTAAGTTATCCATAGGTATTGAACCCTATTTCACCTTGCTTTGTCGTGGTTAGATAAATACTAAAGCGGCGTCCATCGACGCGATAAGCGAGGTACTCCCTTCAAGAAGGGAATTCAAATAGTATAGTCGAGATGGGCCTCATATTGCACATGATTAGTCATTTAATTCTTAATATGTTTTTGCTTATTTGGCAGATACTTCCAGGGTAAATACTTAACCCCTCTCTGCCATGGAGAGGGGGTATTGGATACAGGAAGGAGAGTAATCAGGTTTTGTTTACTTAAGCGCTTCCGGAAAAAATATTATTTAGATAAATTCAGATCAGTCGAGTGGGATGCGGATCTTCTGGCCAGGGTAGATGAGATTGGGATCTTTGATGACTTCACGATTTGCCTCAAAGATTTTCGGGTAGTCGGACCCCTTACCAAGGAATCGCTTTGCTATTGCTGATAGCGTATCGCCACTTTCAATGGTGTAGTACTCCACCTTGGCCAGTTGCTCTGGTGCGTTGACTGCATCGGCAGTTACTTCGCTGACGCCTTTGACATTGCCTGCGATCAAGACACTCTTTTCCAGCGCATCGGCACTCTCTGCGTCTCCTGATAATACTACCTTGCCGTCCTCATAGCGGACATCTAGATCCTTGATTCCTGGATTATCCGCTTCGATCTGCTGTTTGATCTTTTCAGCAGGATCATCATCTTTGCCAAACAGTTTTTTTCCGAAATTTGATGCAAAATCAAATAGCCCCATTCTTGCTCTCCTATCATTTATTTATAAACATATTGATGCAGTTGAAAAGCACTGCTCTAAGGTATAGTCATAGTTGTAACTATTCAGGTGGGTTGTCTCTGCTAATCTTTTAACACAAACGTTACCTTCATGGTGACACGGTATTCAGTGATTTTACCGTCACTAACGGATAGCTTTTGGTCCTTGACCCAGGCCCCTTTTATACCCTTTAGGGTTTTATTTGCTCGCTTGATACCTTTGGTTACAGCATCATCAAAACTCTTGTTGGATGTGGCGGTAATTTCAGTGACTTTTGCGACTGACATATCTCTATCTCCTGTTGGAATATTTAGTGCCATAGTGATATTGCTCGTCGCATGAGGATGAGGGGTTGGCCCATCTGAGCAGGTCAATATCCGTCTTATCCGCATAATGCATTGAGTCACAAAACAGTATGACAGCTCTATTGGATCTGCGAGATCAGAGGATTTGTAACTCTACGCAAGCTGCGAAATCGTATTCTGATCACTATTTATTGTTCTGATCCGTCTGTAGCATAGGTTAATTGGATGATGCCAAATAGAGTAATCCAGTAAAAGTCACAAAAATTTTCATTCATCGATCGCATATGAAACCCTATCTCTACAGGATTAATTAGAGTGGTATTGCAGATCTCTGTAATGATTTTTTAAAACTGAAATGAGGAGCCTCTGAACAACTCATCAGCAGACATCTTGTCGCCAAAATGCACAGCTGCTCTTCGCATTAGCGTACTTTTGCATGTGATCTACGTCTTGAATAGGCAGGTTTTGATCGAAAATCTGGCCGGACAGACGAATTTAGTGTTACTTAACTATATGATTAATAATAATAATGGTATGATTTGTTCTATCGAGAGCTATAGGCTTGTGCAGCCCTGTGTCAGAGCTGGATTTCTTGCCGTAATTATTCAAGTGGATTCAGTTAAAGATCATTTTTAATGTCAACACTAGACGAGCATTTCATGCAACATGCCCTGATATTGGCTGAAAGGGCTGAGCAGCAGGGTGAGGTACCTGTAGGTGCGCTGCTGGTCAGGCAGGGTCGTGTACTTGGTGAAGGGTGGAATCAACCGATCAGTAGTCACGATCCAACAGCGCATGCTGAAATAGTTGCTCTGCGAGATGCGGCTGTTCATGAGTGCAACTACCGTCTACCAGGCACTACTTTGTATGTTACCCTCGAGCCTTGTCCGATGTGTGCTGGTGCAATTGTCCATGCTCGTGTAAAGAGGGTGGTCTACGCAGCACCTGACCCTAAAGGTGGGGCAGCAGGCAGTGTATTCGACTTATTACCCACAGATGATAGATTTAATCACCGTGTCGAGGTTGATGGAGGTTTGTTAAAGGAGCGCAGTGCAAAGCTATTGCAGAACTTTTTCAGACGTAAACGTGCTAAATCCAAAGTGAGAGATTAGTTTTCATGCCAGCTGTATCTGTTGTATTCAAACCGCTGCTGCGTTTTTTTGTTTGCGGCACTCTATTTGTTCATCTACCTCTGGCTGCCGAATCATTGAATGATTACCAACGTTGTCTTTTAAAACAGCTGGAGTCGGCAGCGCCAACTCTGTCAGTTGCTGACTTGAGGGCTGAATGTGATACAGATCCGGTGGTGCAATCTGCTGATGAGCAGTTAACTCCGCCTACTGAGTTGCAGCAAGAGATGACATCTGAGTCTCTGGTTGCTAACAGATTGGACGCAGAACGGGCAACGCGGGGTAATCCATTTGTTCTGTCGCCGCATAAACAGAACTATGTACTGCTGGCTTCATACAATGCTGAACCGAATGCCGATATATATAATATACCTGAGTCGGATTTCGACCGTTGGGAGATAAAATTTCAGCTTAGTTACAAAATGCCGGTAATTGAAGGTCTGTTCGGCACCGATGTCGATCTCTATGCCGCTTATACCAATCTCTCATACTGGCAGGCCTATAACCAGGATATTTCATCACCCTTCAGGGAGACCAACCATGAACCGGAACTGTTTGTGGTTGTGCCTGATATTTGGCCCAGGGAGTGGGAGATACATGGTTGGCGTAACGCCCTGACCCAATTTGGAGTTGTTCACCAGTCTAACGGTCAGGGTGGCTTTCTTTCGCGAAGCTGGAATCGTATCTATGCAAACTTTCTCATTGAGAAAAACAATCTTCTCGTTGGTTTCAAGCCCTGGTATCGAATCCCTGAGGATAACGACGATAATCCCGATATTGATGACTTCCTAGGTCGGTATGAGATTCAAGGGCTCTACAAAAAACAGAATCAAACCTTCAGTCTTCTGCTAAGGAACCTGTTCGATGGAGAGAACAGAGATACCGTCCAGCTCGACTGGAGTTTTCCGCTGTATGGTCGTTGGCGCGGCTATCTGCAGTATTTCCACGGTTATGGTGAGAGTCTGATCGATTATAATGCCAAGAGTCATCGTTTAGGATTTGGACTGCAATTGACAGATTGGCTTTAGACTGTTTTACAATTACGCCGGTTATCAATCTGGGTGCGAAGTCAATGATTGAACTACCTCAACTTAGTAACGTTACCTCGTTGGTTAAACAAGCCGCTGTTGAAGAGATCTTGCCGAGATTTCTAAATGTCAGTGCAGAAGAGAAGGCTGACGGCAGTCTACTCACTGCGGCTGATCTTGGTTGTCAGCAATCGCTCAGTCAGTCGCTACAGCAATATTGGCCTGATATTCCGCTACTGGGTGAGGAGATGACGCCTGAGCGGCAGGAGTCTCTTCTCTCCAGCAGTGACACCGGTCTGTGGATCCTCGATCCACTGGATGGTACAGCTAACTTTGCTGCTGGATTCCCGCTGTTCAGTATCTCCCTGGGACTGGTCAAATCGGGACGAGTTGTACTGGGTGTCGTCTACGATCCTGTACGCGAGGAGTGTTTTTCTGCTGAAGCAGGGAGAGGAGCCTGGCTAAACGGTACACCTCTGCAATTGAGCAACCGGCAGCAGTCGTTAAATGATTCTATTGCATTGGTCGATTTTAAGAGATTGCAGCCTGAACTTGCTATGGCTTTGGTATCAAAGCCACCATTCCGCTCTCAAAGAAGTATTGGCTCTGTTGCCCTCGATTGGTGTTGGCTTGCAGCTGGTCGAGCGCAGATCTATCATCATGGTGGGCAGTCACTCTGGGACTATGTTGCGGGTCGATTGATTTTCAGTGAGGCTGGAGGCAGGTGCCTGATGCCTGAATCAGCGATTACACTGCTTAAGCAACCAGCATTGGCCGCTGTTTCTGAAGAATTATTACTGCTATGGAGTGAATGGTTAAGGGATCATTCGTGAATCTGTAACTGGCTCACGTTTATTGTTACAACGCATCTGGGGTGATGGATAAAACGTGATTAGAATCATCTTCGTTGTTGGATTTTTTGGCAGCTTCTCTTTGCCGTAATTGCCACTTCAACAGCTCGTAATAGGCCCGAATGTTATCAACATAATTAACGGGTTCTTTGCCACGGGCATAGCCTCGTTTCAAATGTTTATACCACTTCTTCAGGCTCAGTTTGGGTAGGTGTTTTTTTACTTCCACCCATTTGTCTGGATCGCCATCAAGTTGCTCGGTGAGAATGCGAGCATCCTCGATATGACCAAAACCAACGTTATAACCAGCCAGAGTAAGCCATAGGCGGTCAGGGTCTGGAATGCGTTCTGGCAGTCTTTTTTTGATAAATTGAAGATACTTCGCACCACCAATTATGCTTTGCTTGGGATCGAGGCGGCTCTCGATTTTCATCTGCTTGGCAGTAGCCAGAGTCAGCATCATGATGCCCCTCACACCAGTAGGGGACTTGGCCTTTGGGTTCCAGTGGGATTCCTGATAGCCAATTGCTGCCAATAGTCGCCAGTCCATGTCGGTGATTGCAGCGGCTTCTTCGAAGAATGTCTGATATTTTGGTAGTCGATTATCAAGATGTCGGACAAAAGTTCGCAGCTCGACAAAGTTTAGACGACCAATGTGACCGTAGTGACGTTCAATCAACTGGGAGAGTGTGCCATCTTCGCGGATACGGTCGAAAAATGTCTCCATGGCTTGGTACAGGCTGGCATCTTCGGCATGGGCCATTGCCCAGGCGAGTTGTTGCGGCTTGGTGAGATCGAACCCCACCTTGATATGAGGCATGAAGCGTCGTGTTACAGCGAACTCATTCGAGTCTGCAATGGTGAAATCAATTTCTTTATCCTCCACCATCTGCATCAACTCAGCACTTTCCAGATCATCATGGCTGACCCACTTCAGCACTGGATAGGTCTTCTTCAGGCGTAGCAGCTCCTCTTCATGACTGCTGCCTGCCAGTATATGTAACTTCTTATCCAATAGATCTTCGATTTTACGTGGGCGGTGAGTGCCTGCTCGATAGATAACTTGCTGGGTAATCTCCTGATATGAGGGGCCAAAACGGATTCTGGATTGTCTTTTCGGGGTAACTGTCAATCCTGCAGCTGCAAGGTGGGCATCACCATTTGACACCGTTGGCAGGAGGTCATCAAAGCGTTCGGGAATTATGAAATGGGGTTTGACACCTAACTCTTCTGCAAACAGTTGCACCAGATCATACTCAAGACCTGTCAGCCCCTCAGAGCCTTCATAGAGCGTTGTGCCGCTGTTGCGAGTAACCACTCTCAGTTCACCTGAGTCTTTGATACGCTCTACCAATGGGGGAGGGATGCTGCAACTGCTTATCAGCATGGCCACGGCCAATAGGCAGTAAGTGGCAGGTTTGGAAAATGTAGTGAAATGCATCTAAATCAGTAGTCGTCTATTACTTTTTGTTATGACAATGAAATTGGAGTCAGGCTCCCTTGAAGTAGAACTTATTTGTGGCATTAAAGCAAAGCGTCCATATTTTGCTTAAGTTTAGCCACTTTATCTAAGATGTGCCCACTTCTGTTGGGGCTGGCCTCTCTTGGTAGCCTAATTTGATTGCACTGGCATTGATTTTAGGCAATTAATTGGATTTATAGTCAGCAAATATCAATCTGGGGTGCTCCAGTGTGATGTGGTGCTGTTCTTGACAGCTATATGGCTGGCTACAAGGAGAGGTGCAGGAACGGCCAAACGGGGCTGACTCGAATAAGATGATGCCTTTGGAACCCGGGGTTTCTAAAGGTGCGAAGTGACGCTGACACCGTAGCGTAGCGAATCAATCTCGACTATCAACAGACACCCTGGCCCAGTAGCGGGGCTCCCCTAGGGCCCAGACTACAAGCGCCATTGGTGGTTTATGCTCGCTTGAATCAACATCGGCTGAAGACAACATACTTAGTCGCCGGGTTAATATGTTGTTGGAACCAGAGAGCGATAAGCATGCCAGCTTGCGTGTCCAATTATGGGTAGGGCAAGGATTAACCCAATATAATATGTAATCAGACCAGTGCCCACGATCAGGACGATCAGAAAAGCCCACAGCATCATGGCTGGCATATTCTTCAGTACCGACTTTATGCTGAAACGGATTGCTGTGAATCCATCAACCTTGCGATCTATCAGCATAGGTACAGTAATGGCGCTGATTACAAATGCGCACCAGGCGAAGAAAAAACCGACAGTGATGCTTGCTAAAGAGAAGATCATCCCTTTTTCTGAAAGGAATACATTGTTGATGAAGTTGCCTATGGGGGGTGAAATACCCTCATATAACAGGGCAAATAGTATGAAATTAGAGGCAATCCAGAGTTGAGTGATGATCAGAAAACCTGCTGTGATCATGCTGATCTGGGTATGATTGCTCTTCCAGGCTTCGATTGCGTTACAGGATTTGAGCGGTTCTCCCTTTTCCAGATGAGCGCTCATTTGATATAGGCCAATGCCTAAAAATGGTGCAATGAGAAAGAATCCTGCAACAAGGAAAGGTAAGAGAAAATGGTTGCCTGTCGCAAGCAGCGCATAAGTCAGTAGCCCACTGATCAACACGATTCCTAAACCGTAGGTGAGGCTATAACGTCCAGCATCGCGCATATCCTTCCAGCCTTTGGCTAGCCATGTGAATGGTTCAGTAAACTCGATCTTATTGACAGCCAGTTCATCCCATTTAGTACTACCTGTATAGGCGGTGGTTTCCATTTTGAATCCTCCAGAAGCAGGCGCTAATATAGATCTCTGTAAGAGACCACTATAATTATTGGTGTGCTAACGCCAGATTGTTGTTTTTAGTAGTGTAATTTGCCAGTTCAATTGCAACTCATTGAACTCTATTTTAATAAGTTGTTTTTATTATTTTTCTCAAGTTTAGCTGCTGAATGGAGAACGTCCACTTTTTGTTGTTGTTAATTAATCAACAAAATATGTAAGGTTAAAGGTGTGCCCGTTAGAGTAAAAGCTCAAGTCTTATGTCGCTGAGTACCCAAACGAATCAATCTCTTTCCAAACTTGTTGCTGACTTCATCAATTGTTTCGTAGAGGCGACCTTGCTTAGGGTCAGGTTCAGATACCTGTTCGTGGAACAGGTCACCCTGATCGAGTGGGTTCGTTTCACTATCCCACCCAGTAATGCCGAGTCCTATCAGACGTACCGCTTGTCCGGTTCGGTGTTCGGCCAAGAAGAGTTTCCAGGCCTGTTGAAAGATCTTGTGGTCTTCTGAAGTTGGTGTTGTGAAAGCTCGGATACGGGTGTTCGTTTCAAAGTTGCTATAGCGGACTTTGAGCGTTACTTGTCTGCCTATTCGATTCTCCTGGCGTGCGATATAGCCTACTTCCTGGGCAGCCCAATGGAGTGTCTCTCGTAAGATCTCCAGGTCGGTGATGTCCTGGTTGAAGGTGGTCTCCTTGGAGATCGATTTTCGAGTGGCTAGACTATGGACTTTGTCCGAAGCGATACCCCTGGCCTGCTCATAGATTCTGGTGCCAGCAAGATTGCCTAAATGGCGTCTAAGATCAAGTAGGGAGAGCTGTCTTACATCGCCTACTGTACGCAAGCCGATGCGTTGAAGTTTCGGAGCACTCTTTGATCCCAGTCCTCGAAGAGCGGTAAGAGGCAGTGGATCGAGAAAATTTATAACACCATCTGGCAATACCACCGTGAGTCCATCGGGTTTCTGGAAATCCGAGGCAAGTTTAGCGATCAGACGGTTGGGGCCGATGCCCACTGAAGCGGTTAGTCCGACAGTTTCACAGATTAGATTCTTTGCTCTTTGAGCTATCGTCTCCGGTGTGCCAATTAACCGATCCATACCTGAAATATCCAGGTAAGCCTCATCCACAGAGACCTTCTCTACCACTGGCGATATGCTCTCAAGAGCTGACATGATCTGCCGTGAAACCTCGACATAGCGGGATATGCTGGGTCGAACATAGACAGTTTCAGGGGGTAAACGACGGGCAGCTTCACTAATCGGCATTGCCGAGTGAACACCGTAGCGCCGAGCCTCGTAGGAGCAGGTTGCTACTACGCCCCGATTACCTGGTGCGGCGCCGACGACCAGCGGACGTCCCTGATATTCAGGATGATCCCGCTGTTCGATGGAGGCAAAGAAGGCATCCAGGTCGATGTGCATGATGAGGCGATTACTCATCTGGGTAGTTTATACTATTAGCCCTTTAATGATGTTTTTCCTGTATTTATTGTTATTCAATAAAATCTTGGAAAGGCTGCTTTTGATTTAGGGCCGATTCAATTAGTGTTAACAGGCCCTAGCTAGACTTCGAACGGATTATGGTGGGGTAGAGCTTTTTAGCAAACAAGGTATGTTTTATAGCATGATCTTAAAAGCATGGATTGATTGTGAGAGAGCACTATTTTCACTTGCATGATTCATCAGAGCCCACTACGGATTGGTTTTAATTTTACTTTGAGAAGTAGTAAGCCTTATTGGCAACGCCATACTAAAAAACCCGACTCAGAGATCTGAATCGGGTTGGTTATTACTATAAAAATCATTGAATCAAATTAAAGGACTTTAATACTCCAATAGCCGATGATGTCGCCATCTCTGATATCCGGGCCAACTGATCCTTTGCCCCAGAAGTAGTCATTTACATTGGACATGCCGTTGTTATCCAGTACGCCCATGACGACGGGTACTACACTCGCAGGTTGGTCTGTGTCAGTTGCTTCAAACCAGGCAGTTTTTACAGTCATGGGGCTGCTTTTCAGCATGTTGTCTGCAAACTCACCAGAGAAGCTGCTCCAGGCATAGGCATTGGTGTGAAAACCCAGTAGCAGGTGCAGGCCATCAAACTCCTGCTTCCAACGATCAAAGCGAGACATGCCGCTCCAATCATCCTTCAGCACCTGACAAGAGAGCAGGGCGAGCCACTCCAAGTCCTTATCGCCCCAATCACCAGTGGCATCATCATAATCGAGAGTGCCATCGTCGTGTGTGGTGTCTTCAAATGTGAAGCCGCCACCATAACCGTGTCCGACATAGAAGGTCATGTCTGTGTTGTCGATCCAGCTGCTGTCTGAACTCGCCTTGAAGTCCTGTTCCCATGCGAGGGTTCCTGACCAGCTGAAACGTTCTGTTACACCGGCAGTCTGCATGCGATCGATAAATCCTTGCTCAAGATCACCAAACTGATTGGTTACTGCGTTCTCTGTACCATAGTCTGTGATGCCGCCGATTGCTTCCACTGCAGGTATCAGATTATGGAGTAGTGAAGTTATTGCCGTGTTAAAAAATTCAGCAATCTTTGAGTCTGAGGATTGAGATACCCTCGGTAGTGCAATTGTTGTCGTTGCCAGCGATTCGATACCATTGGCATCTGTAACTTTAACGGTTATGACTTCTTCGTTGACCCCTTTTCTCTGTTGTTGAGCAAAGGAGATAGCGGTACCGTTGCGGTTGATTGGCTTTGCACCATCCGCACTCCAATCTACTTGGTATGGTGGCTGGCCGCCATTGATATCAACCTTTGCATTGATGACTTCACCTTTAACCGTTGCATCGATTGAGACATCCGCTACATAGGCCGTACTCTCTATAGCAGGTATCAGTTCATGTAAAAGATTAACGATCTCACCATCTACGACTGCTGTACCACCACAATCATAATGAGGTTGGATGGTTTTTACAGAAGTGATATCCAAGGAAGGTGCGTAGTAGACTAACTGAGTCGTTATATTGAGTTTGTCGAGTGTGCTCTTCTGGCTACTACTCAATATCCGTTGTCGGCACTCTCTTTTTGCATCTGTGTGACTGATTACAGGTACATATTCACCCTCTTCCAAGATACGGTTGGCATAGTTGAATTGGGTTGTTCCTCCATCTGCGCCGACAGTGGCAGTAATTTTTGCGCCTGGCCCGATCAGAGGTAAGCCTGCAGTGTAGAGTTGCAGGTCTACTTTTGTATCGACCATTGCATCAGCTATTGTTTTGCCCTCTTTATCGACGGCTTCAAACTGTGTGTGGCGTATGTAGGGTTTATAGGCCTGCGGCAGTATATCCGCCTCTTTTAAGGAGGTTTCCAACAGATGAAGAACAACATCCTCGTCTATCGGTTGGATCATGGACAAGGCATCGAAGTCAATCTGTTCAAGAACTGTCGATTTTTTCTCCTCGTCCGCTTCACCTTGGCCCACTATACGTGTCGGAATGTATTGGTGCCGAGCAAGATCGATGTAGCCGATTTTTCCTGTGCGATGGAAAGTTTCCAGGTCGATCAGTTCTGGGTCGACCTGTAGCGATTTTGAAAATTGATAGGCTTGAGCCTCAGAGATGCCATTGTCAATTGCATGATATACAGGTAGCTCTTTTGCCAACAGATGCCCTGGAACGCTCAGTGCGGTGCAGTAGAGCGCAATGCGTACCGCTTTGGTACTCTTTTTACAAATATCCATATGATTTATCCCAATAAAGATAGATTAATGTGAGTAAAGATCCTTTAGCTACTTGGATTTTCCCTTGAAGAACGATCCCTGATCGAACTGGGTATTAAGCTACCGAATCAGATACCAAGTTGGCTGTGGAATATTACCGGGATGGCTGATGATGTTTGTCACATGCTGTTGCTGGATATGCTGCTACAGAGAGGAGGTAAGCGTTTCAAGATCGGTGTGGAATAACAATATTTCTGAAGTAGGGTAGGGATTGAGTAACATTGTCCCTCTTAGGGGATTCTGCACAATCAGCATTGCTGTAATTAGCAGCCAATTGAAAGATTTAACAATGATCTCAATAACACTGAAGTAAATGGTGTTAATTTGTAAATGGAAAAGATCTTTGATTCAACTTAATCAGCTATTATATGTCGAAGCGACATATATCTTTTTTCCCCAGGACTCGTTTAAAACTAAAAAAATCAGTTGAGCGGGTTTCGAAGAGATGAGGAGGTTGAGGTGATAAATCTGACTATTAATGGCGTCCGTCATACCCTTGATATCGATCTGCAAATGCCTTTGCTGTGGGTGATTCGAGATCATGTGGGTCTTACAGGAACCAAGTACAGCTGTGGTATAGCGCAGTGTGGTAGTTGTACAGTCTATGTGGATGGTGCAGCAGTTCGTTCCTGTATCACGCCGGTATCGGATGCGGTAGGTAAAGAGATTACCACCATCGAAGGGTTGGCTACCCCGGCAGGTGAAGCGGTACAGGCAGCATGGAAAGAGCTGGAGGTGGTGCAGTGTGGTTTTTGTCAGTCGGGGCAGATTATGTCTGCAGCATCACTGCTGCAGCGGAATCAAAAGCCCAGTGATGCCGATATTGATCAGGCAATGCAGGGCAATCTATGTAGATGTGCTACCTATGCACGGATTCGGGAAGCGATTAAGTTGGCTGCCGGCAAGCTCACCGGAGGTCACTCATGAACACAAAGCATATCGTTAACTTGAGTCGTCGTCGTTTTCTTGCTGGTAGTGCAGTCTCTTTGGCCGGTTTGACCCTGGGTGTCATTCCGACGGTTATGGCTGAACAGCGGCAGGCCGGGCCGGGAATTGCCGGTACAGCACCTGAGGCAGCTGGGGATTTCTCTCCGAATGCATTTTTACGTATCGACAAAGAGGGTGTTGTTACGGTGATTTCGAAGCATCTGGAGATGGGGCAGGGTACCTATACCGGATTGGCTACTCTGGTCGCGGAAGAGTTGGATGCTGACTGGAATATGGTGCGAGTGGAGGGTGCACCTGCGGATGCTGCTCGTTATAACAATCTTTTCTGGGGCAAGGTGCAGGGTACGGGTGGAAGTACCGCAATGGCCAACTCCTGGGAGCAGATGAGGCGAGCTGGGGCAGCTGCAAGAGCGATGTTGATTCAGGCTGCCTCAAAACAGTGGCAGGTGCCAGCTGATCAAATCTCAGTCTCATCCGGCGTGATTAAACACTCCCCAACTGGTCGTCAGGCTGATTTTGGTGCCCTGGCAGAGCTGGCTGCTCAGCAACCGGTGCCAGAGAGTGTTGAGTTGAAAGATCCCAAGTCATTCAAATTGATCGGTAAACGTATCCCTCGCAAGGACACTGCAGAGAAGATCAACGGTCAGGCTCAGTTTACTCAGGACATGGATCTACCCGGTCTATTAACGGCACTGGTGCTGCATCCACCCAAGATCGGCATGAAGGTCAAACAGGTGGATTCTGCTAAGGCCTTAGAGGTCAAAGGGGTGCGTAAAGTTGTTGAGCTATCCACCGGGGTGGCGGTGGTTGCAGATGATTTCTGGGGTGCAAAGCTTGCCAGGGATCGCCTCTCTGTGACCTGGGACGATTCTGGCGCCTTTGATAAGAGTTCTGAGCAGATACTCAATGATTATAGAAAGATGGCCCAAGAGCCAGGGTTAGAAGCAACCAAAAAGGGTAGTGCATCGACAGTGCTTGCTGCTGCTGAATCTGTTTTGGAGGCGGAATACAGCGTTCCTTTTCTCTCCCACTCTGCAATGGAACCGATGAATTGTGTAGTACGTATCGATGCAGAGGGGTGTGACATCTGGAATGGTGAGCAGATGCAGACCAGTGATCAACAGCAGGTTGCGGGGCTGCTGGGTCTTGAGCCTAAGCAGGTGCATATCCACATGCTCTATGCAGGCGGTTCATTTGGCCGCAGGGCTAACCCTGCCGCAGACTATGTTCTAGAGGCGGTAAATATCGCCAAGTCTCTCAAGCCGGGTACCCCTGTGAAAATGATCTGGACCCGTGAGGACGATACCCATGGAGGATATTATCGCCCTATCTACCTGCATCGTATGCGCGCCACCCAGGATGAGCAGGGTGCTCCCCATGCCTGGGAGCAGCGTATCGTAGGTCAGTCGATTCTTAAAGGCACCCCGTTTGAGTCAGTCATGGTGAAGGATGGCGTCGACATGACTTCGGTAGAAGGTGCAGCGAATCTACCTTATGAGATTAAGCATATTCAAGTGGATCTCCACTCTCCAGAGTTGCCGGTTTCAGTGCTTTGGTGGCGCTCTGTG
Source organism: Candidatus Thiodiazotropha sp. AKIB8 (assembly GCF_058244675.1). Classification (NCBI taxonomy): domain Bacteria; kingdom Pseudomonadati; phylum Pseudomonadota; class Gammaproteobacteria; order Chromatiales; family Sedimenticolaceae; genus Candidatus Thiodiazotropha; species Candidatus Thiodiazotropha sp. AKIB8. The sequence goes on along the minus strand of NZ_JBSYOO010000049.1, from coordinate 51,229 downwards.
GGTTCTTCCCACACCGCTTTTGCGGTCGAGTGCTTCATCGATGAGTTGGCGATCAAGGCGGGAGAGGATCCTTTGATCTATCGCCGGAAACTGCTGGGCAATCATCCACGGCATCTCGCTGTATTGAACTTGGCGGCGGAGAAGGCCGGGTGGGGAGAGCCCCTGGGTCGAAATCGTGGTCGGGGTATCGCTGTCCATGAATCCTTCAACTCCTATGTGGCCCAGGTGGCAGAAGTCTCTGTAAGACGCGGTGTAATTACTGTCGATCGAGTTGTGATAGCCGTGGATTGCGGAATTGCGATCAACCCGGACATCATCGAGGCACAGATGCAGGGTGGGATGGGATTCGGTCTGTCAGCGGCTCTGTTTAGTGAGTTGACCTTCAAAAATGGTGCGGTTGAGCAGTCCAATTTTAATGACTATCGGGTATTGCGTATCGATCAGATGCCGGAGGTGGAAGTACACATTGTCGCATCCGCCGAACCACCCACAGGAGTTGGAGAGCCGGCTACTCCGGTTATTGCCCCTGCAGTGGCAAATGCGGTATTTGCGGCAACAGGCCAGCGTTTACGTCAGTTGCCATTGCGGTTGAGTTGATGACCTATCCTGAAGTTGTGAATCCGGTTTCAGATGATATCGATGTAGTGCGTACTGCTGTGGATTGGCTGGTAGAGGGTGCGCGGGTGGCCCTGGTTACAGTTTTGCGTACCTGGGGGTCATCCCCCCGGCCTCCCGGCTCGATGTTGGCTATCCATAGTGATGGGCGATCCCTGGGATCGGTTTCCGGTGGTTGCGTCGAAGAGACTCTGATAGCTAGACACCGGGCGGGTGAGTTGGGGGCGGAGACGCCTGTACTGGTTGATTTCGGGGTTGAGCGAATTGAAGCGGAGCGTCTGGGACTGCCTTGTGGTGGTCGCCTGGAGTTGCTGGTGGAGTGTGTTCAATCTGCAGAAAATCTACAAATACTGCTAAATCTGCTGGCAGAGGATCGTTTGGTCTCACGTCAGATTCAACTCCCGTCAGGTGAAGTCAGTCTGCTGGAGGCAGAACCCGGGGTCGAGTTCAGGGTAACTGATGAGAGGGTTGTCAAGGTATTCGGCCCAGCATGGCAATTACTGTTGATCGGTGATGGACAGATCGCCAGATATCTTGCCAGCATGGGGTTGTCGCTTAATTATCGGGTCACTATCTGCGACCCTAGGGATGAGTTTATTGATCAAGATCCGCTGAGTGGGGTGCGCTACTCAAAACTTATGCCTGACGATGAGGTGAATGGGCTGCGTGATGCGCCCAGAACAGCGATTGTTACCTTGGCCCATGATCCCCGTCAGGATGATCTTGGTTTGAGTGCTGCGATGGGCACTGCGGCCTTCTATATTGGTGCGCTGGGTTCCAGACGCAGTGCTGAAAAACGACATTTACGCCTGCTGGAGCTTGGCCATGATGAGGCTCAGGTTGCTCGCATACATGCCCCTGCCGGACTCTCCATTGGCAGTAAACGTCCAGCTGAGATTGCTTTGTCGATCATGGCTGAAATCACCGCAATTCGTAATCATGCCGGAGTCGGTGTGAGCATGGAGGTCTGAAATGGTACCGCTAACCGCTGTTTTGCTGGCCGCAGGAGGTGGAAGCCGGTTTGGATCGAGCAAGTCGCTGCACCCCTTATCCAACGGTGAAGCAATGGCGATTGTATCTGCCCGACACCTGATATCAGCTGTTCCTCGCGGGGTTGCGGTAGTTCGTCCTGAGGATAGAGGTCTGGCAAAGTCGTTAGAGGAGCTGGGCTTTAGAATTATCGAGAACAAGCTTGTTGGTGCAGGTATGGGAGATAGTCTCTCATTGGCTGTCAGGGCCACAATAGATGCTGCGGGTTGGTTGATTGCATTGGCTGATATGCCCTGGATCAAGTCAGAAACGATTGCTGCTTTGGCGGAGCGATTAGATCAAGGGGCATCCATGGTTGCCCCTGGCTATGGTGGTAAGCGGGGGCATCCTGTTGGTTTCTCGGGCGCTTGGGGGGATCAGCTGAGTGAATTAGATGGGGATCGGGGAGGGCGGCAGCTACTCCAGGACTATCCCAAAGAGTTAGAGTTAATGCCAACGGATGATCCGGGTGTTCTGCAAGATGTTGATTACCCATCTGAGTTATCAGTTGCTGAGCAGAATTGTATTTTAGGTTAAAAAGATATCGATTTATCTTGAAATGAGATTGTCACTCTGGCCATCTCTGCTCAGTTGGATACCTGCCATTCTCTGCCGCTATCAACCCCTCCTCTGCGAGTAACCGGTGCTGCTTTTCGTTACCAGGGTAGTCTGCAATCCGTTGCTGGCCAGTGACCAGTCTGTACCAGGGTAAGTTGCTGTCTGCTGGGAGGGTGCGTAACCAGGCGAGTATCTGACGGACATGCACGCCACATAGTGTTGCCATGTCACCGTAGCTGCAGTAGCGGCCTGCCGGGATGGAAGCCAGGTTTGTGTAGAACGCGTGGCGCATCTCTTCATTCGCCATTGGATCGCTCCTGAATGCTATTGCTTTTGCAATCGATCACTTGATCAGAGAAATCCTGTTGATATCAATCGATAGAGGTGCCCTTAATTATATTCGTTCGGTTTTGCCCGTTTATAGACCCAGACATGGGCGGGCGGTAGATTCCAAAGTACACGGTCGATGCGACTACCACTAATCTGTAGTGCATTGGCGAGTTGCTTATGGATGGGGGGCTTTATGGAGTAGGTAAACTGAACCAGTTTTCCATCGGGTTGAAGGCTATTGAAAATCTCACACAGTACCCTTATTCGGGTATGACTTCGCATACTTAACAGGGGTAGACTTGATATTACATTGTCAGCCAGTCCCAGCTCAGATTGCTTCAGGAGCTGTTGCAGACGGGCTGCGTCACCCTCCAATATTTTTAGTGTGGGAAAGTGGCGGGCCAGTTTTTTAGCTAAAATCTGATCCTTTTCCACCACCACAAGCTTTTCCGGGGTAACGCCCTTATCGAGCAGGGCTGAGGTGACAGCACCGGTTCCAGCGCCCAGCTCTATGGTGAGTCCTTTACTATTATTGACCTGCGAGGCCATAGCACTGGTCAAGCCGCCACTACTGGGTAATACGGCACCAACTTGTCGCGGATTGCGCAACCAGGCCGATAGGAAATCCGGTTTTAATTTCAATTGCTGCAGCATTGTCTTATTGGTGAAGATGTGGGGTACACCTTTCCTTTGATGTTGGGAATTCTCTCTGTTCCTTGAAAGTTAATCTCATAAGAGTTGAATTCACATTGCCATGAAGCCGTATAAGAAGCAACACAAATAGTGGAGTTATTGGGAAAGATGGGGACTATACGGGATATAAATCAAAGATTCACAAAATAAGCAGAATTTTTACTTGATCTCATTGTCACTAAGTTTCACAGACAAATTGGTTGGATGGTGAAGTTCTCTAATTTGGAAACAATTTATCCCTGTTTTTCTCATGGTATGTTTTTCAAAGTGATGCAGGAGAATCTGCCAATATATACAGACACCTGAAAAAGAATAAATGCCCATATGGATACCAGTGTCTCTACAGATTCCAGTCGGGAACTGCTTATATCTGAATATCGTCGTGTACGCAGTTATACCGAAACCCTGTGCGCACCGTTGTCCGTCGACGATTATCAGATTCAATCAATTATTCAAACCAGTCCACCTAAGTGGCATATCGCGCATGTTACCTGGTTCTTTGAAGCCTTTGTCCTGCCCCACTTCAACAGTCACTATCAACCCTTCAACAGCAAATTTGATTTCCTGTTCAATAGTTATTACTACACTCATGGGCAGATGCATCCCAGAGCGAATCGCGGTCTGCTGTCACGTCCGACAGTAGAAGAGGTCTATCTCTATCGTAAGTATGTGGATGATGCTATGGCTCAGCTGATGACTGAGATAGAAGAGTCCCAGTGGAAAACATTGGCATTCAGAGTCATCCTTGGCCTTAATCATGAGGAGCAGCATCAGGAGCTGCTACTGATGGACATTAAACATAATTTTTCTGTAAATCCCATATTTCCTGCTTATCGAGACGATCTGCCTGAAACTGTTGGTGAGGTCAGAGATATGGTCTGGGTAGATCGTGCAGGGGGGGTACAACAGGTTGGTAATAGTGGGGATGGCTTTGCTTATGATAACGAGACACCCCGGCATGATGTGCTCTTGCGAGAGCATCGATTGGCTGACCGCTTTGTCACCAATGGTGAGTACCTGGCCTTTATTGAAGACGGGGGATACAGGAAACCAGAATGGTGGCTCTCCGATGGCTGGGCGCTTCTACAGCGCGAAGGGTGGCAACATCCACTCTATTGGCAACAGAATGGAGGCTGGACGCAGTTCACTCTGGGTGGTTTGCGCATGCTGAGTTCTGATGAGCCGGTTTCTCATTTGAGTTTCTACGAGGCCGATGCCTATGCAAGATGGGCGGGTAAGCGGTTACCCTTTGAAACAGAGTTGGAAAGCATGCTGAGTGAACTGCCTGTCAATGGCCATTTTTCAGATCAGAGCCTGCTTCATCCCCGGCCAGCAGGAGAGAGTGGTCAGTGGTATGGCGATCTGTGGGCCTGGACGGCATCTCCCTATACGGCCTATCCCGGTTTTAAACCCCTTGAAGGATCAATGGGGGAATACAACGGTAAATTCATGTCAAATCAGATGGTGTTGAAAGGCAGTAGTTGTGTCACGCCTACAGGGCACAGTCGTGCAAGTTACAGAAACTTTTTTTACCCCGATGAGCGTTGGGCCTTTACCGGGCTGCGTCTAGCGGAGGATGTCTGATGGAAAATATCTCATTTCACGATCATAAACCCGCCTCGTCAAGTCTCTACGATGCTGTTGTAAGTGGTCTTTCCAAGGCAGAGAAATCGATACCACCAAAGTTTTTCTATGATAAACGCGGCTCGGAGCTATTTGACCTGATCTGCGAACAGCCGGAGTACTATCTTCCAACAGTTGAGCGACGCATGCTTGAACAGCTTGCCAACGAGATATCAGAGTACACAGGCAGGGGGCGTATATTGATTGAGCCTGGGGCGGGTAGTGCCAGTAAGGTACGACTACTCTTGGATTATCTACAGCCTTCAGCTTTCGTGCCGATGGATATCTCTTTTGATTATCTGAAGTCCAGCGCGATCTCTTTGGCAGAAGAGTTTCCCTGGTTACCAATATGTGCTGCGTGTGTTGATTACACCCACTCTCTGCCTGTACCAGAAGAGGTGCCAAACGGACCAAGATTGTTGTTTTTTCCAGGTTCGAGCCTTGGAAACTTCAGCCGCAGAGATGCTGCTGAGTTTTTGCGCTTGGCGAATACTACCTTGGGTAAAGGTGGCATGTTACTGATTGGTGTTGATACCAAAAAGAGCAAGGGTCTTTTAGATGCTGCTTATAACGACGCAGCTGGTTTGACGGCAGCATTTAACCTTAATCTGCTGAATCGAATGCAAGCAGAGCTGAATGCGGAGTTGAATCCGGAAAACTTTCAGCATAAAGCATTCTATAATAGCGATGCAGGTAGAATAGAGATGCATCTGATGAGCACTCGTCAACATATCCTGCGTATTGATGATCACCAATTTGAATTTGAGGCTGGCGAATATCTGCACACCGAGAATTCATACAAGTACACTCCAGAAGAGTTTATCAAAATGGCATCAGACTGTGGCTATGATGAGATAAAATATTGGGTGGATGATGATGACATGTTTGCCATTTACCTGCTTCAAGTAAGGTAGTTCTGTTTTAATTGTCTTGTTTTTTGTTTAGCTGCAATGGTAGGCATTCGAGTTATTCTATAGGTACAAAGTTGTTTGCTGGGAAGTTAATTTAATTCCTACGGGAATATAACCACTTGCACGATTTTAATTATCAGCTATAAGTTTTTGTAATGTAGCTGTAATAAAATCTTTAAATTGGGAGTGGTTGCTATGCATTGGATTATTGTTCTGTTTTTTGTTTTTATAGCGGGTGCATCTGCACAAGAGCACCCTGCATGCCATGATCTGCAATTAAGTGAACCTGCTTTTACCAGCAAAGAGCTGTTAACGATTGCCAGGAGTTGTTCTGCTCCTGAGGTTGCAGAGCTATACTTTAACAGGGCGCAACACATAAGACTTCTGAATCGATATATCATCTTCGAAAAGTCACTAATTAATTACGGTAACAGAGAGAGTGAGGCTTATATAGAGTCTTACAAAGTTCATATGGCTCTGGTTGAGGCCTTTTTTAGTAAGGATCTGCTAAGCGGGAATGGTGGAGTCGTGCTGGCTGAACTCAATAGAATATATGAGCAGAGTAGTGAGATAGCTGAATTGAGGTTCAAAGGCTACGATCTGATCGCTGACCGTCTTCAACAGAAGTATCAATTATAATCAACTTTGTCTTCTGGCTGCTGAGTTCAGATTGTTTGTAATAATATCCTCAGATTAATCTGTTTTTGTCACTTCTCTCCAGTAAGCATGAATATAGTCATCCCTTTTCGTTATAACAAAAGCTATAGGATAGGGTGATGTCCCTAGCGGATAAGGATAAAATAGTATGAATTACCTCTATTATGTGTTGCTGGTTGAGGATAAAGGTAGTATCTATCCCGGGGTGTAAAGCTTGTTGTTTGTGGTTGATTGATACAGTTAGTTATGCGGCACTAGTGATTTAGCGCGTATTCAATATGTAATTGTTCAAGTGGTCTTGTGAGCTGTCCTGTTTGGAGGTTCGTTGTACACTTGATGGGATGTTTATAAATATCATAGAATGGAATCCTGGGATATAGCAGGAGTGAAATAACTACAGCTTATTAGTTAACTCTAAAGTATTCTGGGATGATTAAGGAACTTAAATATGTAGTATGGTTTGGTCTAAGGGATTGAAAAATAAATGAAAAATATATGTATTTTGATATTTTTGTTATTTGTGGGAAAGGTAAGTGCAGGGCAGGCTTATATTGATAATGAAAATGCGTATCGTAGTACTGTAGATAATAATTATTACTGGATAGACGATTCAATAAATGATGAAAAATATTTGCTAAGTCATGAAAATGGGGCTTACCTCCCTATTAGATATACCTCGTTATCTAGAAATGGTCAAAGCAGTGTAAAGATACATATACCAAGTAGTAGAAATGGTATTCCGAATAGCAGTTTTGATATCAACAGATCAGAAATAGTGCTGGCTGATGGGTTGCCACTTGAAAAGCAGTACTGGGTTAAATTCTCTATTAATTTTCAATCAGAATTCCCTGATCCAGATGTTTGGCTTTGTTTTTTTCAAGTATGGCAAGAATATGCAGGTACCCCAATCATTGGTTTTTATTTAAATGACAATAGTGTATTAAGAGTAAATGTCAGAAACGATGACACCCTTACAGGTCCTGCACTTAATTTATATACTGACACTAATGAAGTAAGAAAGGGGGAGTGGATAGACTTTGTTATGTCTTTTCGTGGATCACTTGAATCGGATGGTTATTTAAAAGTATGGAGAAAATCAGCCTCTTCTACATGTTACGAAAGCATTGTTGATAGAGGCCAAATTAGTATTGGAAAATCAGTTTTACCAAATAATGAAGTGGCTCAAGAGCTGGTTGTATATCCTAAATTCGGATTGTATAGGAATGGGAGCGACTTAAATCATCAAGTATGGTTTGACGAAATAAAATACAATGAAACAGGTCCATTGTTTTTTACCTCACCACCACTTTGTCAATAAATACTATGAAATCCTGAGTAAGTCATAGTTAAGCAGGTAGGCAATCTATGACTTATTATTTGCTCCTTATATTTACTTTTTTAAAGTAACACAATTTCGACCGGCTTCTTTGGAGTGGTAGAGGGCTTCATCTGCACGCTTCAGCAAGCTGTCAGCACCGTCGTTCCGCCGATACTGGGAGACGCCAAAGCTACAGGTTACACTACCGACTGTTTCTAAAGTTGTGGTCTCAATGGTCCGACGCAATCGTTCGGCAATAATCGACGCATCGTGGGCATTTGTTTGCTTGCAGATTATAATAAACTCCTCACCGCCCCAACGGCCGATATAATCATTGCCCCGTGCAGACTTCATAAGTAACTCTGCAACCTTGCGTATGACTTGATCGCCCACTAAGTGGCCATGGCTATCGTTGTAGCTCTTAAATAGATCGATATCGAGCAGTATCAGGGAGAGCGAGGTTGTCGGCTGAGCGATTACCTCGACTAAGGCTTCGCGCATAATTTCATCAATTTTTCGTCGGTTATAGAGCTGACTCAGCATGTCGATTTCTGAAAGGGTGGCAAGCTCGCGGTTTTTTGTTGCCAGTTGTTTTTGTGTTTTGCGCAGTTGATCCAATGTGTTGCTCATCTCATGATTGCGCACCTCTAATAGTTGCTCGCTGAGTGCCCTGGCTGCGATAACCCTGAAGATATAGGCAGTGTAAACTGATAATGCAATAAATGATGATAGAAAGAGCAGTCGTAGAATAATGTTGAGACTGCTGACACGATCGCTGGTGAACTCTTCAGTGATAGTTCCCAGTTCGATGGTGTTATTGTTGATCGCCAACCAGACAATGAGCAGATAAGAGAGTGTGCTTAATGCTCCTGCAGTGAATGTAAGGCGGGGCGAAAAGCGTAAAGTGGAGAGTCCTATCCAGAGATAATAGAGCAGAAAAGCTTCTGTCTTGAAAGAGCGGAAGCTGCCGAAACTGTAGATCACTATCGATAGCAGTATGATGTCGATTGAGATGGAACTGTATTTGATCCATCTGGGTGGATTTGCCGTTCTCAGCGTATTGAAAACCAGTAACCCGTAGATGCAGCTGATCAGTGCGGACGAGATGATGGCGTTGAATGAATAGGATGGTATCTCATCCTTAATGGTGAAGGCGACCCCCAGGTAGAGCAGCGTCAGCAGCAACCTGATGTAATTGGCATACCGTTCATTTTTTTTCTCTTCCTGCAGAAGCAGTGCTTTCCATTCGCCTTTCGATACCGCAGATATGGTTTCGGTCGCCACGTAACACTCCATGTTCAAGGTATATATCAAACTCTTGTTGTCTTATTCCTGTAAAGCCAGCTGTCATTGAAATAGGGTAGGATTGCAGATCCTATAGATAGATTAGCGGTATTGGCGTAGATACCACCATTCAAAAAACCGTTTCATCCAATGAAAAATGCGCATACTTGGCATTACGATATTTCGCTTCATTGTGCGGGCAACCAACATACCACTGGTTTGACTGTCCACGATGCACACAAGCTCCACTTTAAAAGTCTCTTCAGCAGGTTTTCCCTGCCAATCGGAGATCAGGTTTTTAACTGCAGCTTCTGCTTGCAGGTCAGCCATATGAGCCTGTTTCGGCATCCAGTCCGGGCCGGGAAAGCTGCCTGAATCACCAGCCACATAAACACGTTCCATCCCTTCCACCCGGCACTGTGCATCTGCACGGATCAATCCACCAGGGGAGCGGGGAAGGTCTGTATTGTCGAACCATTGATTGCCCGTCATGCCTGGCATAAACAGAATAAGATCGGTATCGAATACACCGCCTTGGGTCTCCACGCTGGTGGCTGTGAACTTGACCATCTTATGTCCCAGATGGGTTTCGATGTCGCGCTTTTTCATCTCTCTTACCAGGCCGGTAACCGCCTTTGGGCCGAGCCGTTGGCCTGGGTTTTCTGCCGGGGTAAAGAAGATCAATTTAAAATTATCTCGTCGTTTTTCCAGTCGTAGTTGCCTGTCGATACCAAACAGGAACTCAAACATTGGGCCACCACGCATTGCACTTGGCTCTTTTGGATTGCCTGAAAAACCGATTGCTATAATGCCGCCGTCCATCTCTCTTAAACGGTGGCGAATTTTTAAGGTTGCATCGATACCTTCACAGGGTGTGATTGCGTGTTCTATACCGGGCAGTTTCTTGATAAACCGTCCACCGGAGGCGATGATCAGTCCATCATTTTCAATACTGCCCTCGCTGGTTTCCAGGCTGCGCCCATCGCTACTAAGTCCGGTTGCCAGGCCCTGTACATGTTTGACATTCATCCGCTTGAAGAAGGGACCCAAGGGGATGATCAGATCACTGGCTTCGCGGATTCCGGAAGGAATCCATATGGAGCCTGGGAGGTAGTGGAATTCTGCTTTGGGGCTGACAACAGTAATCTCTGCTGAGCTGTTTTTTGCACGTAAGGTTTTGATCGCAGTCAGAGCAGCGAAACCACTGCCAACAATTGTCACTCTCTGCATCTCCATACTCCCAATCTGTAAATGTCTGGTAAATAAACGGCCTACGAACTGGATGAATTCATTATCCAATGATAAAAAATTTATTGTTCCAGATAGAGGCGTTTAGATACCTTGAAAAGATAATCATTCTTAGGGCCTATTCGATTAGTGTTAACAGGCCCTGGTTTAATTTTATTATTAAATAACCACACTAAGTGCTCACTGTTGCTGCGTCAATAGATTCTCATCTCAAGGTGTCTATTACAAATAGAGTTTGAGGTTATTTTAGAGTGACTGCTGGACTTTTGGATGATTATCCTAATTGAAGCAGGGGTTATCAACGGGTTCATGGCTATCTGTAAAAAATAATTCAGATTACTTCTGGGGTTTGTGGTTTTTGTATGGAGACTCATTTTTTGTGAGCTGATATACACCGGCTATTTACACCCCTCCACGAGCTGTAGGGTGGGGCCATGCCCCACCAAAATGGGGATAGAAGCTCAATATTTTTTAATAATTATTAACCCGGCAAGCAAATGCAATTGTTAACCTGCTTATGGTGGGGCATGGCCCCACCCTACCTGGATAGCGAAACTTGTTTTTCGATATCATCTTGAAATTGGTGAAATATATTGATCTTCCTCCCTGAGGTATAGCTACCAATCCGCGCTAGCCAAATAGATTAATCATAAGCCGATCAGTTCGGCGTGCAGGCCTTGATACTGGGTTATGGTCAGTAGGTCTTTGCTGTTGACCCTCTCTGGATTGTATTCAAGTACAAAGAGATGGGGGCGCTTTTTATCCACATGTACAGAGACCACACCTTCCCGGTTGCGAAACGCATCTTCCAGATTCGCCAAGCCTTTGGTGTCCAGGGTTTCATCAACATGCAGAGTGACATCTGCGAGATCGATATTCATGGTTTCTCTCCTGCTTGGTGTGACGATTCACTAGGCTCTGAGTGTTACCGAACTTACCATGCGGTCCACTAGGCACAAAAATATTATTGTAACGGTTCTGTTAGCGACAAATTGGCAGGCTACCCATCAAACAGTGAACCTTAGAGTCAGGTTTACTCACTCCTCATTATGAGAATAGCCTGAATACAGGAAAAAACAGCAGGGACGCTTAATTATGCGTTGTGGCTCTTGTAAAGGGCCTGCCATTCCCTGCGAGCCACGCCTTGATCTGACGTATCGGGGCGGCTCTGAATGGTACAGAATCTATGACGAGGTAACAGTAGCGTAACTCCCGCTGATAACAGTAAAAAAGAGTGAGGCAGAGAGAAACCAAAGCGTTCTGCGATGCAACCTGAATCAGGACTCAATTGACGGGTATGGTTTTTGGCGGTGTGCCGCCAGGGACATAAGGGTGGTAGTGCTTGATTTCCCGTCCGATGTTTCGTTGAACCACAACACCGACAATCTTGTATTCACCCGCTTTCAACTCAATATCCGGATAGCCCTGGTTGAGGGCAACCAGCCGTTTATCCGATTCACTTTTCGAAATGTATTGGCGGAACCATCTTTCACCTTGGGCTTCAGCAACCACATAGGCGCCGGTGGCACAGATTTCCGAGGGTTCGATGACTATGATGCATTTTTCCGGAAATTCCGGTTGCATGCTGTCATCCAGTACCTGTAGGGGGTAGAGTTCGTTATAACTGCAATCATTACTCATGAGCTATCACACTATTTACTTCACGGTTTATTCAACTTGGCAGCACAATATATCCTGTTCAGTGGTTCAGTGCACAGCTTCATAATAACCATGCCTGATATATGGAATAGTCTATTTCACTAGATGCTGCGCGCATATCAGACTGAATTTCGATACCATGCTCGTTTTGATTCACCGCAGACCACTATGGCCCACCATATCTCATCCCAAAGTTCTGTCCATACTGATAGGCGGGATCTTCACAATCTGAAAAGCATGCTGCCATTTCTTTGGGAGTATCGGGGGCGTGCTATGTTTGCCCTGGGCTGTCTGGTATTGGCCAAACTGGCTAATGTCGGTATACCTCTGCTGCTCAAGGAGATTGTGGATGGCTTGGAAACTGGTGAGCAAACGATACTGATACTGCCCCTTTTCCTGCTGCTGGCTTATGGCGCCTTGAGGCTTGCCAGCTCCCTTTTCAATGAGTTGCGGGATGCTGTTTTTGCTCGGGTGCGGTATCGGGCAATGCGTAATCTTTCCAATCGTGTCCTGACCCATCTGCATGAACTGTCGCTACGATTCCATCTGGAGCGTAAGACGGGGGCGATCAGCCGCGATCTTGAACGGGGTACCCGCTCGGTCAGCACTATTCTGAACTACATGGTTTTCAGTATCTTACCGATGGTGGTGGAGTTTTCCCTGGTGGCAGCAGTACTGCTTACTCAATATGACATTGCCTTTAGCCTGGTAACCTTTGGCACTGTGATTATCTATGTCGGCTTTACCCTTGCGATTACAGAGTGGCGCATGGAGTATCGCCATATCATGAATCGTCTCGATTCCGAGGCCAATAGCCAGGCCTTCGACAGCTTGATCAATTACGAAACTGTTAAGTATTTCGGCAACGAAAAGCTGGAGCTTCACCGCTTCGATGAGACGCTCTCAAACTGGGAGGAGAATGCGGTAAAAAGTCAGACCTCCATGTCTCTGCTGAATTTCGGGCAAGGGGGCATCATTGCAGTCGGTGTTACCTTTATTATGATCTTCGCTGCCAAAGGGGTTGTTGATGGCACTATGACCATCGGTGACCTGGTGCTGGTCAATGCCTTCATGCTGCAACTCTTTATCCCCCTTAATTTTCTTGGCATCGTCTATCGTCAGATCAAATACTCCCTTGCCGATATGGATCTGATCTTTAAGCTTTTAGAACAAGAGCCAGAGATCACCGATGCTGAGGATGCAACCAGCTTAGTTCTGCAGGGTGGGGAAGTACGTTTTGAACAGGTCGATTTTTCCTATCAGTCAGAGCGACAGATCCTGCGCAAAGTGGACTTTACCCTGAAGGCAGCTGAGAAACTTGCGGTGGTAGGGCATAGCGGGGCGGGAAAATCGACCCTGTCGCGACTCCTGTTTAGATTCTATGACGTCACCCAAGGCGCCATCTTAATCGATGGCCAGGATATCCGTCAGGTTACACGCGAGAGCTTGCGGTCAGCAATCGGCATAGTTCCTCAGGACACTGTACTGTTCAATGAGAGCATTCTCTATAATCTTGCCTACGGTCGACCTAATGCAACCCAAGAGGAGATTGAAGAGGCTGCACGCATCGCTCAAATCTCAGAATTTATTCAGCAATTACCCGATGGCTATCAGACGATAGTCGGGGAGCGCGGGTTGAAGCTTTCCGGAGGCGAAAAACAGCGTGTCGCAATAGCAAGAGCGATGTTGAAACGACCACAGATTCTAATCTTTGATGAGGCTACCTCCTCACTCGATACCAAGACAGAACAGGCGATACAGGAGACACTGGGAGAGGTGGCTAGAAACCACACCACCCTGGTGATTGCCCACCGTCTCTCCACTGTGGTCGATGCAGATCGTATTCTGGTTATGGATCAGGGTGCCATTATCGAACAGGGTACCCACCAGCAGCTGTTGCAGCGTCAGGGGCACTACCAACAGATGTGGTTGTTGCAGCAAAAACAGCAACAGGCCAGTCTGCAGGAATCAACGACAGCAGAGGTCAGACCATGATGCCTGATTCTCTACCGATAGGGATTTGTCGATGAAAGTCTATCTGGTAGGTGGTGCAGTTCGGGATCAGCTATTGGGTCTCCCCTTTAGCGAACGGGACTGGGTGGTTGTGGGTGCTACCCCGGAAGAGATGCTTGCGAAAGGATATACTCGAGCTGATATGGATTTTCCCGTATTCCTCCATCCAGAGAGTGGTGAAGAGTACGCACTGGCAAGAGTCGAAGTAAAAACTGCTCCCGGTTATAAAGGATTTGAGCTTTCATACGGAGCTGAGATTACCCTCGAGCAGGATCTGCTTCGTCGTGATCTTACGATCAACGCTTTAGCGATGGACGATTCGGGCAATGTTATTGATCTCTGCGAGGGACAGCGTGATCTGGATGAGGGGCTGCTGCGTCATATTACCCCGGCTTTCAGTGAAGACCCATTGAGGCTGCTGCGTATTGCCCGTTTTGCAGCGAAACTGGGAGAGTGGGGATTTAGGGTTGCCCACGCAACCCATGGATTGATGAAAAAGATGGCCACTGAGTCAGAGTTACAGACGCTCTCTGCAGAGCGAGTCTGGCGGGAGATGAGCCGATCGATGAGCGAATCACAACCCTGGCGTTTTTTCGAAGTACTGCATCGTTGCGGGGCTTTGCAGGGATTGCTACCGGAAGTGGCACAGGAGATGGATAGGGATTCCGCCGGACATGGCTCTGCAGAGGTATCTCAACTGGTGTCAGGACTCAAGCGTGTTGTATCCATAAGCGATGAGTCTGCGGTCCGCAGTTCTGTGGCGCTGTTTCATAGCGCACAAAAGCAGTCTGATGCCAAGAGCTGGATAGGGTTGCGACGTATCGATAAGCAGACAGCACAAACCTTAGGTGATCTCTTGTATTTCAGTTCGCGACTCGATCTTATTGAGGGTACGGATAACCTGTTTGATCTGGTTATGGTGCTCAAACCTCGACAACAGCCAGAGCGATATCAGCGATTTCTGTTAAGTGCAGAGGCTCTCTGGCCCGCCATAATGGAGAATTTGAATGCCCGACTGGATCATGCAGTGCAGGTTGTGCTGGAGCCGGTGCCTGAGGAGATCAGTCAGTCGGGGTTGAAGGGGCAAGCGTTGGGTGATGCGATTCGTGCCTGGCGACTGGCCTATCTGCAACAGAAGTTAAACGGGTTGGATAACTGACCGGATTTTCAGGTTCGTGATAGAGTCACGATATGCAAGCGGAACAGAAAACAACTTCTAATGAATCTCTCTCTACGCCAGGGATGACTCAGGGCCCCCTGCACAGGTGGCTGACCTGGCTGGAGAGTATCATTGATCGCAAGCACTGGCCGAGTCTGCGAATCTTGTTTACCGGTAATCTGCTGTTGCCTATCCTTTTTCTGGGGCTGAGCCTGTTGGTCAGTTTAAGCTCAATTCTGATGCTGATTGGTGAATCAGGCGGCCGGTCTTCTCTACAGGTTGTGTTGCTGCTTGGGATTTCGCTGGCGCTCTTCTCCATGGTGTTGGTGATGATTCGTCTGCGCAGTCAACTTCTGCGACCGCTCTCATCGCTGGAGCAGACGGTGAATCAGGTCTGTCAGGGTGAGCCTGTCTCCAGTAAAAAGACCTTTGAACCGAGTGGTGTGTTGAGCGGTATGGCTCGTGATATAGACAGTCTGAGCGAAGAGTTGACCGATATCTATGAAGATATGGAGGTCAGGGTGGCACGTCAGACTCTGCGTCTGGCGCAGAAGACAACATCCCTGCAGGTACTCTACGATGTGGCGGCCGGTATCAATCAATCGGAAAACCTGGATGAACTGCTACTACAGTACATGGAGGTTTTTAAACGCATGGTTAACGCCCGCTCAGCTACGGTACATCTTGTTCTGCCGGACGATAAGGTACGTCAGGTTGGATGTATCGATCTGGAAGGCAAGCTCTATAACGGTCAGGAATTGTTACCTATAAAGCTATGTCAGTGCGGTATCGCCCTCTCTCCGGGGGATATCCTCTGTAGCCAGAATCCCCGGCTCTGCACCCATCGTAATGGCAGACGGATGTTCAGCGTAGATGAGGTGGAGCGGGTTTCAGTACCGATGTGGTATCACGGCGATGTGCTGGGTTTCTACCACCTCTATGTGGACAAGCCTGGTATCTATGATGGGCGTGAAGATGTACTGGATATACTGAATACTATCGGCAGTCATCTGGGTATGGCAGTTGCCAAACAGAGATCAGACTCCGAAGCCCGGCGTCTATCGATTGTTGAAGAGCGAACATCACTAGCACATGAGCTGCACGATTCCCTCGCTCAGACCCTGGCGAGTTTGCGTTTTCAGGTACGTATGCTGGAGGAGACACTGCAAAATGAGCCAGTGTCTGAGATGGCTGAGCAGGAGGCGAAGCGTATCCATAATGGCCTGGATGAGGCCCATGATGAATTGCGGGAACTGATCAATAGTTTTCGAGCTCCTATGGATCAGCGCGGTCTGGTTCCCGCATTGAGCAAGCTGGTAGAGCGTTTTGACCAGGAGACAGGTATCTCGGCTTTCTTTCAGCCGGACTGCCATATTACCGATCTGGACACCTCACAAGAGATGCAGGCATTGCGGATTGTCCAGGAATCTTTGGCCAATATCCGTAAACATGCGAATGCCCATACGGTCAGAGTCCTGCTACGTTGTCGTGGGCCGGGACAATATCTTATCCTGGTGGAAGACGATGGCGTCGGCTTTGAAGGGGCGGCTCCGCAAGGTAACCCAGGTGAACATATCGGTCTGTCGATCATGGAGGAGCGTGCCCGACGTGTGGGTGGCGAGCTGTCGATAGAGAGTGAGCCTGGAGAAGGGACCCGGGTTGAGCTGGTGATTCGCACTACCAATAATCCGGTAACCATATAGATTATGGCTGAAACTAATCTATTTGGTCGCCGGGTCAATAAACCGAAGCGAGTCTACAAAGGTGACTTAAACATGCGGGTACTGGTGATAGATGATCATGCTCTGTTTCGTATCGGCCTTCAGGAACTCCTGGAGCGTCGTGGAATCGATGTGATAGCAATAGGTGATTGCCTGAAAGGTATTGAAACTGTGGCTCATGAGCGACCTGATGTAGTGCTACTGGATATGCGTATGCCCGACATGACCGGCACTGAAGTGTTGTGCGTTCTGCGTAAGCACTATCCGGAAATGCCAATCAGCATGCTGACAACCAGCAGAGAGGAGGCAGATGTTATCGACGCGCTGCAGAATGGTGCCCAGGGGTATCTGCTTAAAGACATGGAACCCGATGAACTGATTGATGCCCTGCAGCAGATAACCAAGGGGCAGACGGTAGTCGCCAAAGAGCTGACCGGAATTCTTGCCAAAGCAGTGCAGGGGGAGCAGCCCAGCAGTAGTACCCTGGCCTCTTCACTCGATGAACTGACACCCCGTGAGCGGGAAATTTTGTGCCACCTGGCAGATGGTCAGAGCAATAAAGTTATTGCGCGTAACCTGGGGATCTCTGATGGCACTGTAAAGCTCCATGTAAAAGCTATCCTGCGTAAACTTGAGGTTCACTCTAGAGTCGAAGCGGCAGTGATCGCTGTGGAACAGAACCTATGTTCCAGAGGTTAGGGCCTGTTAACACTAATCGAATCGGCCCTGTTGCCCCTGAAAAAGCGCCAAACAAGGCGCGAGGAGAGAGGTTTTGATCACTCCAAATGAACGACGAGCAACGCCGAGTGGCGTTTTTTCAGGGGTAACCCGAAGGGCTGAGGCTATTTTTCCGCCCAGCGGCGTTATCATTCGCCTATGTAAAATGACAACACCTCACTCATTCTGCCTTGCTGGACGAAAAAATAGTCTCAGCAGGGCCGATTCGATTAGTGTTAACAGGCCCTAGGTTGAGTAGATGAAAAATTTTTTAAACCTGATAAGCGATTGTCTAGGGGATGTTGAAGAGATCATGCCCTGGATTCTTGAAGAGCGATTGCAGGAAAATCCTGAGCTGCTTGTTGTGGATGTAAGGGAACCCTATGAATATGCGGCGATGCATATCGAGAACTCGATACATGCACCGAGGGGTATTCTCGAATCTGCTTGTGAATGGGACTATGAAGAGACTATTCCTGAGCTGGTAAAAGCTCGGCAGAAGGAGGTGGTCGTGGTTTGTCGCTCGGGTTATCGAAGTGTGCTGGCAGCCTTTTCCATGAAGATGCTGGGTTATGAAAACGTGGCCTCCCTGAAAACCGGCCTGCGCGGCTGGAATGACTTCGAACAGCCGATGGTGGACAAGGATGGTCAACCGGTCGATATTGATGACGCTGACGACTATTTTACGCCGAAACTAAGAGAAGATCAGCTCACTCCCAAATAGTCTGCCGGGTAACGTGTGGCTCTGCTGCACCCCATCGCAGATTCTCGGTGCAGCAGTGACCAGCGAGACTAAAAATCCACCGGTGACGTGGCTCCCTGCTTTGAATGGGGAGGTGCCTCAAACCAGGAGAGTTTCTCCTGCAACTCAACCACATGGCCGACAATGATCAGGGTTGGTGGTTTAGGTCGTTCCTGTTCAACGATCTGCAGAATATTATCCAGGGTGCCGGTGAAGACACGTTGCAGATGCGTGGTGCCTTGTTGAATCAGGGCAATCGGCATATCACCGGCTACCCCATGGCTTTGCAGTTCCCGACAGATAACCGGTAGTCCTACCAGGCCCATATAGAAAACCAGTGTCTGACTCGGTTGAGCCAACATATCCCAATTAAGGTTCATGCTGCCATCTTTGAGATGACCGGTCACGAAGGTGACCGATTGGGCATAATCTCTATGGGTCAGGGGAATGCCTGAGTAGGAGGCGCAACCGGAGGCAGCGGTAATACCAGGTACAACCTGAAAAGGCACCCCTTCTGCCGCCAGGGTATCGATCTCTTCACCACCGCGGCCGAAGATAAAGGGATCACCCCCTTTCAGACGCAACACCCGCTTGCCCTGCTTGGCGAGTTCTGCCAGCAGCTTGTTGATCTCCTCCTGTCGCATGGCATGCTTGTCACGCTCCTTGCCGACATAGACATGTTCAGCATCATGGCGCGTCATCTCAAGAATTGGTTTTGCCACCAGGCGGTCATAGACCACAACATCGGCCTGCTGCATCAGCCTCAGGGCGCGAAAGGTCAGCAGGTCAGGATCCCCCGGACCTGCACCGACCAGATAGACCTCTCCCATATCCTGATCCAGTTTGGGATTTGACAGCAGCCGTTCCATCAACTGGTCGGCCTCATCATCATCTCCGGAAAAGACTCTCTCGGCGACCCCACCCTCGAGTACCCGATCCCAGAATAGACGCCTATCTTCAGGCTGACTGAAATGGTCTTTAACCCGTTGGCGAAAACGATTGCACAGATTAGCCAGTCGACCATATCCAGCAGGAATCAGGGACTCAAGCCGGGAACGAATCAATCGTGCCAATACCGGGGAGGCGCCACCGGTGGAGACAGCAGCCACTACCGGAGAACGGTCGATAATTGATGGCACGATAAAGCTGCACAGAGAGGGCTGATCAACCACATTCACCGGAATACGTCGCTGATTGGCAAGATTGGCAATCTGCTGGTTCAAGCTCGGGTCATTGGTGGCAGCGATGATCAGATGTTGCTCACTAATATCCTCATCATGGAAAGCTCTTTGCACATGATTTAGACGTCCCATATCACGCCACCCCGTCAGGTTTTGCGTCAATTCTGGGCTTATGAGTACTACATCAGCACCGGATTTGAGCAGCAATGCAGTTTTTCTTTCAGCAACTGCACCGCCTCCTATGACGAGGCATGTTTTGTTTTTGATGTCGAGGAATATTGGGAAAAAGTCCATAAAAGACAACCGGATAGTAAATTATTAGACTAAAGTACTAGTGTGATACACCACACTAGCATGAGTTAATCACTTTGCAAAAGCCAGGTTATTTCGTGTTAAACAAACTTGCAATATTTAAACACATTAATATACTAATTAACCCTGTTTTTTGAGATATTAAGGCTGCTCGAACGTGATGATAAAGGAAATAGACGCTTCTGATCTTGAGGTCCGCATCGCCGAAGGCGGTGATTTTCTGCTTTTGGATATACGGAGTGCAGGTGAATTAGCCCAGGGTGTACTACCTGACGCGGAGCATATCCCAATGCATCTTATTCCGGTGCGTATCGCGGAGTTGCCCAAAGACAAAGATGTCATTCTCTACTGCCATAGTGGTGCGCGCTCCTACCATGCCTGCGCCTACCTGGCACAACAGGGGTTTACCAACGCAATCAATCTGCGTGGAGGAATACTGGGCTGGGCAAGGTCGGGATATCGTCTCGAAGCCAAGCTGGCAAGCTAGATGCTGCGGTTCAGGAATGATTTTACACAGACAGGTCTGAAATGATTGAGGCTTGTCTGAATATAGGTTTTTTAGAGCTGACTGATGCTTGCGTTTATAGATCGCTTGGCATATAAATGTCCGTCTAATTTTTCCATAAAAACTAAATACACATACAATTTAACAAATGCTGGAGGTCATACCATGGCAGATTTTGATCAAGAACTGGACGCAAGCGGACTCAACTGTCCTCTGCCGATTCTGCGTGCGAAAAAAACCCTGAATGGTATGGAATCTGGACAAGTCCTGCACATTATTGCAACAGATCCTGGTTCAGTTAAGGATTTCGAGGCTTTTGCCAATCAGACCGGTAACGAACTGATGGAATCCAAGGAAGTCGGCGGCAAGTTTGAATTCCTCATCAAAAAGGCCTGATTAGCTATCAGCGACCCAAACCCGATAGGGACTTTTTTGGAGACAAAGCGATGTCAGACGAAAAGAAGTTAGCGATTATTGCAACAAAAGGCTCTCTTGATTGGGCTTATCCGCCCTTTATATTGGCCTCAACCGCTGCAGCACTGGGTTACGAAACTGAGATCTTCTTCACCTTCTACGGATTACAGCTGTTGAAGAAGGATCTGGATCTTGAGGTTACCCCACTTGGTAATCCCGGTATGCCCATGCCTATGGGTATGGATAAGTGGTTTCCTGTGGTTGGACTGACGCTGCCAGGCATGCAGGGCATGATGACCAGCATGATGAAGAAAAAGATGGCCTCCAAAGGTGTGGCCGATCTTGCTGAACTGCGGGAACTTTGCCAGGAAGCCGAGGTGAAACTGATCGCCTGTCAAATGACAGTGGATCTGTTCGAAATGAATACTTCCGAATTCATTGATGGTATCGAATATGCCGGTGCCGCAAGATTCTTTGAATTCGCGGGTACAAGTGATATCTGCCTTTACATCTAACCCTTAGTAATTGCAGTCACGGCGCCGCCCCACAAGGGCGGCGTTTTTTTTGGACTATAGAAAAAGATCATCCGCAGATTTGATTGAGAAGGGTGCGGCCCTGCCGCCGCACCCTGTCAGAAGTCAGATGGATAGAAACAACTCAATAGCGGCTGTTACTCATCCCTCTGCGAAGCCTAAAACAGATCCGCACTGGATCCATTCAGGGATTGCTTACATGAAGGTTTTGGTGACGCCTAATCCAAACAGGTGAACACTGGAGTCATAGGTACCATTCACTGCAGTGGTTCCGTTCAGCTCTTGTCCAGCCACTGCTGCTTGATCGCTTTCAATGGTGCGTTCATCGAATTGGACATACATATAGCCGACGTCGAATGTCCAACCATCACTAATGGTGTGGCCTACACCCAGACTGAAGAGCTGGCGATCAGCATCAGGGACTCGGGGGCTGAAATACTCATCTTTTTGCGGCGTTTCATCGTAGGTGTAGCCAATTCTTAATTGCGTTGCCTGGGTGAAGTCATAGGTTACGCCAAGGCGATAAGCACTGGCATTTTCGAAGTTATTGACGCTTGTGAAGATAGTGGAACCATACTTATCACTCTTGACGTCAAGGGTATCGAATTTATTCCAGCCTGTGCGGGTGTAGTCAAACTCGATTCCAAGTTTCTCGGTTGCTTCGTATCTTGCTCCGACTTGCAGGCGCCAGGGCAGCTCGAGGGTTGCGGTTACATCATCACCTACGCTGGCCGGTATTACGCCGGCTTGATCATCCAGAGTACCTTCGACCTTGATTTTTGAGCTTGAGTGATAGCTTGCACCAAAACTCCAGCTGTCGAGTACCAGCATACCGCCAAGATTGAAACCTACACTGCTCCCGTCACCCTCAAGATTGAACCCAGGGTAGTTACTGCCATCGTTGAGAACACTGTTAAATTCCACTGTTTTCATCCAGTAGTAGTCAATGCCGACCGCCAGGGAGGCCTGGTCACTCAGTTTGTAAGAGGCGCTTGGGCTGAATGCCGCAATTTCCAGAAGGGTCTTTGTGGGGATGAAGGATCCCATTGGGTATTGATCGCTGAAAGTTTCGGTATCCCACTCGCTCTCGAGTCCGAAAGGGGCATTGATAGCAATGCCAATGCCCCACTCCTCATTCAAGGTGCTATGCGCTGTGATAGCTGGTGCCGCCACAAGATCATTGCCATCGCTGTCTACTGTTCCTGAGCCAGTGTCTGCGGTGAGGTCAGGTTGAATCAGCAGTGTTCCTAGGGATACTGAACTACCTTCATGGAAAGAGATCGCTGCCGGGTTATAGGCAATTGCACCCAGGACTTCAGAGTTGGCAACCAAGGCATTGGATGTGGCCAGGCCCGCTATGCTTAATTCCGGGACTGCGAAGCCAGAAGCCTGAACAGTTGAGTTAGCCATTAAAAGGGCTGAGCTACAGGCCAGTCCAAGTTTAGTGGCCTTGAATTTGAGTTTATGGTGCATGCGGATCCTCCACCTTTCTGTTGTTATTCTCCAGAACTATCCTATCTCATTTTTTCTTAGTTCGGATTTAGTTCTGGTGCGTTTTTAGTCCTAACCAGACCATTCTTCATCCATCTGCAAGTCCAGTCAATGTGAAATGAGTTTAGAGATATTAGATAAAACTACCACAACATGGCTCAGGTAAAAACGGAAAAGTTGATCAACGCTCCCTCTGTGTTGCTGTTTGTGGTATAAAAAGGGTTTATCCATACAAAGAACAACTGATCGGAATTCATATACCCATGGCGGATAGAAGATTACAGGTTTTTCATACAGTTGCACGTCTTTTGAGCTTCACTAAAGCGGCTGAGACCCTGCATATGACCCAGCCGGCAGTAACGTTTCAAGTTCGTCAACTTGAAGAGTATTTCAATACACGTCTATTTGACAGAACCCACAATCGTATCAGTCTGACTGAAGCGGGTGATCGGGTATTCGGTTATGCAGATCGAATTTTCGATCTGTATGCGGATATGGAGAACTCGGTGAGGGAGATGACCGGAGAGATCCGGGGGGCGCTGACGATTGGCGCGAGTACCACCATCGCTGAATATATGCTGCCATCCCTGCTAGGAGATTTCGGAACCCGATATCCAGAAGTGACGATACATTTAAGGGTTTCAAACTCTGAAGGGATTGTCTCTATGGTAGAAAACAACAACATCGATCTAGGTGTTGTGGAAGCACCGGTTGGCAACAAGAATTTAGTGGTTGAGGTTTGTCGTAAAGACCAATTGGTGGCGATTGTGCCTCCGAATCACGATTTGTCGAATCTGGAATCGGTAAAGATCGAGCAGCTGCTTGAGTATCCCTTTATCTGCCGTGAAGAGGGGTCTGGTACTCGGGAAGTAATCAATGAGTATCTGGAAAATCACAGTTCTGATTCAACCTTGAACATCTACATGGAGTTGGGTAGTCCAGAAGCTGTCAAGGGTGCTGTAGAGGCAGGAATGGGTGTCTCGGTGGTCTCCAGGGCTACCATACAGAAAGAGTTGAAACTGGATACCCTTAGAGCGATTAATCTGGTCCCCGCATTGGAGAGACCCTTCTCTTTCGTACATCAGAAGCAGAAGTTTCGTTTGCGTGCCATGGAAGAGCTGCTTGAATTCGCGAGAGGCTACTGTGTTGATCATGCCAAAGAGAATTTTTAGCAATAATATGCGAAGTACTCATCAATACAGGACCCTACACTAGGTGCATTTTGTACCCAAACAGCAGAAGCTCGATTCTGAGCAACAGGCGTTGTTGAATCTCTTTACCCAGTTAGCCCCTGGAGACCGAGCTACACTGATCGCCTTTGCTGAGTTTCTCTCCGGGCGTCAGGAGTTAGGCAACAGTGTTGAAGAAGAGGCGACGCCACTTGAGCCGAAATTGGTGGAACGCCCTGCAAAAGAGTCGGTAGTCAAGGCGATAAAAAGGCTTTCAGCCAGTTATTTCATGCTTCAACGAGACAAATTATTGGATGAGACCTCATCGTTGATGATGTCTCACATTATGCAGGGTAGGGATGCCTTAGAGGTTATTGAGGAACTGGAAGCTCTGTTTGATAAGCACTATCAAGATTATCGAAATAATTTTTAAGCCACTTGACGACTTGATCAGAGGCTTCCTAACCAGATCATCTGTGAATTCTGGGCGTTATATGCCTATCCATAGGCAGATGCGCAGCTGAACACAACCTAATACCGCGTCGGGTTAATAACATGCAGGTCATCACCAACTGGTTCAAACGCTATTTCTCTGATCCTCAGATCATTTTTCTGACCCTTTTTCTGATCTTTTTTTTCGGTATTGTAATAACCATGGGGAATATGCTTGCCCCGGTCCTGGCAAGTATCGTTGTCGCCTATCTCCTGGAGGGTGTCGTCACCCATCTGGAGCGTCGTTCCTGGCCCAGGCTGTTATCGGTGATACTGGTATTTATTCTGTTTCTGCTCTTCGTTGCCCTGATCATGCTTGGGCTCCTGCCGCTGTTATCGCGTCAGGTCACAGATTTTCTTCAGCAATTGCCAAGTATGATCTCCCTTGGTCAACAGGCATTGATGCAATTACCAGAACGCTACCCGGATCTGATACCTCAGGATCAGGTGGATCAACTGATTCTACAGATACGCAATGAGATCGCCTCTTTTGCCCAGCAGGCAGTTACCTGGTCTCTGGCATCTGTGGTTGGCGTCATCACTCTGGTGGTCTATCTGATTCTGATGCCCTTGTTGGTGTTTTTCTTCCTGAAAGATAAAAAGCTGATTATTGACTGGTTTGTCTCCTATCTGCCCAGCCACCGCCGCTTCTCTGTGACTGTCTGGAAAGATGTCGATATACAGATCGCCAACTATGTGCGAGGGAAGTTCTGGGAAATCGTTATCGTCTGGTCATTCAGTTTTGTGGCGTTTACTTTTTTGGGGCTGAACTATGCACTGCTGCTCGCGGTGTTGGTCGGGTTATCGGTAATTATTCCCTATATCGGCGCCGCAGTAGTGACTATACCGGTGTTATTTATCGCCTGGTTTCAATGGGGGTGGTCATCAGACTTCGCCTGGCTTGCAGCGACCTATTTCGTTATCCAGGCCTTGGATGGGAACGTTTTGGTACCACTGCTTTTCTCTGAAGTGGTTAATCTCCACCCTGTCGCGATCATAGTTGCGATTCTTGTGTTTGGTGGTTTCTGGGGTTTTTGGGGGGTGTTTTTTGCTATTCCTCTGGCAACACTGGTGCAGGCGGTGCTTGCTGCCTGGCCCAGGGATGTGGGTGAGGAGGTTGAAGTTTCGAACTGAGCCCCTGTCTCACTCATCAGAGGAGACAGGTTAATAGTGGCACACGGCCCCTAACCCAGTTGAAGCTGAAAGTAAGCTCAGGAGGCTTTTTTGGTGTTGATTCCAAACAGTGTCCAGAGTGGGCAGAAGGAGACCAGGCCTGTGACCAGAGGAACAGCGCCAATAGCCCCTAACCAGTTGATTGGGTCACTGAGCAGAAAGCCCCATGCAAGAATGGCCAGTCCGCCAACAATCCTGAGAATTCGTTCAATACCGCCTACATTTTGAGTCATGCTATTTCTCCTGAGTTATTCGATTAAACCACCAAGCTGCCAACGAGTTCAGATTTCCGTTGTGCTGGTAGAGGTCAAAGCAGAGGATAAGCCCTGATCCAGTAAATGTATGTGACTAAGTCACACAGCACTTGGTTTATTGAGTTTCACTACTTTTTTCGTAGAGGCTGTCTCTGTTGCAGATTTTTATCACACCTCTGGCTGTGGAGATCATTTGCTGCTGCTCGAGGTCTTTAAGAATGCGACTGACCACCTCTCTGGAAGTTCCGAGGTCTGAGGCTATTACCTGATGTGTGGTTTCGATAGATCCATCAATGGTATCAGCTCTCTGTATCAGGTAGCTGGCCAAGCGGCGGTCAACACGGCGGAAAGCAATCTCCTCAACCACCCCAATGACTTCACTTAAGCGACTGCTGATAAGATTGAAAAGATAGTTTCTCCAGGCGGGCGTGTCATCAGTCCAACGTATCACATCAGCCGTACTGATCAGCACTGCTTCAATTGGCTCTTCAGTTATCGCATAGGCAGGAAAGGGCTCGTCGTTGATGATACAGGAGGCAGTCAGGATGCAGCTTTCACCCGGGCCGATTCGGTATAATGTGATTTCTCTACCGCTGTCACTGATTTTATAGACCCTCGCCACTCCCGAGATGACCAGTGCGAGATGACTGCATTGGGTGCCCTGATGGCAAATTGGTTGTGATGGGGGCAACTCTATCTTGTTAACACGATCGAAAAAGCGTTGTACGAAGTCACTATCTGCGCTCTGCAGGAAATGGAATTGTTCGATAATTCGGGAAATTGTGTTGGCGTCGGTAATCAAAGCAACCTCAGAAAACTGCTGAACATTTGGAGCGAAATAGTGCTGTTCAAAGTGCCTCTAATACAAAATAAAGGCAATTTTACTTCGGGTAAAGTAACTGAAGATGAGACACTTGTATTCATGATGTGCTAATTTACTATATATTTGTGATCTAAGGCTCTTAAGTTACCCGCATGTCAGATCCAGACGCAGAAGCGATAAAAATCAAAAAAGAACGAATTCGCCTGTTATATGCCAATGGCATTACACTCATTATTGCGAATTTAATCGCTGGAGTGCTCTTTTTCTATCTCAACAAAGTCTGGGAGTTCAACCTGGGTATTGTCTGGGGAGGACTGCTTGCAGTTGTGTTGCTGGGACAAACGACACTGACGTTGTTTTCCAGGCAAAGTCAGCTTGAAAATTTGCAGTTCTGGCGTTACGCCATGCTTCCTGGGGTTCTTTTGCTTGGCTTGTTATGGGCTGCAGCGTTGGTGCACCTACTATTCAATCCAGAATCAACCAACTATCTGGTCATCGATCTGGTTTTGATCGGTACTGTTTTCCTGCTGACTGCCCTGCTACTCACTATTGATACCTTCTTCAGCATAGTTTTCGTGCTGTCGGCAACACTTCTGATAGTACTGGTGCTGAATGGCGATAAAGAGGGGGTCAGTGAAGAGTTCCTCGCCGGGTTGATTGCTTATGCTCTTGCGTTACTGATTCTCTCTGCATGGATGACGGTATATCAGCAGGGCTACCTGTTGATGGCCGCAAATCGGGTGTTGTTACATGAGCGTATGGTTGCTTCGGAAACAGAATTGAGTGAGATGAGGAGTCGCTTGATTCAGGAAAACGATCAGCGTCAGTCCGTTGAGCAGGAGCTGTTTCTAGCCAAGGAGGAGGCAGAAGGTGCGAACCTGGCCAAATCTGAGTTTTTGGCCACCATGAGTCATGAAATCCGAACACCTTTGAATGGCATTCTGCCAATCCTCGAAATGTTGCTTGAGACCAAGCTGAATCGGGAGCAGAAACAGTTTGTCGGCACAGCGCTCAATTCATCACAGCTATTGCTCAGCATCATTAACGATATTCTCGACTTCTCAAAGATTGAAGCGGGTAAACTCGATTTGGAATTTATTGAGCTCAATCTGGTAAATACCATTGAGCAGGTAACCTCCTTGATGAAGAACGCTGCTGATCGACGCAATTTAAAACTCAACTATCGAATCGAACGGGGTGTACCGAAAACCGTAAGGGGTGATCCCATGCGCTTGCGTCAGATTCTCACTAATCTGGTAAGCAACGCAATTAAGTTTACCGAGCACGGTGAGGTCACGGTTGAATTGTCTAATCGTCAAACCTCCCGTACAGAGGTTGAACTGATGTTCGCGGTACGTGATACGGGGATTGGAATGACCCAGGAACAGGTAGAGCGTCTGTTCGAACCCTTTTCACAGGCAGATGCATCAACCACGCGCAAGCATGGTGGAACCGGTTTGGGTCTGGTGATCTGCAAAAGACTGACTGAGTTGATGGGGGGTAAGATCGGGGTCAAATCTACGCCGAATCAAGGCTCTTTTTTCTGGTTTATCCTGCCAATGAGAAAATCTCTACAAGAGATGCCTTCTGGAAGACGGAATCTGCAGGATATTCGCACCCTGCTGGTTGCTGATACACAAATTCAAGAGGCCCGGCAGTTGTTCTATACCCTTAAGGAAGAGGGGATGATGGTGGAACAGACTGTGGATCAATACGATGCTCTCCATAAACTCAAATCTTCAGCAAACCTAGGCGTGAGCTGGCGTTATGAGCTGATTGTGTTCGATGCTTCACTAACCAGTATTAATCTGGCCCAAACCATCAATTCGGCGAGAGAAGTGGCGCATATGCGCGATGTCATGATTCTGGCCGTGAACGTGCCGTATGAAGCCTCTACGACCTACGAGGCCTTGGGTGTCGAGTGTCTAACTGCCAACACGACCGGCAAAGAGATCAAACAACGGTTAAATCGAATATTCGATGTTGAGCAGACCTCTGGGGTGACAACTATGCCGGAAGAGGTACCGATTCCACGTATGCCGGACGACCATTTCAATTGGCTGGATAGTCAACTTGAACCACAGCAAGAACCTGGTGCCATTCGGGAAGATGATGCTAAGCAGGATCAGTCTCATACCAGGTTGGCAGGGCGGGTGCTGGTGGTTGAAGATAATCCAGTCAATCAGGCAGTTGTGAAGAAAATGCTGGAGAAGGCTGGTCTCTCTCCAATAACCTCAAATGATGGTATCGAAGCTATTCAAGCGATGAGCGAAGAGCAGTTCGACGTGGTACTGATGGATTGCCAGATGCCCAGAATGGATGGATATGAAACCACAGAGGCAATTCGGGATCGGGAGCAGAAGCAGGGGTTGATGCGTACCCCGGTTATTGCCATGACAGCAAATGCCATGGCTGGGGATCGGGAGCGCTGCCTGGCAGTGGGTATGGACGATTATCTGTCAAAGCCGGTAAAACCGGCCCAGCTCGAAAATATGCTGCGTCAGTGGTTGCCGATGGAAGAGATGATAAGTGAGGGCAGTGATGCTAGTCTAACAGAGCCTGTTCAAGAAACTGAAGAAGGGGCAGAAATTGATTTATCGAGTGAGGATTTGCTGCATGTTGGAGATACGGGCATGTCATCTGGTGGCATGATTGATCGTAACGTATTAGAAGAGCTATACGAAATCATGGAAGAGGATTTCGTCTCTGTGCTTGAGAGTTATCTTAAGAGCGCACCTGGGCTGATGCTTGGAATTCGTGACGCCGTAAAGGCCGGTGATATGGATGGATTGGTTAAATCGGCCCATCCCCTGAAATCGAGCAGCGCAAATGTTGGCGCTATGGAGCTTTCCATCCTCGCCAGAGACCTTGAGTTCAAAGGCAGACAGGGGGATACCGGCGGCTTAATCGCCAGTTATAACCAGACAGCAGAGATCTATAGACGCTCTATCAGCGAACTTAAGAGTATTGTGGATAGGGGAAGTATCCACTGAATGGTGCGTAGACCCAAGCACATCAAGAGATTCAGATAGTGTTATTTCTGCATGGCTGGTGTGAATTTGAGGCAACTTGATTCAATTTTCCAACTTCTCTGGTGGAGTATGGCCCCATCCTACGGCTCGCGAAGGGCTATGGCAGCATTGGAGCCTTTCAGCCATCAGGAACCGATTTATCTATGTCTCAGGGGCTCCTTAAAGGTTAGCTGATGCATAATCGGCCAATCGAGAACGCTCTCCACGCTGCAAGGTGATATGGCCACTGTGAGGCCAGTTCTTAAAACGATCCACTGCATAGGTCAGACCGGAGGTGGTCTCAGTCAGGTAGGGGGTGTCGATTTGCGCGACATTCCCCAGGCAGACGATCTTAGTACCTGGTCCTGCACGGGTGATCAAGGTTTTCATCTGCTTGGGTGTGAGGTTTTGAGCCTCATCCAGGATGATGAATTTGTTGAGAAAGGTTCTGCCTCGCATGAAGTTGAGGGAGTGGATTCGAATACGGCTGCGCAGCAGGTCTTCTGTTGCAGCGCGACCCCATTCACCACCTTCGGTCTGGGTGAGTACCTCAAGGTTATCCATCAATGCCCCCATCCAGGGAGTCATTTTTTCTTCCTCGGTGCCGGGTAGAAAACCGATATCCTCACCAACGGGAACAGTGACTCTGGTCATGATGATTTCACGATAGATGTTGAGATCAAGTGTCTGTACCAATCCGGCGGCCAGTGTTAACAGGGTTTTACCTGTGCCGGCTGTACCTAAAAGTGATACAAAGTCGAGGTTCGGATCGAGCAATAGATTCAGCGCATAATTTTGCTCTTGATTGCGTGCGGTGATGCCCCAAACAGCATGTTTGGGATTACTGTAGTCCTCAGCCAGCTCAATGACGGCGCTACTATCCTGCTGCTCCCTGACAATTGCCTGAAATCCCTCATCGCCCTTTAAGTAAAGGCACTGACTCGGATACCAGGATTGAGTATCGGGTCCAGTGACACGATAAAAAGTTCTACCCTCCTCCTGCCATGATTCAAGCTCTTTTGTATGCTGCTCCCAGAAATCAGGTTCAACCTCATCGAGTCCGCTGTAGAGCAGATTGACGTCTTCCAACACCTGATCATTGCTATAGTCCTCAGCCCGGATTCCGAGTACGGTGGCTTTAATGCGTAGATTGATATCCTTGGATACCAGTACGATACTTTTTTCAGGGTATTCCGATTGAAGATCGAGCGCTGTGGCGAGTATGTTGTTGTCAGGGGTGTTGCCCGGTAACGAGAGTGGCAGATCCTTGGTGACTGGTTTGGTTTGAAACAATAGGTGTCCAGAAATTGCATCACTGGTGCCATTCAGCTGCAGGGTGTTCAAGGGTAATCCCTGGCTGATTGTCTCCTGGGAGGCGTGTCCCATCAGTTCGTCGAGAAAACGACTGGTCTGGCGAACGTTCCTTGCCACTTCTGACATGCCCTTCTTGCCCTTATCAAGCTCTTCAAGTACCACCATGGGAAGAAAGATATCGTGCTCTTTGAAGCGAAAGAGGGCGGTCGGATCATGCATCAATACATTGGTATCAAGGACAAACAAGCGTGGTTTATTGGTTTGGGATTCTGACATGCTCGGTCTCAATTCTCAGGCAGGCGATGAGCTTCATTGGCATGAAACTCAATACAACGGTTTTTTAGGGTGTGGTTCAGGAGAGATTTCCAGCCCGCATGGCTTTAAGTGTCTCCAATACCTCTTCAACGTGGCCTTTCACTTTAACTTTTCGCCATTCATAGCGTAACTTACCAGCCTCATCGATCAGGAAAGTACTGCGCTCGATCCCTCTTACCTTCTTGCCATACATCGATTTCATTTTTATGACATCGAAGGCCTGGCATAGGGTTTCATCTTTGTCAGATAGCAGCTCAAACGGAAATCCTTGTTTGGATTTGAAGTTTTCCTGCGCTTTTACTCCATCTCTGGAGGCGCCAAGTATTACAGCAGATTGTCGGCGGAATTTGGCAATCGCTGCAGTGAAATCCAGACCCTCTTGGGTACATCCTGGTGTGCTTGCTTTGGGGTAGAAGTAAAGCACAATCGGCTTACCTCGGAAATCACTGAATTTTATCTGTTTATCTCCCGTAGCAGGGAGTGGGATATCGGCTACGGTTTTTCCAATGGCGACAGCGCTCATTTGTGGTGATTCCTCCTTAACCTTTGATCGGTTCTATGACTGCGTCGAGGTTGAGGGCATCACAGTAGTCCATGAACTCCTCTCTCAGCACGGCAATCTGGGTTTCCGATGGTATGCCGACACTCAGGTGTACCGAGAACATCGGTGTGCCGGTGTGGGCTGCGGAATAACTGCTAGTAGTCATATCTTCAATATTGATTTGACGCTCGGAAAAAAACTCAGCCAATTGATTGACAATGCCAGGGTGATCCATGGAGACCACTTCAACGAGATAGGGCAGTTGATTACTCGATGGAATGCGGCCCTCTGTACGTTTGCAGATGATTGTCAGGCCCAAATCTTTTTGCAATTCAGGAACAGCTGACTCCAGTTTGGCCAGGGTATTCCACGGCCCTTCGATCAGAAGCAGTATGGCGAATTCGCCGCCGAGTACAGTCATCCGGCTGTCGGTAATATTGCAGCCCTCGTCGAGGATCTTTTTGGAAAGATTCTTGACGATACCGGGTTGGTCTTTGCCGAGTGCCGAGATAACCAGAAAGTTCTTCGGTGTGGACATTGGGATCTCTTACAGTCAGTTATTGTTCAGGGTTTTGTTGAGTGTACCACCAGGGGTGAGTCACAAGCGATATGTCATGGTTTAAATTTGTGCCACTTGTCAGAGTCACGAGCCACAGGCTAACATTGCGGATTGATCAAAATTAGGGGTGTGGACTGATGTTTCACGGCAGTATGGTAGCAATGATCACTCCCATGAGTGAAGATGGCGTCCTGGATGATGGCGCTCTGCAAGGGTTGGTGGATTTTCACGTCCAGCAGGGCAGTGATGCCATAGTGGCTGTCGGCACGACAGGTGAATCGGCTACCCTCGATGAAGAGGAGCACTGTGCGGTTATTCGTCGTGTGGTTGAATATGTTGACTCACGCATTCCGGTTATTGCCGGTACCGGGGCCAACTCTACCCGAGAGGCAATAGATCTGACACGCTGTGCCAAAGAGGCTGGGGCAGATGCCTGTCTATTGGTTACGCCCTATTACAATAAGCCTACCCAGGAAGGGCTCTTTCAGCACTACAAGGCTGTGGCCGAAGCGGTCGATATTCCTCAGATTCTCTACAATGTCCCAGGTCGTACCGCCTGCGATATGCTCCCCGAGACGATTGCGCGTCTGGCACCTATCCCGAATATTATCGGGGTCAAAGAGGCAACAGGTGATCTTGACCGGTTACAGCAGATAATGGATCTCTGCAGTTCTGATTTCGAGCTCTATAGTGGTGACGATGCCACCGGATGTGAGTTTCTACTGAGAGGCGGTCACGGGGTTATCTCTGTAACAGCGAATGTAGCACCAGCTTTGATGCATGATATGGTGGCTGCTGCTTTGGCAGGCAACCGCTCTGAGGCAGAGGCAATTGATAAGCGTCTGGCAGGATTGCATAGTGCACTTTTCGTGGAATCGAGTCCGATTCCGGTAAAATGGGCGATGACAGAGCTTGGGCTTGCTCAGAAGGGTATCCGGTTACCCCTTACCTGGATGACACAAACATCAGAGCCGCCAGTGCGTGCTGCCATGCAGCAGGCAGGGGTTTTGTGATTATTAAATACAGCCTTCATGCACCGAAAGTCCCGAGTAAGAAGTGCCAAACCTCTTCCTGCTCAAAACTTGAAGTCAAAATCCTTGTCATAGGCAACACAGTACAATCTGGCAAAACTCCTTGAATATGCGCTTAAACCTAATTTTTATCTCTCTATCCTTATCGATTCTGTCATTGTCTGGTTGCAGTTCTGATGGTGGATTTTTCTCCGATTCGGAGCGTGAATACCGAACTCAGCAAGAGACTGTCGATGACTTGGAGATACCTCCAGATCTAACCAGCCAGACCATTCAGGATGCAATGGCTATTCCTGGTGCTGGCAGTGCCTCCTACGAGGAGTATGCCAGTCAGCGGGATAAACGAACTTCCGGCTCCATAGTTGCCGAGGAAGTATTACCTGAATTTGAAGGTATACGAGTCGAACGTGATGGTGATAAGCGCTGGTTGGTTATCGATGCTGAACCACGTCGAGTTTGGCCGAAAGTAGTGGCATTCTGGCGTAAAAACGGTCTACTTCTGATCGAGCAGAATCCAAAAGTCGGTGTCATGAAAACGGACTGGCTGGAGAGCCGTGCTGATATCAAGCAAGGCTTTATTACTGAATTCTTCAGAAAAGCCCTGGGCGGTATCTACTCATCAGCCACCAGGGATCAGTTTCGGGTCAGATTGGATCGGGGACTCGAGCAAGGAACTACTGAACTCTATTTAACCCATAGAGGATTGGAAGAGAAGCTGAAAGAAAATATCAGTGGTGATGCGGATACCACCTATTGGACCCCTCGTCCCAATGATCCTGAGGTCGAGGCCTCTATGCTACGCAGCCTTATGGTGCATCTTGGTGTCTCCTCTGAGAAGGCTAAGGAGGCGGTCTCTGCATCCAGCGAACGAGCAGATCGTTCTCGTCTGCTGACGACTGGAGAATTACCGGAATTGTGGATCGACGAAGAGTTTGCCCGAGCCTGGAGACTGACTGGGGTTGCCCTTGATCGGGTTGGGTTTGCGGTGGAAGACAGGGATCGATCCAATGGCACCTATTTTGTTCGTTACAGCCAATTATCGGAAGATGAAAAAGAGGATGAGGGGTTTCTCTCCAAGCTTGCATTCTGGTCGGATGATGAAGAAAAGATCAACAGTGAGGCTCAATATCAGGTGAAACTCTTATCTGACGGAACAACTACCCAGGTTGTGGTGAGAAATGAGCAGGGTGGAGAAGCCGATGCCATAGCTGTTGAAACCATACTTGGACTGATTCACGAACAGATACGCTGATTAGTGTCGCTACGCTTTGCGATTCTCGGAAGTGGCAGTCGCGGCAATGCGCTGCTGCTGGAGACTGCCCATGTCAGGGTGCTGCTCGATTGCGGCTTTGCAGCTCGTGAAGTAGAGGCAAGGCTCAGCCAGTTGGCGATTGATCCCACTACGCTTACGGCAATTCTGGTAACCCATGAACATGGTGACCATATACGGGGTGTGGGTGCCATGGCGAGACGTTACCAGCTACCGGTGTGGATGACGCCAGGTACATTTCATAGCGTCAGCTATGGATCTCTCCCCGATCTGCAGCTGATAGACAGTCATGCAGGGCCCTTCTCCATCGGGGATCTTTCCGTTCTGCCATATCCAGTACCACATGATTCCAGAGAACCCTGCCAATTTGTATTTACATCAGCCAAACACCGCCTGGGGGTATTGACCGATGCTGGCCATATAACGCCCCATATCAGTCAAATCCTAAAGGATTGCGATAATCTTGTATTGGAGTTCAATCATGATTCGGAGATGTTGGCGAATGGACCCTATCCCCGTTCATTGCAAGCCAGGGTTGGTGGTGGCCTTGGCCATTTAAGTAACCATCAAGCACTACAGTTGCTAAATCAACTGCCTACTGAACGATTACACAATTTGGTTGCCTCTCATATCAGTGAAAAAAATAACTCTGCGGAGTTGGTTAAATCCTTGATCACGCAACATCTGCCACACTTGGAAGCAAAACTCAGCCTCGCCTCCCAGAGTAGCGTCAGTGATTGGTTTACACGCCAGTAGAGACTCAGATCTAAAGCTTTTAAGCCTCAGGCTTGGCGTCAGTGGTGCGTTGTAATCAGCCTGATTGAAAAATTGAATGTTGTTGGTGTGGATGCAGAAAGTTTAAGTAATACAGTAGATTACTGTATGCGGAAATGCTTTATTAGCTTTGATTTTCAGTAACTTGAATATAAACTGACAACTTCACAAGCTAGCGGTGCTGTGTCCTCTCCTGGCATCACCGCATACTAATAATTTCAGGAGTGGATGGAGGTTTTCCTAAGATGGCGCATATCGTAGTAATAGGTGCCGGTACAGGTGGGATGCCCTGTGCTTATGAACTTCGCATGGAACTTGGTCGTGAACACGAAGTGACAATGATCAACGAGCGGGAGTATTTCCAGTTCGTTCCTTCAAATCCCTGGCTCGCAGTCGGCTGGCGTGATCGTTCCCACATCACCTTTGATATTCGTCCCCATTTGGAGCGGAAAGGTATCAATTTTATTGCCGATAGGGTCGCAAAGATTGATCCCGAAGCCAAGACGGTTACCCTGGATGGTGGAGATTCGGTCGACTTTGACTACCTGGTTATTGCAACTGGGCCCAGATTGGCATTTGAAGAAGTTGAGGGTTCAGGGCCGGAGGGTTTTACCGAATCAATCTGTACAGTTGATCATGCTGAGAAGGCTTATCAGGCTTATCTCGATCTGTTGGATGATCCTGGACATGTGATTATTGGTGCAATGCCATTTGCCAGCTGTTTCGGCCCGGCTTATGAATTTTCTTTCATCATGGACTCGGATCTGCGAAAGCGGAAGGTTCGTGACAAAATACCGATCACCTTTGTTACCTCTGAGCCCTATATCGGCCATCTCGGTCTTGGTGGTGTGGGGGATTCAAAGGGTTTTCTCGAGAGCGATTTCCGCAATCACCATATCAACTGGATAACCAATGCCAAGGTAACCAAGGTTGAAAAGGGTAAGATGATCGTCGAACAGTACGATGATTCAGGCCATAAGATCAAAGATCATGAGCTTGAGTTTAAATATTCGATGATGTTACCCGCCTTCAAAGGTGTTGAAGCCGTGGCAGAGGTTGATGGGCTGTGTAATCCACGTGGTTTCGTGTTTGTTGATGATCATCAGCGCAATCCAAAATATCCCAACATCTATGCTGCCGGTGTTTGTATTGCAATACCCCCTGTGGAAGCGACCGCAGTACCAACAGGTGCCCCTAAGACTGGCTATATGATCGAATCAATGGTAACCGCTATTGTGCACAACATTGCTGATGATCTGGCAGGAAGAGAGGGTACAACTCTGGCAACCTGGAACGCCATCTGCCTGGCAGATATGGGCGATACAGGAGCAGCCTTCGTGGCTCTGCCTCAAATCCCTCCTCGCAACGTTGCCTGGTTCAAGAAAGGCAAGTGGGTTCATATGGCCAAGATCGCCTTTGAGAAGTATTTCATCCGCAAGATGAAGAAAGGTACATCCGAGCCAATCTATGAAAAGTATATTTTGAAGATGCTAGGTATCGGTAAACTGAAATAGTTTACACTCTTCTCAGCAGCCCGGCCGTCGGCCGGGCATCACCACACTAGCGCACTACCATGAACTTTCTCATCGCTGCGCTTTCACAAGGGTGTTGGCGAGGCATCTCCAGTCAGGCAAAATCGTGCCAAACCAAGTAGGTAAACAGAGGCATTGACAAGCGTGGCAATTCAAAGACATCAAACCCGAAGTGTTCTGGTTGGCGGAGTACACATTGGGAGTGACGCACCTGTGGTTGTACAGTCTATGACCAACACCGATACAGCTGATATCGACGCGACTACTGAGCAGGTGGCTGCGCTGGCCCGTGCAGGCTCAAAGCTGGTGCGAATCACAGTCAATAATGAGGCTGCTGCAGAGGCAGTACCCGAAATCCAAAATCGCCTGCAACAGATGGGTCTTGATGTTCCTCTGGTCGGAGATTTTCACTTCAACGGCCATCGTCTGTTAAGTGACTATCCTGACTGCGCCCAGGCCTTGGCAAAATATCGTATCAATCCGGGTAATGTGGGAAGTGGTGAGAAGCGTGATAATCAGTTCGCTCTTATGATCGAACTGGCTTGCCGCTACGGGAAGCCGGTACGAATTGGTGTTAATTGGGGCAGTCTTGATAAGGGACTCGTCGCCCGAATGATGGATCAGAATGCAAATTCTGAGAATCCTCTTCCAGCCGACCAGATGACCCGGGAGATCATGGTGACCTCTGCTCTCGAAAGTGCGGAACGTGCGGTGGCACTAGGTCTCTCACCTGAGCAAATCATCCTCTCCTGTAAGATGAGTGGCGTACAGGATCTGATTGCTGTCTATCGGGAGCTGGCAAAGCGTTGCGATTATGCGCTTCATCTCGGTCTTACTGAAGCGGGGATGGGTTCAAAGGGGATAGTTGCCTCCAGTGCTGCCCTGGCGGTGTTGTTGCAAGAAGGTATTGGCGATACGATCCGAATCTCTTTGACGCCGGAACCGGGTGGAGCAAGAACCCAGGAAGTGATTGTAGCCCAAGAGCTGCTTCAATCCATGGGGATCAGTGCATTTACGCCGATGGTAGTGGCTTGTCCAGGATGTGGGCGGACAACCAGCACCTTTTTCCAGCATCTTGCAAAAGAGGTACAGACCCATCTTCGTGAAAGCATGCCTGTGTGGCGTGAAAAATACCCAGAAGTGGCCTCTCTAACGGTTGCTGTCATGGGGTGTGTTGTCAATGGCCCTGGTGAGAGCAAACAGGCTAACATTGGTATCAGCCTGCCAGGAACAGGTGAGTCCCCTTCAGCACCTGTCTATGTGGATGGGGAGAAAAGCGTCACCCTGAAAGGCGAGAATATTGCACAGCAGTTCATTCAGCTGGTGGATGAATATGTGCAGAATCACTATCAATAATGAGATGAATAGTAACAGTTAACTGTTAGATTTAGTCCGACTAAACAATAATATATGGCCAAGAAAGAGCCACTGAGGAGAGGATAATGAAAAAATCTAAAATAGCACTGGCAAGTATGCTGCTGTTTCTGGCAGTCCCTGTAGTACATGCTGATGACGAGGCGTCACCTACGGTTAATCTGAAACGTCTGACGATGGAAAAAGCCAATCAGATCGCATTAGGTGCAGTTGAGGCCTGTCGTAAGCAGGGTATCCAGATAGGTGTGACCGTGGTCGACCGGAATGGGATTGTACAAGTTACCATGCGTGACACGATTGCGGCTCAAATTACACTGCCTATCAGTCGTCAAAAGGCCTTTACTGCGGTCAACTTCAATGCTGCCACCTCAGCACTGAAAGATAGAGCCGACAGCCCCATCGGGCGGATAGATGGCTTGGTGATGTCTGCCGGAGGCCTGCCGGTTCAAGCGGGTGGACAACTGCTTGGTGGAGTAGGGGTGAGTGGCGCACCTTCAGGTGAAACGGATGAGGCTTGCGCACAAGCTGGTATCGATCAGGTAATAGATGATCTGGAAATGGAGTTCTGATTCTTCAAAGTCCCGGCATGATGGGTGTGCTTGGCTGATGGTGCGTGTGTTGTTCTGCTGCTGGCAGTGGTCTGCCATCCAGCAAGGCACTGGCTGCGGCATAGGGATCGGTTTCACTGGTACAGATGACCTGGGTCTTTTCCTGATCCAGGCGTCTGATAAAACCTTGCCCAGCACTGGCTGTCAGTAACACATCAGATTCGAACAGCGGATGTTGCCGGCCTTTGAACTCATGCATCGACATATCTTTGGGTAGGTCCAGCCGATCCACTTCAACTAATTCACCGTCGCCATTCCGACTTAGAATAAGAAAACGGCGACATTTACCTGCATGAGCAGTGATGGTGCGAAAGTTCTGACTGGTTACAGCAATTTTCATCGTTCAATTACATCTCTTGTTTGCTCAGGAGAGGATCTTTTTAGCTTCGGGTCTCATCGGACTGGAAGTAGATGCAGGATGCTCTATCATCAGTGAATTTGCCCATTTTTCCATCACTGCATTGGCTACAGGCATAGGTGCCTCGATAAATGAGACGGTGATCTGATCTTCCATCTGACAGATGCCAATGGATCTTGGACGGCAGGCCAATTGCTCTGGCGCCTGGAGGGTAAATCCAAAGCAGAAAAGAACATTGTAGGCAGCGATTATGCCTTCCGCCAATTGCCCCTCGGGCAGTTCTGACGTGTGTTTCAAGTGATTGAAAGTGGCAATGAACCGGGCCGATTTGTGACCAGCGATTTCTGACTCTAAATAGGCGACGATCTCTTCAACCGATTTGAAGCGACAATCCGCTGTATCGATCTGGAGTGAAAATACCGGAAGCCCAATTTCCTCGACGACCTGTTGCAAGTGGCATCTCCATTGTCCATCGGTGGTGATGGTTGAACAATTGATTATCCGGGGAATGTAATGCTTACAGGCCAGCTAAGGCATTGAAAATGATCAATCCTCTGCAATTCTTTGAAGATTTGGTGTGTCCAGTAAGAACTGGTTGGGAGTGGTTTCAATCAGTAGACTCTGGCGCTTGAACTCGGCAAT
This sequence comes from Candidatus Thiodiazotropha sp. AKIB8, assembly GCF_058244675.1. Classification (NCBI taxonomy): domain Bacteria; kingdom Pseudomonadati; phylum Pseudomonadota; class Gammaproteobacteria; order Chromatiales; family Sedimenticolaceae; genus Candidatus Thiodiazotropha; species Candidatus Thiodiazotropha sp. AKIB8. The sequence goes on along the minus strand of NZ_JBSYOO010000049.1, from coordinate 11,276 downwards.
GGTTCGGCTCGCCGTCTCAGTGGTAATACCCAGCATGGCCCCCATGTCTTCACGGGCAAACAGGCTGCACTGACTCTCTTGGGTGTCTTTCACCAACCTCAGTAACAATCGCGCAACACGCTGTTTTGCAGAACCGGTAGAGAGTTCAGTGAGCCAGGCATCGGCTTCATTGAGTGCTTTCTGCCAACGGTTGAGCAGCTCTCTATGGAGTGCTGGGTTCTCTTGGCTGAGGTTATCCACTACCCGGACAGGCAGAGAGCAGACCTCTGTTTCCTGCAAAACCACCGCATCGTGTTGGTAGGCCTCTCCAACGATGCATTCGAGGCCGGTAATATCTGTGGTGCGGATAAGGCGAACGATGCGCTGACTCCCATCAGGCAGATACTGCACCAATTTGAGAATGCCGCTGCGCACTGTGTACATGCGGTCGCCTTTGTCACCAGCATGATAGAGGGTTGATCCGGCTGGGAGTGTGTACTGATCTATCGGGTCGTGGAGCTTCTCGAAATCCTCTTCTTTGAGATCCGCAAACAGAACCGATTCGCGTAACGAGCACTTCAGACAGTCTGCAACTCCATCCCTGGCGTCCTTAAAGGTAACGATTTTAACCATAATTATTTTTTAACCACATAAAATTTACGGCTTTTAGGGGCACCTGAGAATATATTCCGTATCAGCGAGAAATAGTGATCTCTGGAAGTAGTCGATTGTGCCCGTTTTTAGTTACCTAAGATAGCTCTGAAGCGTTTGATTTTTCATCCATCCTGACTGTCAGTTTCAACATGCAGCGAAACCGGCTTGGTTTAGCTCAGAGGAGACAAAATCAATGCCGATTATAATAAAGCCTCCATTTGCATAGACTTTTTCCAATCAGAAAACCGGAACTACCCAGGTAAAAACATAGCTACATTGTCAACCATACCAGATCGTGCATTGATAGGCAGTGAATTTTTTCCAGTGACGGTGGAACCTGTGCGGGCTGAGGTGTATGGTTATGCGCATAAAAATCACTAAACTGACAATAATCCATCTTTGATGTGGGGCTTTCGGAATCATCAAAAAGGGATAGAATTTAGATGTACTAACCAGGCTTTATTTTGGCGTCCAGTAAGGGGGATAGCAATTGCTTTCTGGAGTATGGCCTCAAATAACGGTGTTTTGTATTTGCCCCGGAGATGTGGATGATGAGTCACCAGGAACCGACTTCTAAACTTCACCATATACTGGTTGTAGATGATCAACAGTCAAACCTGACAAGCCTTGCACAGATATTGAAAATCACTTATCGGGTCTCATTGGCCTCAAATGGGCAGATGTGTCTCGATCAGCTTGAGCAGGATCCACCTGATCTGATACTGCTTGATGTCGATATGCCGTTGATGGATGGCTTGACGGTCTGTCGAATCATTAAGGCCAATCCAGCTACCTCACCGATCCCTGTGATCTTTGTATCTGCGCTCTCCAGATTAAGCGAGCGTCTGGCTGGTTATAAGGCCGGCGCTGATGACTATGTCTCCAAGCCCTATGATGTAGATGAGCTGTTACTGAAGATTCGAATTGCTTTCAACAATCATCATGATCTGCAGAATGCGAAGCAACGCTCGTCTCTGGTTCAGGAGGAGATGGAAGAGTCTTTGGCGTTCAGTGCTGAACTTGGGGAGCTGGCGAAGTTTATCTCTGTCAGTCTTGAGTGCGATGATATCCGCTCTCTTGGGGAACAGATGCTGACCACTTTTGAGCGATTTGGTTTACGGGTGATTATACGTATGACCTCCAGCGGCCACTATTTTTCCCATGCCGGTGAAGTGGGGGTATTGGATCAGGAGATGATGGAAAGTATGTATGACAAAGGCCGAATCATCGATTTTGGTCATCGCACTTTAATCAATACAAAATTTGTCTCAGTTTTAGTGCGCAATATGCCCGTGCACAACAAGACCTGCTATCAGCGTTGGAAGGAGAATCTGAATTTGTTGGTTGAGGTGGTTAATCAGCGGATCTCAGGTGTGCAGCGGTTAGTTGATAAGCAGGGTGAGCGAGAGCGATTGCAACCATTGATAACCAGCATTCATAAACTCATCGATGGTATACAGAGCCAGGAAAATATTTTGCTTAATGAAGAGGCGCCTCACCACGTCAGTCGTCTATTGATGGCTTGGGAGTCTGAGCAGTTATAAGCTGCAGATACATCCGCTTTCAGGATTTTCGTAGTCCTCCTCCATTACCTGGTAACCACCCCTCCTAAGCGTTGTCGCGGTTCTCCTGTTTCCAGGGTAAGAGACGAGTCTGGAGTGCTGTGAGATAATCACACCTCATCAGGCTATTACTCTGTGATCAAAAGCTTCTCTTTTGCATCGACAAGGGCCTTTAAATACAGGAATACCAATGCCGTTAATAACCCTGCGCAACCTCCACTTGAGCTTTGGCGATGCGCCACTACTGGATGGGGTCAACCTGAGTATTGAAAAAGGAGAACGCATCGCGCTGTTGGGGCGTAACGGTATGGGTAAGTCGACCTTGATGAAGGTGATCATGGGGTCTCAGATCGCAGATGATGGTGAGCGTGTAGTCAGTAACGGTGTGGATATCGCCCGTCTGATTCAGGAGGTACCCGAGGATGTTTCCGGATCTGTCTATGACCTGGTTGCTGACGGCATGGGAGGGCTGGCAGAAAAACTCAAGAACTACCACCGTATCAGTCATCGTCTGGCCGAGGAGGGAGATCAGGCGCTGTTGGAATCACTTGCAGAGGCGCAGCATGATCTTGAGTCCTCAGGTGGTTGGCAGCTGGAGCAACGGGTGGAAACTGTTATTTCCCGCACAGGACTGGATGCAGATGCCCAATTCAGTGAACTCTCAGGAGGTTTGAAGCGCCGGGTGCTGTTAGCTCAGGCATTGGTTACCGAACCCGATCTGCTGTTACTGGACGAACCAACCAACCATCTCGACATTGAGGCGATCGACTGGATGGAAAATCTATTGCTTGGTTTTCCAGGTGCAGTTCTGTTTGTTACCCATGATCGGGCATTTTTACGCCGGCTGGCGACCAGGATTCTCGAACTTGACCGGGGGCAGATGACTGATTGGCCTGGAGACTATGGCAATTTTCTGCGTCGAAAAGAGGAGATGCTGAATGCTGAAGCCCAAGCCAATGATAGATTCGATAAAAAACTGGCCCAGGAAGAGGTTTGGATTCGACAGGGCATCAAGGCGAGAAGAACCCGTAACGAGGGGCGGGTCAGAATGCTCAAATCGATGCGAGATGAGCGCAGCAAACGACGCAATACAACCGGACAAGTGAAGATGCAGCTGCAGTCAGCGGAGCGGTCTGGAAAACTGGTGGTCGAGGTGGAGGGTATCGACTTTGCCTGGGAGGGGGCTCCCGTGATCAAAGGCTTCTCAACCACCATCATGCGAGGTGATCGGGTTGGTATTATCGGTCCTAACGGATCGGGCAAAACGACCTTGATAAATCTGCTGCTCGGGAAGTTGCAGCCTGACAAAGGAAAGATCAAGTTAGGAACTCAACTACAAGTTGCCTATTTTGATCAGCTACGCAGCCAGCTGAATGAAGCATTGTCTGTGCAGGAAAATGTGGGCGGGGGTAGCGACAAGGTTGAGGTGGATGGCAAAAGCAAGCACATCATCTCTTATCTACAGGACTTTTTGTTCACCCCAGAACGGGCGAGAGCCCCGGTACATGCCTTATCTGGTGGTGAGCGTAACCGACTGCTGTTGGCTAAACTGTTTACCAGGCCTGCCAATGTTCTGGTTCTTGATGAACCTACCAATGACCTCGATATTGAAACTCTGGAGTTACTTGAGGAGCTGCTTGTGAGCTACCAGGGGACGCTGCTGCTGGTGAGCCATGATCGGGAGTTTCTCGACCATTCTGTGACCAGCTGTCTTGTGTTTGAGGAGGGGGGCAGGCTCTCAGAATCTGTTGGTGGCTACAGTGACTGGGAGCAAAAAAGCCGTGAGCTTCGGCAAGATGCGCAGAAAATCAACCAGGAAAAGGTCAAGTCTCAGAAAGAAAAGCCGAAAAACAAGAGAGCAAAGCTGAGTTATAAAGATCAGCGCGAATTGGATCAATTGCCTCAAACGATCGAACAGCTGGAGCAATCCCTGAGTGGGTTCCAAGCCCAATTGAGTAATCCCGATCTCTATCAGACATCCGGGGCAGAACAGGTTGGTGAGCTACAGCTGCAGATGACAGAGGTGGAACAAAACCTGGAGCAGGCCTATGCACGCTGGGAATATCTTGAATCACTCAAGGAGGCGCTGTGATCGACGTTCACGCCCGACACCCTCTCTCATGAAGGGTCTGGTTCTGCTTATTATTCTGGGATTGCTGTTTCCGGCATCAGTCTGGGCTGGTGGCAGTTGTGTGGTTGCCAAACGCCAGGGTGACTCCCTCGCCATTGAGTGGCACGCCTCCTTCTCAGATAGTGCGGAAACAGCGCTGCTGAAAGCGAAACAGCGTCTTCTTGATCAAGGCTATCGAACAAAAGGTCAGGATGTTCACGCCCAGGCAAGTACCGATCTGCCCCATGCCTATATGGTGATCGTAAAAACGGTATACACCACCCTACGTGGAAAACCGCGTACCAGTTATGGATGTGGCTTCAGTCCACGCTCCTCAGCAGAGGCGGAGCGGGCAGCGCTATATGATCTGCGCAACTACTCCTGGGGCTGGAAGCAGGAGTACGGCTACGAGGTTGTGGAGAGGTATCGTTACTAGGCGTGGTAATTTAGGTAACCCTCAGCCGGATCTGTTGAATAGGGAAATTGATTTAATCTACAGGATACGGCAAAAAACCAAACCAAAAATTAACCGCTTTTCTACCGGTTTCTCCGGTTCTGGCGAAGCAACATACGAGCGTTGGCTTAGTCAATCTTATTAAACGCCATTAAATGAAGTATGTCCTCCCCCAAAGGATTGTGATGGTAATTGCTGGCATGGTAAATCATAAAAAGCTAATATAAGGATATTCTTACCCATACTGAATTCAAACCAAGGCTTTTCACCATGCAGGATCCTACAAAACAATCTGACAGCGATCTGGGTCGTGTCGAGACCAAAGAGACCACCTGTTATATGTGTGCCTGCCGCTGTGGAATAAGGGTCACCCTAAGGGATGGGGAAGTACGCCATATCGAGGGTAATCCCAGCCATCCGCTAAACAAAGGGGTGATCTGCGCCAAGGGCTCATCCGGTATCATGAAACAGTACTCACCTGCGCGGCTGACCAAGCCACTACTGCGTAAGCAGGGCGCTGAGCGGGGAGACTCAGAATTTGAAGAGATCTCATGGGAGCGGGCCTTCGACCTGATTGAAGAGCGTCTTGGAAAAATACGGGGGGAGGATCCCAAGAAATTTGCGCTGTTTACCGGCCGGGATCAGATGCAGGCCCTAACAGGGCTGTTTGCAAAGCAGTTCGGTACGCCAAACTACGCAGCCCATGGCGGCTTTTGCTCAGTCAATATGGCCGCTGGCCTGATCTATACCATCGGTGGTTCATTCTGGGAGTTCGGTGGGCCCGATCTGGAGCGCTCCAAGCTGTTCATCATGATCGGTACAGCAGAGGATCACCACTCCAATCCAATGAAGATTGCCCTGGCCGATTTTAAACGGCGGGGTGGACGTTTTATCTCCATCAATCCGATCCGCACCGGTTATTCAGCCATTGCCGATGAGTGGGTGCCCATCAAGCCGGGTACCGATGGCGCTCTGATACTGGCGATCATCCGTGAATTGATCCTGCAGGGACTCTACGATCGAGAGTTTCTGATCAAATATACCAACTCTGCCGAACTTGTTGTTGATGACCAGGAGTGTGACGATTACGGCCTCTTCCGTCGCTTTGAGACCCATGTGGAAGAGGGCTGCTTCGATCCAGAGAATAAACTCTGGTGGGATCGGGAGCTGGATCGGGAAATTTCAACCCATACACCCGGTACTGACCCCCGACTGTTGGGGAATTTCACCCTTGAGGATGGCACCTCAGTAAAGCCGGCTTTTCAGCTGCTGAAAGAGCGTGTGGAAGAGTACACCGCAGAGTGGGCCGAAGACATCACCGGAATTCCTGCTGAGACAATCAAGCGCCTGGCCCATGAAATGGGTGTGGTAGCTCGTGACCAGAAAATTGAACTGCCGATTCAATGGACAGACAGCTGGGGTAACGACCATGCCAGTGTCACTGGTAATCCTGTCTCCTTTCATGCCATGCGTGGGCTGGCTGCTCACTCCAACGGTTTTCAGGCGATCCGTGCACTGGGTATCCTGATGACCATTCTGGGCACCATCGACAGACCAGGTGGTTTTCGTCACAAAGCCCCGTTTCCAAGGCCCATTCCCCCTTGTCCCAAGCCACCCAACTCACCAGAGGGTGTGCAACCGAATACGCCTTTGGACGGCATGCCTCTGGGTTGGCCATCCAAGCCAGACGATCTGTTTGTAGATGAACAGGGAGAGGCGGTAAGAATCGACAAGGCTTTCTCCTGGGAGTATCCCTTATCGGTGCATGGACTGATGCACAATGTCATCACCAATGCCTGGCGGGGTGACCCCTATCCAATTGACACTCTGTTGCTGTTCATGGCGAATATGGCCTGGAACTCCTCCATGAATACCGAAAATGTTCGGGATATGCTGAAAGACAAGGATGAGCATGGTGAGTACAAAATTCCGTTCATTATTGTTGCTGACGCCTTCCAGTCAGAGACGGTTGCCTTTGCCGACCTGGTGCTGCCCGATACCACCTATTTAGAGCGTCACGATGCGATGTCGATGCTCGACAGGCCAATCTCTGAATTTGAGGGGCCTGTGGACTCTGTGCGTATCCCTGTGGTGCCGCCGAAAGGGGAGTGCAAACCATTCCAAGAGGTATTGATTGAACTGGGCAGTCGACTTGGTTTACCGGCTTTTGTGAAACAGGATGGTAGTCGGAAATTCAGGGACTACCCGGATTTTATCACCAACTATGAAAGCTCTCCTGGTTCCGGGATCGGCTTTCTGGCCGGCTGGCGGGGTAAAGGTGGTGAGAAGTTTCTTAAAGGTGAACCCAATCCCCGCCAATGGGAGATGTACCAGAAAAACGGCTGTTTCTACCAATACGAGTTGCCAAAATCGTATCAATACATGCGCAACTGGAATCAGGGCTACCTGGAGTGGGCAAGAGCCCACGGCATGACCCGTTATGTGGAGCCGATAACGATACATCTCTACTCCGAAGTGTTGCAGCGCTTTCGTCTGGCAGCCCAGGGGAAATTACCGGGTAAGCAGCCACCGGAGCGGTTACGTAAACGGATTGACAGAAATTTCGATCCACTGCCGTTTTACACTGCACCGCTGGAGCACAAGCTGATCGATAACAGACAGTATCAGATCAGTGCCCTGACCCAGCGCCCGATGGCGATGTACCACTCCTGGGATTCCCAGAATGCCTGGTTGCGTCAGATCCACACCCACAACTATCTATTCGTCAATCCCAAGCTGGCGGAAGCGAGTGGTTTTGGAGACGGTGATTGGATCTGGGTGGAATCGCCAACCAACAAAGTGCGCTGTATGGCGCGATTCTCTGAGGCGGTAGAGCCGAGTACGGTCTGGACCTGGAATGCGATCGGTAAAGCAGCCGGTGCCTGGGGGTTGAGTGACAAAGCGAATGAGTCACAGAAGGGGTTTCTGCTCAATCATCTGATTTCTGAAGAGCTGCCACCTTGTGAAGCGGGAGAGTTCATGTCGAATTCTGACCCCGTAACCGGGCAGGCGGCCTGGTTTGATGTGCGGGTCAAGATCTATCCGGCCGGCAAGGATGAACCCAAGGTGACCTCGCCCCAGTTTAAAGTGCAAAAGAGAGTGCCAGGTCAGGATCCTCGCCGAGGTAAATGGCAGGCCTACTTTGCCGGCATGTTTCGGCGCAAGCACAACATCAAATGAATGATCTAACTATTGGTTTAATAAAATGACACAACTAGCACTCGTCATTGATCTCAACGTCTGCGTCGGCTGTCACGCTTGTGTGACCAGCTGCAAAGAGTGGAATACCTCCGGTTGGGCTGGTTCCATGACTGATAAACGGCCCTATGACGAAGATCCAAACGGCACCTTCTTCAATAGGGTACAGACCTATGAGGCCGGTGTATTCCCCCATACTGAGACCTATCACTTTCCCAAGTCTTGCCTGCATTGTGAAGATCCACCCTGCGTTCCGGTCTGTCCGACAGGTGCCTCATATAAACGTGAGGATAATGGTGTGGTGCTGGTGGACTATGACAAATGTATCGGTTGTAAATATTGCTCCTGGGCCTGTCCATACGGCGCCCGCGAGATTGATGAAAAACAGCGGGTGATGAAAAAGTGCACCCTCTGTATCGATCGCATTAGCGATAAGACAATACCGGAATCAGAACGTAAGCCCGCCTGTGTTTTGGCCTGTCCAACCAGTGCCAGATTGTTTGGCGATGTGCATGATCCCGATTCGGTAGTCTCTGTAGCGATCCGTGAACAGGGTGGCTATGCCTTGCAGCCTGAATGGGGTACCAAACCGGCAAATCACTATCTGCCTCGACGCAAGACTCGTATCCAGATTCATGAGGATGAGTTGGTACGAGCTGACAATCCGCTGAAGAAAGAGCAACTGCCCAGCCTGCCTGAAGGTGGTGAGACTCTTGATGATGTGGCTTGGTAAGAGCGTCCAGATGGACAATGAATTTATGTTCATGAATGGTGTATCGATTGCGATGGCTGAAAGCGTAATGGTTAGGCACGCTGCAAGCGAAAACCTTCATGATATTTGAGTTTCGGAGAATTAATCATGCATCCAGCCTTTTCTGTAATATTCCTGACCACCTTGATAGGTGTCGGACAGGGGCTGTTTTTAGCCTTGTTTACAGGCCAACTCTACTCACTGGCCAATTTGCTGCCGGTGCAGAGTGATGAGTTCTATGCCCAGGGCAGTATCTTATCCCTGTTGTTGCTGATTGCCGGACTGATCGCATCGGTGTTTCATTTAGGTCGTCCAGAAAGGGCCTGGCGAGCAGCGACTCAATGGCGAACCTCCTGGCTATCCCGTGAAGTGATTATACTGCCTGTCACAATGGCCTTAACGGCAATGTATGGTCTATTTCACTATCTGGAATGGACTCAACCTCTTTTTGTTATATCGCAAACCTTACCGGTGGATATCACTTTGATTATCGGTGCCATTGGTACCGTGGCGACTTTTTTACTGTTTCTCTGTACCGCCATGATTTACGCCAGCCTTCGCTTTATCAAGGCCTGGCACTCTCCTTTGACGGTAGCCAACTTTCTTTTCCTAGGTATAGCATCTGGCTTTATGCTGGCCGCTGCCGTGTCAGCCTATCAGGGATCGAACTTGGTGGTTTTTTATGGCACCTGGGCAGTTGTGGCAACTTTGCTTGGAGCGATAAGCCGCGGTGCGACGCTCTATCGTAACAGTGAATTCCGCTGCAAGGTCAGCCTTCAGTCAGCAATTGGGGTGCACCATGCGCATCTTCACCAGAAGGCCCAGGGTTTTATGGGAGGGTCATTCAATACCCGTGAGTTCTTCCATGGTAAAAGTGAAGCCTTTTTGCAGATGATTCGCTACGGCTTTCTGTTGATGGTGTTCATTCTGCCAGTGCTATTGATTCTTCTTGCTTATGTATTGGAATCATCGCGACTACCGATTGCCGCTTTTTTAATTCAATATCTGGGACTTATTCTAGAGCGATACCACTTTTTTACCGAGGCTAAACACCCGCAGAATCTCTATTACCAAAGCATGGCGTAAGGAGGGTTTGAATATGAAATGGTTTGCTGTTTTATTCTTGAGTCTGGTTACCTTATCGGCAAGGGCCGATGTGGCGGTTATGGTGCATGGCTATCTTGGAAGCGCCGCTTCCTGGGAGCATAGCGGCATCAGCAATAGACTTCATCAGGCAGGCTGGCAACAGGCAGGTGTACTCACAGCCCGAGGCTTGCTTCCACTCTCATCGGCATCAGCGAAAAATAAGTTTTACACGGTTGAGCTTCCCTCTATCGAGCCCATTATGATCCAGGCAAGGGTTCTGAGGGATATGCTGAATGCCATAGCTAAACGTCACCCTCAAGAGCAATTGATACTGATTGGTCACTCAGCAGGTGGTGTTGTTGCAAGAGCAGCACTGGTGATGGGTGGAATACCGAAAACAAAGGCATTGATTACCATTGCATCGCCCCATTTGGGAACCCTAAGATCCGTTGAGGCACTGGATAAGACTGACGATCTGTTTCCGGTCAGTACAGTGAAATCCTTGCTTGTCGGAGATCTCTATGACGTGGTGCGTGACTCATGGGGCGTATTACTGGATCTAACCCCTGAGCGTCCTGGAAACCTATTGTTTTGGCTAAATCGCCAACCTCATCCTGAGATTCACTATCTTTCAGTGGTGCGTTCTGGCCCAGTTGGTATGGGAGACGAGTTGGTGCCGGCGTTTAGCCAAGACATGAATAGTGTCTCAGCGCTGAAAGGCAGGGTTCAGGTCCGGCAATCGCCACTCAGCCATACCTTACATCCATTGGACGGTAAACTGCTTGCGGAAATCCTGGAAACTCTTTGAGTTGTTTTTTAGCGTGCTAATTGGATGGTACGGCCAGGCCGCACCTACATTTTCTCAAGATAGGTAGGGTGGGGCCCTGCCCCACCAAAAGCCAGAACGGGCAGAATGGTGCGGCAGGGCCAGCACCCTACAGATCGCATTTCCAATAACCTGGCGACTTGTATTTCCTTTTTCCTACGCTCCAGCGAGGGAATGAATAAGAGGCGCACTGTTCAGGGTAGGGTGGGGCCATGCCCCACCAAAAGCCAGAATGGAGCGTAGGGTGTCGGCCCTGCCTCACCATTTCAAATACCATATCAGATGCTATCCCTTCAAATGTCATGGCATTAGAGCTTGTCCCCTGTCTTTATTGCCATCAAGTTTTCAAGCTTTTCTCGTTCCCATGCTCCAGAGACTGTGAAAGTATTATTTTAATTCCACTAGACCTTTCGGTTGTGTGCTTTGAGCATGAGTGTCAGCATTTACGTCGATAGTTTTTCTATGCTGCCAATAGGCTTTATTGCCAAAGAATAATTGGGATTATTTCCTTGCCACCTCATGGCTTCCAATGTGGTGAAATACGTAATTACCCATGTAAAACAATGCCATACAATCACATGATCGCTATAATCTCATTCGCCTGATGTCTTTTTTGGCAATACGCTCTGAAATGTTCGGCGCCGAGTATATTGAGT